>NZ_BLJH01000003.1:0-330221 GCF_009811895.1 Novosphingobium sp. TCA1 | reverse complement strand
CCGCCGCCATGCTCATGCTACGCCGTTTGGCTCGGTCAGCGTGAGTTTCGAAACCGACTCTAAGCAATCGGTGAGGAATCTAATTGCTGATTGGCGCCACATTTTTGCCGCGCCTCCATCCTGACCTCCAAACGCATCCGGCATCACTGATGAGGCCGTAAAATCATCTAGCGAAGCTGCGATTAAGCTGATTTGCGCAGGAATGCTGGGCTCTATCACTGTATCTTCCAGAAGGTTGAAGGCTCCTCTTATTACTCAAAACGAAGTACGTTGAATCATTCGCCGTCCGCTTGATCCTTAATTATCCGACTGCTTTCGGAAAGTTCGTGCGGCTGCGATGATGCCCGTAAAGGGGCGGAAGCTGCCGCTCGATAAAAGGCAGAAAAAACGGGTTCGCGCGGAGGCGCAAAGGTGTCGCGTGACGCCTCGAACTCTTTCATCATTTCAGCGGTGAGGAAAACGCGCCGATGGAAAAGAAAGCTGCGCTGCCGCGAGCGGACATCTTTGCGCCTCCGCGCCTCTGCGCGAACCATTCTGCTTTTCCTAGCCGGGCCCTAGGCCCAGCACGCTCCCGCAATGTCCGCCATGAGCGTGTCCAAAACAGCAGCCGGCCCTTACTCGAAACCAATCCACCTGCCTCAGGCCAAACCCACCTCGTCGCGCGGGAGCACTGCTCGTCGCATCCCGGTTTGCATCCGCCTCGCCGCCTCGACAAGGAGCGGGAAGATAACCCGGGGACGGAGACGAGAATAATGAGGGGTCCGATGATGCGTCCGGCCAGGTCGCTGCGGCGCATGTTGCTGGTGCTGGGCACGGCGGTGCTTTCCGCGCAGGCCTTTTCGGGCACGGCCCATGCCGACGATCCCAACGATCGCATGACGCCCGAGGATATCGCCCGCGATTCCGCGATCATCCGCAAGCTCAATCGCGACCAGCTGGACTATGTCCGCAAGCGCGACGCGCAGTATGCCTCGGGCTGGAAGGCCTATCGCGACAGTCATGGCGGCGATGACGAGGATGACTATTCCGGCGTCGATTATGCCGACGACGACAAGGGGCATAACCGGGACATGGCGGACTACAAGGCGGGCAGGCGCGAATATGCCGGTCAGTCGCGCGCCTATGCCCAAGCCCGCCGCGACTACGAGGCTGACCTCGCCCAGTGGCGCCGCGACGTGGCCGCCTGCCGCGCGGGAGACTATTCGCGCTGCGAATGAGCATGCCGCGCCGCAGGGCTTCATGGCCGCTTCTTTGCGCCGCGATCGCCCTCCCTTGTTCAGCAAGCGCAGCGCCGGCGGACGGGGAGATTGCGGGTGAGGGTTTCGAAGTCACCCGCTACGCGCTTGCGCTGACGCCGGATATGGCAGGCGGCACGATCGCCGGGCGCGAGATCGTATCGCTGCGCGCGACCCGCGAGGGCCTGAAGCGGCTCATTTTCTCCGGCAACGGCCTCAGCATCGACAGCGCCCGTCTGGACGGCGCGCCGGTCGCGCAGCGCCGGGGGGAAAAGACGCTTGCCTTCGATCTCGTCCGGCCGCTGGCGCGGGGCCGCACGGTCAGGCTGGAACTGACCTATCACGGACGGCCCGCGCGCGGCCTGGCCGCTTCGGCGACGGGGCTCTACACCAGCTATTTCGCCTGCGACTGGATGATCTGCGCCCAGGACAAGTTCGGAGAGAAGGCCGCCTTCTCGCTCGACCTCAGCGTGCCCGCCGGGATGCAAACGCTCTCGCTCGGCCGCCGCACGGCCGTTCGGCCCGGGCCGGACGGCCGCGAGATCCATCGCTGGCAGGCCCCTCGCCCCTATTCCGCCTATCTCTACGGCTTCGCGGTGGGCCGCTTCGCCCGCGCGAATGCGCGGGTCGGCGGGGCGGAACTCGCCCTCCTCTCCGACGTGGCCGGTGAAACCGAGTTGAAGCGCCGGTTTGCGGAAACGCCCGCGATGGTCCGCTTCCTTTCCGGCAAGGCGGGCCTGCCGCTTCCGGTGCGGACCTATAGCCAGCTTCTGGTGGAAGGCGGCGAAGCGCAGGAAGCCGCGACTTATTCGGTGCTCGGCAAGGATTCCCTGCCTTCAGGTGACGCTGTGCCCGAAGAGGACTGGGCGATCGTTCACGAACTGGCCCATCAATGGTGGGGCAATCTCGTTACTTGCGAGACGCTCCGGGATTTCTGGCTCAACGAGGGGATCACGACCTTCATGACCGCGGCCTGGAAGGAGCATCGCTACGGCCGCGCCGCTTACGATGCGGAACTCAGGGTGGCGCGCGCCCGGCTCGACCGGGCCAGAGCGCTGGGTTTCGACAAGCCGCTGGCCTGGGCAGGCCGCTACCCCTCGCTGGGCGCGCGGCGCGCCGTTCAATATGGCAAGGGCGCGCTGTTCATGGCCCATCTGCGCGAGCAGCTTGGCGAAGCGGCGTTCTGGTCGGGCCTGCGCCGCTACACCCGCGCCCATGCAGGAGGCACCGTCACCAGCCGCGACTTGCAGGCGGCGATGGAAGCGGCCAGCGGACGCGACCTGGCGCCGCTGTTTGGCGAGTGGGTCTATGGCAGCAACCCCGAACAAACCGCCGCTCCGCAATCTCACCCATAGGAGAACGGCGCCTGCGGGTTCATAAGCGGGGGGACCTGAGGGAGACGAGCGATGAAGCCGAAGTTCACCGTTGCCGGGCGGATCGCGAAGCCTCTGTCCGAAGTGTTCGAAGCGGTGGTCGCGCCGGGCGTGCTGTCCGAATACTTCACCACCGGCGGCGCTGCCGGGCGGCTGGAGACCGGCAGCGTCGTCACCTGGGATTTCCACGACTTTCCCGGCGCCTTTCCCGTCCATGTCGTCGAAGTGGTGCAGGACCGGCATATCCTGCTGCGCTGGGACGGCGAGGCGGATGCCGTTCTCCCCGATGTCGAGGGCCGGAACCGCACGCTGGTGACCTTCGCCTTCGAGGCGCTGGACGACGGGCGCACGCTCGTGCAGATCAGCGAGGAAGGCTGGTCGGACACGCCCGAGGGCCTCAAGGCCTCCTACGGCAATTGCGAGGGCTGGACCGGCATGCTGGCGGCGATGAAGGCCTGGCTGGAGCACGGCGTGAAGCTGCGCGAGGGGTTCTACAAGTAGGCGGCGATGTTCGTCGTCCCGGACCTGATCCGGGACGACGCGCCCCTTGCCTCCCCTGCCCCGGTCCCTAAAAGCGCAGATCATGAAGACTTCGCTCCTCCTCGCGCCGCTCGCCGCGCTGCTCGCCACCACCGTGTCTCACCCCGCCATCGCCCGGGAGGCCATAGACGGCGACCGCATGGTGGCCGACGTGAAGACGCTGGCCTCCGACACGTTCGAGGGCCGCGCGCCGGGCACCGTGGGCGAGGAGCGCACGATCGGCTATCTCATCGCCCGCTTCCAGGACATCGGCCTCCAGCCCGCCGGGCCGGACGGGCAATGGGTGCAGAAAGTGCCGCTGCTCCACACCACCCTGGGCGCGCCGAAGACGCTGGCCTTCAGCGGGCCGAAGGGGGCGATGCCGGTCACGGTCGCCAAGGACATCTATCTTTCCACCCTGCGGCCCGACGACAGCGCGCGCATCGCCGGCGCGCCGGTGGTCTTCGTCGGCTACGGCGTGAACGCGCCGGAACGCGGCTGGGACGACTTCAAGGGCATGGACCTCAAGGGCAAGGTCGTCGTCTTCCTCATCAACGACCCGGATTTCTACGCAAAGAAGGGCGAGCCAGTCGCGGGCAAGTTCGGCGACCGGACGATGACCTATTACGGCCGCTGGACCTACAAGTTCGAGGAGGCCGCCCGCCAGGGCGCCGTGGGCGCGCTGATCGTGCATGACACGGCGGGCGCGGGCTACGGCTGGAACGTCGTCACCAGCCCGGGCGGCGAGAACTACGATATCGTGCGCGAATCCGACAAGCTCACCAGCCTTGCCCTCCAGGGCTGGCTCTCGGGCGAGGCAGCGACGCGGCTGTTCGCCTCGGCCGGGCTGGATCTTGCGAAGCTGTCGGCTTCCGCCCGCCGCCCGGACTTCCGGCCGGTCGCGCTCAAGGGCGTCACTTTCGATGCCGACGTGCCGGTGAACCATCAGGAAGTCATGAGCCACAACGTGCTGGCCCAGATCCCCGGCACCACGCGCAAGGACGAAACGGTGATGTTCGGCGCGCACTGGGATGCCTACGGCAAGGGCGCTCCCGACGCGCAGGGCCGCATCTACCGCGCGGGCGCCAACGACGACGGCGTCGGCATTGCCGCCCTCTTCGACATCGCCCGCGTCATGAAGGCGGCCCCCGCGCCGCAGCGCACGGTGGTCTTCGCCGCCTGGACCGCCGAGGAGCGCGGGCTGCTGGGCTCGGAATTCTATGCCGCCAATCCGGTCTTCCCGATGGAGAAGACCGTCGCCAACCTCACCATCGACGTGCTCCAGACCGCCGGTCTCGCCAATGACGTGACCCTGATCGGCAAGGGGCAGGACACGCTGGAGGACGACATGGCCCGCATCGCCGCCACGCAGGGGCGCCGGGTCACGCCGGAAAGCCTGCCGGAACGCGGGCTGTTCTACCGCGCCGACCACTTCTCCTTCGCCAAGCGCGGCGTGCCGGTGATGCTGATGATGGGCATTGCCGGAGCCTCGGACCTCAAGCAGGGCGGCGTCAAGGCGGGGCAGGCCTGGATCGATGCCTATACCGGCCAGTGCTATCACCAGGCCTGCGATGCCTGGTCGCCCGACTGGAAGATGGAAGGCGCCGTGCAGGACGTGGAACTGGTCCGCACGATGGGCGAGGAACTGGCGAACTCGGCGCAGTGGCCGCAGTGGAAGGCCGGCTCCGAGTTCAAGGCCGCGCGGGACAAGTCGGACGCGGTAAGGAAGTAAGCCTACCTCGGCGTCCAGCCCCCTACCTCGCGTCCCCCCACCTCGTCATCCAGTCCCCACCTCGTCATTGCGAGCATAGCGAAGCAATCCAGGGCGGCTCTGCGCCCGCTCTGGATTGCCGCGTCGGCTTCGCCTCCTCGCAATGACGAAGTTTTTGGGAACTTGCGGCGTGGCATTGGGACGACCGAGGCCTTAGAACCAGTGAACAATCAAGCCCGCCGCCGCATGGATCACCACCGCGCCGCCGACCAGCCATCCCGCCAGCCTGACCGCCCGCGCCGTGCCTTCGTCGCGGGCGGGCGGTAGCGGCGCTTCCATCCGCACCGCCGCCGCGCGCAGGAAGCGCGGCGCTTCCTCGGCCACCCGCGAGAGTTCGAGCAGCGCGGTCTCCAGCTTGTCCGGCGCGGCAAGGCGCTGGAGGCGCGAGGCGACCAGCCTGCCGCGCATCCGCCCGAGCGCTTCCGACAGGTCGAAGTCCGGTGCGATCCCGGCCAGCACGCCGTCCATCGTCACCATCGCCTTGAAGATCAGCACGAGGTCGGGCGGCAGCACCAGCCCTTCCTGCCGCAGCAGCGGGAAGAAGTCCGCCACCATCGCGTTCAGCACCAGCGCCCCGGTGCCATGCCGCGCGACGAGGCGCTCCGAGGCGCGCAGCAGTTTCTCGCGCGGGACTTCGCCGTCCTGCGACCATGTCGCCAGCATGTCCGCCACGCCGCCGGGATCGCCGCTGCGCAGGGCGAGGATGAACGTCAGGAATTCGTGCTGGCGGCGCGGGCTGACGAAGCCCACCGAGCCCAGATCGAGCAGCGCCAGCCGGTCCCCGGAAAGACACAGGAGATTGCCCGGATGCGGGTCGGCATGGAAGCGCCCATTGACCAGCACCATCTCCAGCACCAGTTCCGCCCCCAGCGAGGCGATGCGCGAGGGATCGATCCCAGCCGCCCGCAGCGCCTCGGGATCGCGCGGGGGAATGCCCTCCACATAGTCCATGACCAGCACCTGCTCGCCAGTCCACTGCCAATGGATGCGCGGCACGTCCACCCGCTCCAGCGACGCGAGATCGGCGCGCAGCAGGTCGGCGTTGCGGCCTTCATTGGCGAAATCGAGTTCGTCGAGAATCTCGCGCCCCAGCTGCTCGATCATGGCGGAGGGCTTCATCCGCCGCACGACGAGACTGCGCGCCTCGGCCAGCGCGGCGAGATGGCGCATCAGCCGCAGATCCGCCTCCATCCGCGCGCGAATGCCGGGTCGGCGGATCTTCACGACGACTTCGGTGCCGTCATGCAGACGCGCGCGGTGGACCTGCGCGATCGAGGCGGCGGCCAGCGGCTCGGTATCGAAACGGGCGAAAGCACTTTCGGGCGCTTCGCCCAGCGCCGCTTCCACGTCTCCGCGCAACTGGTCGAAAGGAATGCGCGGGGCATCGCTCTGAAGCTGCTCGAAAGCGGCGATCCACGGATCCGGCAGAAGATCGCGCCGCGTGGCCAGGATCTGGCCGAGCTTCACATATGTCGGCCCGAGCGCTTCCAGCGCCTTGCGCGTCCGCGTCGGCAAGTCGCGGGGTTCGGCGCTCTCTTCAGGCTCACCCTCCCCGATCCCGAGGCGCACCCCCAGCGCGTCCAGCCCGAAGCGGGCGATCACCGCCGAGACTTCCGCCATCCGCCCGCGATCGCGCGCGGCCACGGCTATCGACTTGAACATGCCTGACTCCTTCGACCCTGCACAACCTGCCGTAACGCCGCGAAGTTCCTCCTACCATGGACAGGACGGCGCATCGGAGGCTAGTCCCCCCGCATGAGCGGCAGTTTAACGGCGGTGCTGAGGCCCGCATTCGCAATCCTCCTCACCGCGGCGCTGGCAGCCTGCGGCGGGGGCACGAAATTCCGCCCCGTCAGCGACACCCCGGTTCGCGTCGGGCCGCCGTACAAGGTACGCGGCAGCACCTACACCCCCGCCGCCGAGCCCGGCTACGACATGCTCGGCTATGCCACCTGGTACGGCAGCGAATCCGGCAACCAGGTCGCCAACGGCGAACGGTTCCGCCCCCAATGGATCACCGGGGCGCACAAGACGCTGCCCCTGCCCAGCTACGTCGAAGTGACCGCGCTCGATACGGGCCGCCGCATCCTGGTGCGGGTCAACGATCGCGGACCTTTCGGGGAAAGCGCCCGGATCATCGACCTTTCGCGCGGGGCGGCCGAGGCGCTGGGCATCCGGGGCAAAGGCAAGGCGGCCGTGCGCGTGCGCGTGGTGGACCCGGCCGAAAAGGACCGCGCCGCCCTGCGCAAAGGCAAGGCCGCAAAGGACCTGCCGCCGATCTCGGGCGCAACGCTGGCGAACCTGCAATCGCAGTTCGAGAGCGGCGTCGGCACGCGCTAGAACAACGGAAGCCCGCAGAACAACGTCGTCCCGGACCTGATCCGGGACGACGTGTCAGGTCAGGCCGCTTCCAGCTCCGCGTAGGCTGCGGCTTCCTTGCCTATGAGGATATCGGCCAGGAACCAGTAAGCCTCGCCCCAGGCAGCAAGCACTTCGTCGGTGGCCACCTCGGCGCCCAGCACTTCGCGGATGGCAGGCAGCAGCGCCTCGGCCACCAGCGGATAGTGCTCGGCCTTCACGCCGGTATCGACATGGCGCTGCACCATGCGCGCAACCGCGCCCGTCAGGTTCTGGAGCTTGTCGACATTCTGGGCATAGCCGAGGATCGCCGCTGCCAGACGACGCGGCTGCTCTCCCGATTCCTGGGCGGCCTGATCAAACATGGCGCGCACCTCGGCATTCTCGAACAGGCGGGCGTACATGCGCGTGGTGATCTCCACCCCGTGCTGCTGGAGCGCGGGCGCGGTGGCCTTGATCGTGGCGACGGTCTGTTCGCTGAGCGGAGCGGCCATTCGATTCGTCCTTTTTAAAGATGCAAACTGGATGCATCTATACGCCGATCTAAAAAGATGTAAACAAGCTGCATCATTTATCGGAGAAGCCGCCTTGCGCCTGACCGCGCACACCGACTACGCCTTGCGCATCCTGCTCCACGCCGCCGTGGAACCCGAGCGGCTGTTCTCGATCGCCCAGGTGGCCGAGGCCCATGCGATCTCGCGCAACCATGCGATGAAAGTGGTGAACCTGCTCGGCAATGCGGGCCTGCTGGAGACGGTGCGCGGCCGGAACGGCGGATTTCGCCTCGGCCGCCCGGCAGGTACGATCACGCTGGGAGAAGTGGTGCGGCTGACCGAACCGAACATGAGCCCGGCAGACTGCGGCAATTGCCTGCTCCAGGGTGCCTGCGGGCTGACGGCCCTGCTGCGCAAGGCCATGGGCGCCTTCCTGTCCGAACTGGACGCGCATACGCTGGCCGATGCCGCGAACGGAACCCGGCTGCCTTTTCCCTTGCTCGCCTAAAACGGTCGCCGAAAAACCCTCCCACAGGGGAACTTTCCCCGCCCCGCCGCGTTTCTCCTCCAAAGAGGAGAGCCTGAAATGAATATCGGAGCCGAAATTCCGTTTCGCCGCAGCCGTTTCGCGCGCAAGACGGGATCGCTGATCCTGGATCGCCAGCGCGAAGAGCACCGCCGCGACCATGAAGACGGCACCGATTCCATGCTGGTGTGGACCAACGGTCGCTTCCGGTCGAACTGACCGGACCGATTCCCCCTGTCGGAGCGACCGAACGGCGCGCCGGAGCGTAACTTGATTACGCTCCGGCGCGAATTCGTGTGCGCCTGGAAATGTCGCATACGTCATTTGCGCAAGGTGCTTCCACAGACCTGACCTGTGCTTGCAAGCCCCGGTCATCTGCGCTTCAACCCTGCTCCTCGATTACCTCGGCAGCCTATCGCGACGCCCCAGGGAGGCGCCGCGATTTCCCTACCTGACTGCCGAAGCCAGGAGAAAAACGAAGATGAAGACCCGGCTCATGGCCGCCGCCGCGCCGTTCGTGCTTGGCGCCGCGCTGCTTGGAGGATTTTCCGTGACGGCGCATGCGACGACTGCTGAAAAGACCGCTGCGACCTATAGCGGCCCCTTCGCCAAGCCCAGCACGCTGCCGTTCCATGCCCCGGACTTCACCCAGTACAAGGACGCCGACTGGCAGCCCGCCATCGAAGCCGGCATCGCCGCCAAGCGCGCCGAGATCAAGGCGATCGCCGCCAACAAGGCCAAGCCCAGCTTCGAGAATACGATCGTCGCGATGGAACGCGCCGGTACGCTCTATGACCGCGCCTACAACGTGTTCAGCCAGCTGACCTCGGCCAATACCAGCGATGCGCTCGACGCCATCGACACCGCCATGAGCCCGAAGATTTCCGCGCTCAACGACGATATCTACCTCGACGACGCCCTCTTCGCGCGCGTCAAGGCCGTCCATGACAGCGCGGAAGGCAAGGCCCTGACCGGCGAGGACGCCATGCTGCTGGCGACGACTTATGACAAGTTCGTCCATCGCGGCGCCCTGCTCTCGGCCGCGCAGAAGGTCGAGCTGAAGGCGATGAACCTCGAGATCGCCAAGCTCGAAACCGCCTTCTCGCAGAAGCTCACCACGGCCACCGCCGCCAAGGCGCCGATCTTCGACAGCGCCGCGCAGCTGGACGGCCTCTCGCAGGCCGAGATCGCCGCCGCCGCCAAGCTCGCCGCCGACAAGGGCCATGCGGGCAAGTTCATGCTGGCGCTGGACAACACCACGCAGCAGGCCGCGCTCACCAGCCTCAACAACCGCGCCAGCCGCAAGATCCTGTGGGACGCCAGCGTGAACCGTACCTCGGGCGCCGACGCTTACGATACCACCGCGATGGTCACCCAGATCGCCACCTTGCGCGCGAAGAAGGCCAGGCTGGTCGGCGCCCCGGACTTCGCAACGTACCAGATGTACGACCGCATGGTGAAGACGCCCGCCAAGGCGATGGAATTCATGAAGGGCTTCGTCCCCGCCCTGCGCGCCACGCAGGACCGCGAGGCCGCCCTGCTCGAAGCCGCCGCCAAGGCCGATGGTCAGGCCATCAAGCTGGAGCCCTGGGACTGGTCCTACTACGCCGAGAAGGTGCGCAAGGCGAAGTACGATCTCGATGAAAACCAGATCAAACCCTACTTCGAAGTCTGGCGCACGCTGGAAGACGGCGTGTTCTACGCCGCCAACAAGACCTACGGCCTGACCTTCAAGCGCCGCACCGACCTGCCGGTCTATCATCCGACCATGCGCGCCTACGAAGTGTTCGATGCCGACGGATCGTCGCTGGCGATCTTCTACTACGATCCCTTCGCCCGCTCCAACAAGCGCGGCGGCGCCTGGATGAACAACTACGTCGAGCAGTCCTACCTGCTCGGCGAGAAGCCGGTCGTCAGCAATACCCTGAACATCGCCCCGCCGGCGGAAGGCCAGCCCGCGCTGGTCAGCTTCGACAACGTGGAAACCATGTTCCACGAATTCGGCCACGCGCTGCACGGCTTCTTCGCCAGCCAGAAGTACCCCTCGCTCTCGGGCACCAATACCGCACGCGACTTCGTGGAGTTCCCCAGCCAGTTCAACGAGAACTTCGCGACGATCCCGGAAGTGCTGAACCACTACGCCAAGCATTACCAGACCGGCGCGGCGATCCCGCCCGAACTGATCGCCAAGATCGAGGCCGCCAAGACCTTCAACCAGGGCCTTGGCCTGGGCGAGACGCTGTCTGCGGCGATGCTCGACATCCAGTGGCACCAGCTCTCGCCGGAAGAAGCCGCGCAGCCGCCGATGGCCTTCGAGGCCAAGGCACTGGCGGCGACCGGCCTCAACACCGACATGATCCCGCCGCGCTACAAGACGCCGTATTTCCGCCATATCTGGGACAACGGCTATGCCTCGGGCTACTACTCGTACATCTGGACCGAGATGCTCGCACATGACGGCTGGGACTGGGTGGTCAAGCACGGCGGCATGACCCGCGCCAACGGCGACCACATCCGCAAGACCTTCCTCGGCCAGGGCCACACCAAGGACTTCGCGGAACTCTACCGCGACTTCACGGGCCATGATCCCGAAGTCCAGCCGATGGTGGAAGCACGCGGTCTGGCGCCGAAGGCGAAGTAAGCGGTCGGTCGGAAATCCGCCCTAGGCGGATTTCGGCGGCACCAGCCCTCTCCCCCACCCGACCTCCCACTAGTGTATCCTGATGGGAGGTCGGGTGGGGGAGAGGGCTGGTGCCGCCAAAAATGCCCACCGGGCATTTTTCAAGCAAACACAACACGCCGCCGTTCCCGCGAGGGGACGGCGGCCTTGTTTTTGGCAGGCGAGATGGTAGCAGCCCGCCATCCGATCTTGAAAAGGTGCCGAATGGACATTCGCGACGCCGTTCCGGCCGATGCCGAGGCGATTACCTCGATCTACAACGACGCGGTCGTCAACACGACGGCGATCTGGAACGATACCCCGGTCGATGCCGCCAATCGCATCGCCTGGCTGGCTGACCGGGCGCGGCAGGGCTATCCGGTGCTGGTGGCGCTGGATGAGGACGGCACCGTCGTCGGCTATGCCTCGTTCGGGGACTGGCGCGCCTTCGACGGCTATCGCCATACCGTGGAGCACTCCGTCTACGTCCGCGCCGACCAGCGCGGCGGCGGCATCGGCAAGGCCCTGATGATCGCGCTGATCGACCGCGCACGCACAATCGGCAAGCATGTCATGGTCGCGGGGATCGAGGCGGGCAACAGCGGCTCGATCGCCCTGCACGAGAAGCTCGGCTTCGAACATACCGGCGTGCTGCGGCAGGTCGGCATGAAGTTCGGCGCCTGGCTGGACCTTGCCTTCATGCAGCTCACGCTGGACGATCGCGAGAAACCGTAAGTTCTAGAACTGCTGCCGGAAGTCCACCGCCAGCGGCGCCGGGGCACCGATCGACAAGGCTCGCTCCCCCGGTTCGCCCAGCCAATGCGCCGGGCAGTTCCACACCCGGCTGATCACTTCTCGCGAGAGGGCCATTTCCGGCGGCCCTTCCGCCTCCACCCTGCCCTTCGCGAGGACCAGCACCTGATCGGCATGATTCATCGCCGTCGCCAGGTCGTGCAGGACCAGGACAACGCCCTTGCCTGCCCGCGCCTGCTGGCGAAAACGCTGCATCAGGGCCAGCCCGTGGGCGAGGTCGAGGCTGGCGAAAGGCTCGTCGGCCAGCAGCCAGCCGGGCTGGGTGGCCAGGACCCGCGCCATGAGCGCCCGCGCCCGCTCGCCGCCGGAAAGGGTCGAGACCGGGCGGTGGCGCAAGTCCTGAAGGTCCATCGCGGCGATCGCATCCTCGATCGCGTCCTGCGCTTCGGCAGCGGGGGCATCGCGCCAGGGCAGGCGGCCGAGCGAGATCAGCACTTCCACCGAGACGTCCCAGGCCACTTCCGGGGTCTGCGGCAGATAGCCCAGCCACTGCGCGCGCTGCGCCAGCGAAACGGCGGCAAGCGGCCGGCCGCCCATCACCGCCTGGCCGGAGTCCGGCTTGACCAGCCCTGCCATGACCGACAGCAGCGTGGACTTGCCCGCGCCGTTGGGGCCGCAGATCGCCGTGATCATGCCGCGCCGGCAGTTGAGCGAAACCCCGTCGAGACGGCCCGCTACCGTGACGTTGTCGGCGCCGAAGCCGAAGCTCATGCCACCATCCCCTGCCGCATCTTCAGCAGCAGCCGCAGGAAGAACGGCGCGCCGATCAGGCTGAGCGCGATACCCAGCCGCAGTTCGCCGCCCGCAAGCGGCATGATGCGGCAGAGGCAGTCCGCGAAGAGCAGCAGCAGCGCTCCAGCCAGCGCCGAGGGCACGATCAGCGAGGACGGCTTGCGGTCGGTCATCGGGCGCACCAGATGCGGCACCATCAGGCCGACGAAGCCGATGATCCCCGCCACCGCCACGCCCGAGCCGACGATCAGCCCGGCGCCCAGGATCATCATGGCCTGAAGCCGCAGCGGCTCCACGCCCAGCGACCGGGCGGCCATCTCGCCCAGGGTCATGGCGTCGAGATCGCGCCCGGCATGGAGCAGCACGCCGATCCCCGCGAGCGTCAGCGGCGCCGCGATCCAGACTTCACGCCACGACCGGTCGGCGAGCGACCCCATCATCCAGGTGACGATCTCGCTCATCGCGAAAGGCGACGGGGTGAGGCTGATGGCGAGGCTCATCAGCGCGCCCGCGAGGCTGGAGACCATGAGCCCGGCCAGCGTGAACAGTGCGACGCCGCCGCCGCGCCCGGCGATCAGCGCCAAGAGGGTCATTGCCCCGCCTGCACCGATCAGCGCGAAGACCGGCAGCATCCACGGGGCCGAGGCATAGCCGGTCCAGAAACTCAGCACCGCCCCCAGCGCCGCACCCGGCGCTATGCCGAACAGGCCCGGATCCGCGAGCGGATTGCGCAAGTAGCCCTGCATCGCCGCACCCGCCGCGCCGAGGCCCGCCCCCAGCACCAGGGCCAGGACGGCACGCGGCATCCGCAGCTCCACCAGGATGGTCGAGGCGCTGTGCAGCTCGGGAGAAAAAGGGTTGATCCAGACGCGGCCCGCCAGCAGCGACAACGGCACCGCCACGCAGAGCGCGAGGGCCAGAAGCAGGACAAGACGCAGGTTCATGGCGTTGAAGAAACGGTCCTTACGGCAATCGGCGCATTGGCAGTCCGGGATGAAAGGTATTCCCGGCGGGCCTCGCCCAGCTCGTCCAGCGCGCCTGGAATCGTCGGCCCGCCGCACCACAGGATGGAGCGGCTGAGCAGGAAACGCCGGGTACTTTTCAGCGCGGAAAGCGCCGGGTGGTGCAGCATTCGGTCCTCCTCGGCGAGCGGATCGCCCACCGCGAAGACCACGCGCGGCGGATCCGCCAGCACTTGCTCCAGAGGCAGGTAATCGGCCTGGGAGAGACCGCGCGCGCCGGCAATATTCGTAAAGCCGGTGTGCCTCATCATGTCAACGATCAGGGTCCGGTCTCCGGCGACAAGTCCACCGGATTCCCACACCAGTGCCGGAATTTCGCGCAAGTCCGCAGGCGGCGCATTGCGGGCCACGGCAGCGTCTATCTGGGCGACCAGCCTTTCGCCCTCGGCGACATGTCCCGTCAGCCGCGCCAGTTCGCGCACCTGCTCGCGCGCGGCGGCAAGATCGGAGGCGATCGGCATCTTCACCAGCCGGTAGCCCAGCCTGCGGAACGCCGCCTCGCTCGCGGGATCGAGGAAAGCGCTGGCCACCACCACTTGCGGATGGATCCTCGCCACTTCCTCCACCGTGCCGGAAACGGCGCGATAACGCCGCGCCTCGGCGATCGGCATGGAACTGCTCTCGGGATCGTGGCTATAGCTGGAGATCGCCAGCAACTGGCCCGGTCCGGTCACTTGCGCCAGAATCGCATCGGTGCAGGGGTTGAGCGAGACGATCGTCGGATAGCGGCCCGGTTCCGCGGGGGCGGCCTCGGTGGTGTCACCGCCCCCGCAGCCCGCCAGCGCCGCGACCGCTCCGGCAAGTGCCAGCGCGGCCGCGATGCGACGGGCCTCGCGCTTCCCCCTCCCGAAAGAGGACGGGGAAAGCGACAGGATCACATCTTCACCCGAACCCCGGCATAAGCCGCGCGGCCGGGCGTGCCGTAAGTCCGCACCACTTCGTAGTGCTCGTCGAACAGGTTCTCGACCCGGCCGTAGACCTGGACGTTGTGGGTGACATCATAGGCGGCGCGCAGGCCGACCACGACGTTTCCGCCGAGATAATTGACGTTGGCCACATCGTCGTAGCGCCCCCCGCCCACGCGCAGGTCCGCGCCGAGGCGGAAGCCCTGCGACCAGTGCTTGTCGAGGCTGGCGTAGAGGTTGGTCTTGGGACGGCGGGCCAGGCGCGCGCCGGTGATCTCGTTGGTGGCGTCGAGGTAAGTGGCCGAAAGGCTCATGTCGAAGCCCTCCCAGTCGGTCACCTGCATGCCCAGTTCCACGCCCTTGGCGCGGGCGCGGCCGACATTGTAGTAGTTCCACGCGGCCAGGTCGTAATCGATCAGGTTCTTCGTCTTGCGATCGAAGTAGGTGACCGAGAACGTGCCGTGCCCTTCCGCGAAGGGCTGCTCAACGCCCACGTCCCACGACTTCGAGGTCTCGGGATCGAGCGCGCGGAAACCGGCATTGGTATAGAGCTGGTAGAGCGAGGGCGCCTTGAAGCCCTCGCCATAGCTGGCGCGCAGGATCGGCGCGCTTTCGCTGCCGCCGATCACCCAGGCGCCATTGGCCGAGAAGGTCGTCTTGTGCCCGAAGTCCGAATTGTCGTCATAGCGCAACCCGCCGTTCAGCGTCAGGCCGGTGACCGGGCGCAGGGTGAGCATGCCGAAGACGCTGTCGATCGAGGTGGAATCCTTCGAGCCGTAGTTGTCCGAGAACTTCTGCTTCTCGGTCTCGGCGCCGACCAGCACGCTGACCATGCCGATCGGGGTGTAGGAGACCTGCCCTTCGAAGCGGTCGTTGCGGCCATTGGTGGTGAAGGGACCGAATACGGCATCGTCCGAGATGCGGCGGGTATCGGTAAGGCCGTAGCCGACACGCGCGGTCAGGCGGCCGTCGAGCCCCTTGTAGCGCAAGTTGGCATAGCCCACGGTGTCGCGCTTCATGCCCACATTCAGGGCATCGGCGCCGGTATTGTCGTAATCGTAGTTCGCCTTGGTCCAGTAGGTCCCGGCGTCGGCGGAAAGGCCGTTCACGATCTGCACTTCGGCGCGGGCATTGGCGCTCTTGCTTTCGAAGCCGTCTTTTTCGGCGCCGCCGCGGCGCTCGTTGAAGGCGGAATAGCCGTCACCCTTGAGCCAGTTGCCGCCCAGCGTCAGGCCGACCGGCCCCACTTTGCCCGCGGCCGAGGCGCCGAGCTGCTTCTGGTCACGCCAGCCATATTCGGCCTGGCCGCGCGCGGTCCATTCCTCGGTCGGGCGCGCGGTGATGAGGTTGATCACGCCGCCGATAGCGCGGCTGCCCCAGAGCACGCCGGAGGATCCGCGCACCACCTCGATGCGGTCGAACTGGCCGACGGTGAGGCTGCCGAAGTCGAAGCCGCCGCCCACGTCGCCCGGATCGTTGATGCGCACGCCGTCGATCAGCACCAGGCTCTGTGCGTTCTCGGCCCCGCGGATGAAGACGCTGGCGGGCTGGCCGAAGCCGCCGGACTGGGTGAAGGTCACGCCCGGCAGGCGGGCCAGCACGTCGGTGGCGGTCACCGCCTGGGTGCGCTCGATATCCTCGCGGGTGACGACCGAGACGGACTGGCCGATTTCGCTCGTGGGCGTTTCGGTGCGCGTCGCGGTGACGACGATATTATCGATGGCCGCTTCATCCGCCAGAGCGGGGACGGCAATGGACGTCGAGACCGCAAGGGCGGTCCCCAGCAAGAACAGGTACTTCACGCGTATTCCTCCAACCTGAACGACTTGTGCCGTCCATGGCGGAGCCGCGCGCCTTTTCCTTGCGCGTCTGCTCGCTGCAAGCCGGGACACCCCGCCCGGCTGCGGAACGACGGTCACAGGCAGGTCTCCTGGCTCCCGGATCGTCGCGCCGCCCTCCGCCTTCCCGGTGTGACCCAGTGGCATCGCGTGGAAGGGGCGCTCCCCGGTCACAGTTGCGGGGGCAGCTTTTCGACTTGCGCCGAAATTCCCTCTATGGGCCCGGCTCCGGGCCACCCATGACGTGGCGCGCAAATACGGGGCCGCGCGGGGGTTGGCAAGCGGGGCAGATGGGTGACGCACCGGTATCGCCGGGGGAAATCGCAAAGAGAGTCTTAAGCGATTCAGGCTATCCCGCGCGCCTGTACCGCTTCGGGACGCGCCGATCTCGATGGATGCCGCGCGGGCCAAAGCAGGATAGGCGCGAAGGGCGCCTCATGCGAGGAATGCCGAGAGGAACCGAATTGACCGCCGCCGCCCTGCCTTCCTGCGCCGAGACCTGGGAACCGCGCCCGCGCGATTTCCAGGGGAACTTCGTGCGCGGCGGACGCAGGCGGCTCCAACGCAGGCGACGGCGCTGGACGCTGGGCGCGGCCGGGCTGGTGGCGATCGCCCTGCCCGCTTTCGCCTCCCCGCCGCTCACCGCATGGAACAGCCTGACGGTCGGCACCGCCACGGCAGCGGACCAGACCGTTCTGCCCATGCCTTTCGAACAGGTGGGCGCCAGCTTCCCCGGCTCGGCCTATTACTACCTCGAAGCGGAAAAGCCGGTGCTGAAGGTCGGCGAAGGCATTCATTCGGACGCCGGCGATGCCGCGAGCGGCCCTGTCGCCCGCGCGTTCAGGATCGACAATTCCGGGGTGGACCGCAGCCGCGCGCTCCAATGCCTCACCGCCGCGATCTACTACGAAGCCGCCAGCGAGCCGGACGGCGGCCAGCGCGCGGTGGCCCAGGTCGTGCTCAACCGCGTGGCCCATCCGGCCTATCCCAAGACCGTCTGCGGCGTCGTCTACCAGGGATCGGAGCGGCCAACCGGCTGCCAGTTCTCGTTCACTTGCGACGGTTCGCTGGCCCGCGCACCGCAGCGCTACTTCTGGCAGCGGGCGGAGGACGTCGCCCGCGCGGCGCTGTCAGGCTACGTCTACGCGCCGATCGGCCTGGCGACGCATTACCACACGATCCAGGTCAATCCCTACTGGGCGCCGAGCCTCCGCTACCTGACGACGATCGGCGCGCACCGCTTCTACGCCTTCAACGGCGCGGCCGGAAACCCGGCCTCGTTCCGCTTCGCCTATCTCGGCGGCGAACCGCTCGCCGCGCCCCATCGCCGCGACGATTCCGCCGCAAGCGCCCTGGCCAATGCCGCACTCGACCCGCTGGCCGTGCAGCGGGCTTTCGAGGTTACGGCGCCCGTCCGGGGTGAGACCGTCACGCCGCCCGCCGCACCGGTCGCGGCGGCTCCCGCCTATTCCAGCGACGTGCGCGAACGCGGCGGCGAGGATCTCTACCGCGCCCGCAACCTGCCCGAAGCCACCGTGCGCCCCGAATATGCCAACTCGGGCAAATGGATCGCCCAGCCCACGAGCTAGGCGCGCGCTTTAAGGATTCGCCAAGGATCGGCCGCAAGGTTTCAGCAACCATAGGCCATCACCAAGACTTAGCGGCTTCATCCTATAACTGCCCTCCGAGACGCCATCTCCGAGCGTCCTTCAAAAAGAGGCGCACTTACCCATGGCCATCCGCTTTTCCGCAGCCCGGAAACGCTCCTGCCCCGTGATCGTGCGCGCTCTCTGCCCCTCGGTACCGCTCTGCGCAGCCAACGACAATTCCGCGCCCCGCGCACGCCTCCGCCGCCGCATCCGCGAGGCCACCGCCGATACCGCCAACGCGCGCATCTTCGCGGAAGCCCTGCGCCACTTCGCCCGCCACGGCCTTTCCGCCGCCGCCCATGCCCGCGCCCATGCCGCCGCCGCGCGTCTCGCCGGGGACGAGCATGCCTGCACCTGGTGGATTGCCATCTGCCGCCAACTCGACCGCCCCATGGCCGACGCCTTCGCCCGGCGCATCGGCAACGGGTAAGGCCTGCACAGCGCTTACGGGAGGGGACTTCGACAAGCTCAGGCTGAGCGGGGTTGAGAGCTGAGAGCGGACCGGAGCTAAAATGGCGCGCGGACGGGTCATTTCAGGCCCGGCTTCTGCCCTTCACATGCGGCATTACCCCCATTCCGCTCGCCCTGAGCCTGTCGAAGGGCTTGCACAGCGCCCGCCGGAGGAGCCTTCGACAGGCTCAGGCCGAGCGGCGTTGAGGGCCGGAGCAGACCGGAGCAAGAATAGGCATGGACGGGTCATTTCAGACCCGGCTTCCGTCCTTCACATGCGGCATTACCCCCACTCCGCTCGCCCTGAGCTTGTCGAAGGGCCTGCACAGCGCTCGCCGGAAGGGCCTTCGACAAGCTCCGGCTGAGCGGGGTGAGAGCTGGGGGCAGAATGGAACGGGTCGAGAGCACCATCATAGACAGTCCCCTTCGGAAACATTCCGCAAGAACGGCGACACCCGCCATTCGTCTGCGCCCTCTACAATAGCCTCGAGCACAATCTTCGGCGCGACCGTCTGCCCTTTCTTCGGGGCGACTCGCTGGCGGTGACGCTTGCCGGTCATCGGCGCGTGCGAGAGACTCGAGAGCGCGATGCGGGCCGGATGCGCAGGATGCAATCTGCGCCCTGACGGTTGCGGAAAAGAGGCCGAAACCCTCGTTTCGGACAGTGTTTTTCGCGCACTCCCGTGGCTTATTGCAATTGCGAACTATTATCAGTAAAAAGCGACGCACCAGCCATCCATGCGGGCTTTTCCCGGTTGCAATGTCGGTTCGGGGGGCGTAGGCCGCCCCTCGTTGAACACCGGCACCTGCCTCAGCGGGACAAGAGCAGGCCGCCTTTTCGTCCGTAGGTCCCGCCTTTGGGAAGGACAAGCAAGCATCATGGCTCGTAAGAAGATTGCCCTCATCGGCGCCGGCAACATCGGCGGCACCCTCGCGCACCTCGCCGCGCAGAAGGAACTGGGCGACATCGTCCTCTTCGACGTTGCCGAAGGTCTGCCGCAGGGCAAGGCGCTCGACCTGTCGCAGTGCGGCCCCGTCGAAGGCTTCGACGCCAAGATCACCGGCACCAACGACTATGCCGACATCGCCGGTGCAGACGTGATCATCGTCACCGCCGGTGTCGCCCGCAAGCCCGGCATGAGCCGCGACGACCTGCTGGGCATCAACCTCAAGGTGATGAAGTCGGTCGGCGAAGGCATCGCCGCCAACGCGCCCGACGCTTTCGTGATCTGCATTACCAACCCGCTCGACGCGATGGTCTGGGCGCTGCGCGAATTCTCGGGCCTGCCCGCGAACAAGGTCGTCGGCATGGCCGGCGTGCTCGACTCGGCCCGTTTCTCGACCTTCCTCGCCTGGGAATTCGGCGTCTCGATCCGCGACGTGAACACTTTCGTGCTCGGCGGCCACGGCGACACCATGGTGCCGGTCGTGCAGTACTCGACCGTCAACGGCATCCCGGTTCCCGACCTCATCAAGCAGGGCCGCACCACCCAGGAAAAGATCGACGCGATCGTCCAGCGCACCCGTTCGGGCGGCGGCGAGATCGTCGGCCTGCTCAAGACCGGCTCGGCCTTCTACGCGCCTGCCGCCTCGGGCATCGCCATGGCCGAAGCCTACCTCAACGACCAGAAGCGCATCCTGCCGATCGCCGCTTACGTCGACGGCCAGTACGGCGTTGACGGCCTCTATGTCGGCGTGCCCGCCGTGATCGGCGCGAACGGCGTCGAGGAAATCGTCGAGATCGAACTGGACGCGGAAGCCAAGGCCAACCTCCAGGTCTCGGTCGACGCGGTCAAGGAACTGCTGGTCGCCTGCAAGGGCATCGACCCCGCCCTCGCCTGATCCGAACACCACGGCCCCGCCCGCCCCGTAATTCGACGGGGCGGGCGGGGCTTCGGCCTATCCGGCCGTTGATTTTAACACTGGGGCGGTTGCACTTCGCGGAATTTGCGCCATGGCGCTACTCAAGCCGGAATCGGCCTACACCAGGAACAGGAATTAGGATCGACCTATGTCCATTCTCGTCGACAAGAACACCAAGGTCATTACCCAGGGCATGACCGGCAAGACCGGCAGCTTCCACACCGAAGCCGCGCTGGCCTACGGCACCCAGATGGTTGCCGGCGTCACCCCCGGCAAGGGCGGCACCAGCCACCTTGACCTGCCCCAGTACGACACCGTCGCCGAAGCCAAGGCCGCGACCGGCGCGACCGCCTCGTGCATCTACGTGCCGCCCGCAGGCTGCGCCGACGCCATCCTCGAGGCGATCGACGCCGAGATGGAACTGATCGTCGCGATCACCGAAGGCGTGCCGGTTCTCGACATGGTTCGCGTGAAGCGCGCCCTTTCGGGTTCGAAGTCGCGCCTGATCGGCCCGAACTGCCCCGGCGTCCTCACCCCCGGCGAATGCAAGATCGGCATCATGCCCGGCAGCATCTTCTCCAAGGGTTCGGTCGGCGTCGTCTCGCGTTCGGGCACGCTCACCTATGAAGCCGTGTTCCAGACCACCAACGCCGGTCTCGGCCAGACCACCGCAGTCGGCATCGGCGGCGACCCGGTCAACGGCACCAACTTCATCGACGTCCTGGAACTGTTCCTGGCCGACGAAGCCACCAAGTCGATCATCATGATCGGCGAAATCGGCGGCAGCGCCGAAGAAGAAGCGGCCCAGTTCCTCAAGGACGAAGCCAAGCGCGGCCGCAAGAAGCCCATGGTCGGCTTCATCGCCGGTCGCACGGCGCCTCCGGGCCGCCGCATGGGCCACGCCGGTGCCATCGTCTCGGGCGGCCAGGGCGGCGCCGAAGACAAGATCGCAGCCATGGAAGAAGCAGGCATCCGTGTCTCGCCCTCGCCGTCGCTGCTGGGCGAAACCCTTGTGGAAGTCCTCAAGGAATACGCCTGATCCAATACCCGCGGGCGGCGCGAATCTTCGGATTTGCGCCGCCCGCGGGACCCACAGGCGATCCGGCACGTTCGAGATGCCGGACGCACAATGCGAACGAAACGGCCCCTCCTCTCCCTCGGGACCATCGAACGCACTATTTAGCTTGGTAGCGCCGGCCGTTTTCCGGCGCGACAAAAGGTGACACCCGATGGGCGACGAAAGTTTCGACTTCACCCCCGATGATATCCTCGACGGACCGCAGGCCGGCCCGAGCTGGCAGCGCAAGAACTGGCCGCTGGTAGGCGCCGAGTTCGAGGACGACCTGACCCAGGGCCTCGACCCCAGCGCGCTGAAGGTCAAGATCGAGAAGGCAGCGGCAAAGGGCGGCCAGAAGGTCGACCAGTCCCGCATAGACGAAGCCGCGGCCGACGCAATCCGCGCCATGATGCTGATCCGCACATATCGCGTGCGCGGTCACCTGGCTGCCGATCTCGATCCGCTCGGCCTCAACCAGCGTCAGCTTCCCGCCGACCTGACCCCCGAATACCACGGCTTCGTAGGCGCCGCGCAGGACCGTCCGGTCTATGTCGGCGGTGCGCTCGGCCTGGAGTGGACGACCGTCCGCGAGATCGTGCAGATCCTGCGCGCGAACTATTGCGGCAAGGTCGGCCTCGAATACATGCACATCGCCGATGTCGAGGAACGCCGTTTCCTCCAGGAGCGGATGGAAGGCGCCGACAAGGAAATCGAGTTCACCCCCGAAGGCAAGAAGGCGATCCTTCAGGCCGTCGTGCGCGGTGAGCAGTACGAGAAGTTCCTCGGCAAGAAGTACGTCGGCACCAAGCGCTTCGGCCTGGACGGCGGCGAGGCCATGATCCCGGCGCTCGAAGCCGTGATCAAGTACGGCGGCACGCTGGGCGTCAAGGAAATCGTCTACGGCATGGCCCACCGCGGCCGCCTGAACGTCCTCGCGAACGTCCTTGCCAAGCCCTACAAGGTGATCTTCCACGAATTCTCGGGCGGCACCGCCAACCCGGAAGACGTCGGCGGATCGGGCGACGTGAAGTACCACCTCGGCACTTCGGCCGACCGTGAGTTCGACGGCATCAAGGTCCACATGAGCCTGATGCCGAACCCGTCGCACCTCGAAACCGTCGACCCGGTCGTGCTCGGCAAGGTCCGCGCCTACCAGACCATCGCCGACGACATCGGCGACGACATCGGTCCGGGCGCCAAGCACAAGCAGGTCCTGCCGGTCCTCATCCACGGTGACGCGGCCTTCGCCGGCCAGGGCATCATCTGGGAGTGCTTCGGCCTCTCGGGCGTGAAGGGCTACAACACCGGCGGTTGCATCCACTTCATCATCAACAACCAGATCGGCTTCACGACGAGTCCGCAGTTCGCGCGCAACTCGCCGTATCCCTCGGACGTCGCCAAGGGCGTCCAGGCGCCGATCCTGCACGTCAACGGTGACGATCCGGCTGCGGTGACCTTCGCGTGCAAGCTGGCGATCGACTATCGCCAGACCTTCGGCCGCGACATCGTGATCGACATGTGGTGCTATCGCCGCTTCGGCCACAACGAAGGCGACGAGCCCGGTTTCACGCAGCCGCTGATGTACCAGAAGATCCGCCAGCACCCGCCGGTCAGCAAGATCTACGGCGATCGCCTGAAGCAGGAAGGCGTCATCGACGACGCATTCCTGTCGCAGACGGAAGCGGAGTTCACCGCGCACCTCGAAGACCAGTTCGAGGCGGCCAAGACCTACAAGTCCAACCAGGCCGACTGGTTCTCGGGCCAGTGGAGCGGCTTCCACAAGCCCGCCGATCCCGAAACCGCGCGCCGCAACGTCGACACCACGATCGAGAACAAGCTGTTCGACAGCCTCGGCCGTACCCTGACCACGGTTCCCGAAGGCCTGACCGTCCACAAGACGCTGGCCCGCGTGCTCGCGGCCAAGGAAGAGATGTTCAAGTCGGGCGACGGCTTTGACTGGGCCACGGCGGAAGCACTCGCTTTCGGCAGCCTCGTCACCGAAGGCTACAACGTGCGCCTCTCGGGCCAGGACTGCGAACGCGGCACCTTCTCGCAGCGTCACTCGGTCTGGGTCGACCAGACGGACGAACGCAAGTACACGCCGCTGACCACCCTGCCCCACGGCCGCTTCGAAGTGCTGAACTCGACGCTGTCGGAATATGGCGTGCTCGGCTTCGAGTATGGCTTCGCCAGCGCCGATCCGAAGACGCTGGTGCTCTGGGAAGCCCAGTTCGGCGACTTCGCCAACGGTGCGCAGATCATCATCGACCAGTACGTCGCCTCGGCCGAGTCCAAGTGGCTGCGCGCCAACGGCCTCGTCATGCTGCTGCCCCACGGCTACGAAGGCCAGGGACCGGAGCACTCGTCGGCCCGTCTGGAACGGTACCTGCAGCTCTGCGCGCAGGACAACATCCAGGTCTGCAACATCACGACGCCCGCGAACTACTTCCACGTTCTGCGCCGTCAGATGCACCGCCCGTTCCGCAAGCCGCTGATCATCATGACCCCGAAGTCGCTGCTCCGCCACCCGCTGGCGAAGTCGGCTGCCTCGGAGTTCACCAGCGGCACCTTCTCGCGCATTCTTTCCGACCCCAAGGGTTCGGAAGACGCCGCGACCAAGAAGGTCATCCTGTGCTCGGGCAAGGTCTTCTACGACCTGCTCGAAGCCCGCGATGCCGCAGAGATCGACGACACCCAGATCATCCGCATCGAGCAGCTCTACCCCTTCCCGGGCGAGCCGCTGGCCAAGCGCTTGGCGCGCATGCCGAACCTCGAAGAGGTCGTGTGGTGTCAGGAAGAACCGCAGAACAACGGTTCCTGGTTCTTCGTCGAATCGCAGATCGAGGCTGCCGCCAAGGAAGCCGGCGCGGCCCAGCCGCGTCCGCGCTACGCCGGCCGCAATGCCTCGGCCTCGCCTGCCACCGGCCTCGCCAAGCGCCACGTTGCCGAACAGGCCGCGCTGGTTGCCGACGCGCTGCACCTTTCCGTTCGTTCCGAACTCCGTCGCAAGCAGAAGGCTTGAGATAAATCATGACCACCGAAGTCAAGGTCCCCGTCCTTGGGGAATCCGTCGCCGAAGCCACCATCGGCCAATGGCTGAAGCAGCCCGGCGAAGCCGTTGCCGCTGACGAGCCCATCGCCAGCCTCGAGACCGACAAGGTCGCGATCGACGTCATGGCGCCCCACGCGGGCGTCATGGGCCAGCAGATCGCCAAGGAAGGCGACACCGTCGTCGTCGGCGCGCTGATCGCCACGATCGAAGAAGGCACCGGCGGCGCCGCTGCACCCAAGGCCGCAGCCGCTCCGGCCGCTGCTGCCCCGGCTCCCGCTCCGGCAGCTGCTGCCGTGGCTCCCGCTGCCGCTGCTTCCGACGAAGGTTCGGCCGGTTCCTCGGTCCTCTCGCCGGCCGTGCGCCGCGCGATCCTGGAACACGGCATCGACCCGGCCACCATCAAGGGCACCGGCAAGGACGGCCGCATCACCAAGGACGACGTCCTCGAAGCGGCCAAGAACAAGCCCGCCTCGGCGCCTGTCGCAGCCTCGGCTGCCGCTGCTCCGGCTGCGCGCAGCGAGGAACGCGTCAAGATGACGCGCCTGCGCCAGACCATCGCCAAGCGCCTGAAGTCCGCGCAGGACAACGCCGCGCTGCTCACCACCTTCAACGACGTCGACATGTCGGCCGTCATCGAGGCGCGCGAGAAGTACAAGGACGTGTTCCAGAAGAAGCACGGCATCAAGCTGGGCTTCATGTCGTTCTTCGCCAAGGCTTCGGTCCTGGCGCTCAAGGACATCCCGGCGGTCAACGCGCAGATCGACGGCGACCAGATCGTCTACCACGACTACGTGGATATCTCGATCGCCGTCTCGGCCCCGAACGGCCTGGTCGTTCCGGTCGTCAAGGACTGCGACAAGCTGGGCTTCGCGGGCATCGAGAAGGCCATTGCCGAATTCGGCAAGAAGGCCAAGGAAGGCACGCTGACCATGGCCGACATGGCCGGCGGCACCTTCACGATCTCCAACGGCGGCGTGTTCGGCGGCCTGATGTCGACCCCGATCATCAACCCCCCGCAGTCGGCCGTGCTCGGCCTGCACCGCATCGAGGACCGCGCCGTCGTGCGTAACGGCGAAATCGTGATCCGCCCGATGATGTACATCGCGCTGTCCTACGATCACCGCCTGATCGACGGCCGCGAGGCGGTCACCGCGCTCAAGACGATCAAGGAAGCGATCGAGGATCCCACGCGTCTCCTCATCGACCTCTGAGTTACGAAACCCCGCCCACCCCGATCCGGTCGGGCGGGGTTTTCACTTGAGCCGAAATGACTATTTTCCGCTCGTGCCCTGAATAGTGCGAAGCACGAGCGTACGGAGGCCTGAACAATGGCTGATTACGATTACGACGTCCTTGTCATCGGTGCCGGCCCTGGCGGCTATGTCGCAGCGATCCGCGCCGCGCAGCTCGGTCTGAAGACCGCCTGCGCCGAAGGCCGCGAGACGCTGGGTGGCACCTGCCTCAACGTCGGCTGCATCCCCTCGAAGGCCCTGCTCCACGCTTCGGAATATTTCGAAGCAGCGAAGGAAGGCGGCTCGATGGCCAAGATGGGCATCAAGGTCACGCCCGAGCTGGACCTCGACACCATGCAGGGCCAGCGCCTCGACGCAGTGAAGGGCCTGACCGGCGGCATCGAGTTCCTGTTCAAGAAGAACAAGATCGACTGGCTGAAGGGCTATGCCCAGTTCAAGGACGCGCACAGCGTCGAGGTGGCCGGCAAGACCGTGACCGCCAAGAACATTGTGATCGCCACCGGCTCCTCGGTCACCCCGCTTCCGGGCGTCGAGATCGACAACGCCGGCGGCGTGGTCGTGGATTCGACCGGCGCGCTGGAACTGAAGGCCGTCCCCAAGAAGATGGTCGTCATCGGCGGCGGCGTGATCGGTCTGGAACTCGGTTCGGTCTGGCGCCGTCTCGGCGCGGAAGTCACCGTCGTCGAGTTCCTCGACCAGCTCCTGCCGGGCATGGACGGCGAAGTGCGCCGTGAAGCCGGCAAGATCTTCAAGAAGCAGGGCATGACCCTGAAGCTCGGCACCAAGGTCACCGGCGTGACCGTTGAGGGCAAGACCGCCAAGGTCACGGTGGAACCCGCCAAGGGCGGTGACGCGGAAGTCATCGAAGCCGACGTCGTGCTGGTTTCGATCGGCCGCCGTCCCAACACCGAAGGCCTCGGCCTCGGCAATATCGGCCTCGAACTGAACGCCCGCGCCCAGATCGAGACCGACCACGACTTCGCCACCAAGGTGGACGGCGTCTGGGCCATCGGCGACGTGATCCCCGGCCCGATGCTCGCCCACAAGGCCGAAGACGAAGGCATCGCCGTCGCCGAGAACATCGCGGGCCTGACCGGCATCGTGAACCATGACGTGATCCCGGGCGTGGTCTACACGCAGCCGGAATTCGCGGGCGTCGGCCTCACCGAGGAAGCCGCCAAGGAACGCGGCGCCATCAAGGTCGGCAAGTTCCCGATGCTGGCGAACTCGCGCGCCAAGACCAACCACGAGCCCGACGGTTTCGTGAAGGTGATCGCCGATGCCGAGACCGACCGCGTCCTCGGCGTGTGGTGCATCGCCTCGGTGGCGGGCACGATGATCGGCCAGGCCGCGCAGGCCATGGAATTCGGCGCGACCTCGGAAGACATCGCCTATACCTGCCACGCGCACCCGACCCACTCGGAAGCGATCAAGGAAGCGGCCATGGCCGTGCTGGGCAAGCCGATCCACATCTGATCGGCGGCCTCTTTCCCAGGGTTTGCAAAAGACCGGCGGTGCGCAAGCATCGCCGGTCTTTTCGTTTTGGTGAACCTGTTGAAAACTACCCTATCCACCCGCTCAGGCTGAGCCTGTCGAAGCCCCCTGCGGCGTGGCGCTAAGGGTCCGTTGGCTGAAGAACGCCACATTGTGGAGCAAGAGCGGCCGATAGTCCGGCGTGGCGGGTGGGCTTCGACAAGCTCAGCCTGAGCGGGTGGGTTAAAACCGCGCCAGCGTGCGGGTGCTCCGGCACTCGGAGAGATAACAAGCCCCCGAAACCACCGGCAACCTTTCAATGGTTTAATACACTAGCGGACTGATTGGGAACGCCGAAATTGCGGACATCACTTAGCTTGGGCATTGTAGATTAATGCATCAATCCGAACGCAAATTTGCCCATGTCGACGCCCCTAAAGCAAGAAAGCAATTCGGCAGCATTGCCGGAGTTCTGTTTGTGTTTTTCTCCACCGCAACCCAAGCGGAGGCGCCGCCGTCGTCAGTCCCCGATGTCCTGAAAGCAACGACAACTTATATTTGCACACTCGACCGGCCCGATGGAGCAATGACATTACTGGCATTGCAGACTTCCAGCACGCAAAAAGACCTTTACTTTCGCGCGACAGGACTAAACGGTTGGCCTGAGAAGACAGTGTCAGCCAAAGCCCAGACACTCATCGCCGCCCCAATACCGCCGTTCGAGGGTGGAATTTCTCATCTGGTAATCTTCGAAACATCCATGGCAGGAAGCCCTTACCGGTTTCAATTCACGGTTAGCCAGGTCCCGGTGCTAAAGGCACACAAACCCATTGATCAGAATGGAATCATCCTGACTAATCGATCCGCAACCCTGTCAGTCAGCACAAGACAACAAAATGCCACCAATTTCAAACCCGTTGGCAGCGGCTATTGCGAAGTCCAAAAGGATGCCGAGGTGTTCGAACTCGTCGAATGACTACTTCGCGGCGCGCCCGCTGACTTAACCACTTGCCAGGCGACATCGCGCCGAAAAGCATCGCCCATTTAGTTAGCAACCGGAAGTGCTCTTGCCGTACAACGCTCCGATGCGAGCGGCATGATGGATCCTGAAACAAGTTCAGGATGACGGCGGGGTGATACCCATGGCCTCCCCTCGCCATCCCCGCTATCCCTCCCCCATGACCCTGCGCCCGTTCCATCTCGCCTTTCCCGTCCACGATCTCGATGCCGCGCGGGCGTTCTGGGGTGGGGTCATGGGGTGCCGCGAGGGGCGCAGCAGTGCCACCTGGGTGGACTTCGACTTCCATGGCCACCAGATCGTCGCCCATCTCGTGCCGGGCATGGCGCGCGGGGATGCCGGGGCCAATCCGGTCGACGGCCACGGCGTGCCGGTGCCGCATTTCGGCATCGTGCTTGACATGGAGGACTGGCAGGCGCTGGCCGCAAGGCTGCGCGAAGCAGGGACGGCGTTCGGCATCGAACCTTATATCCGCTTTGCCGGACAGGCGGGCGAGCAGGCGACGATGTTCTTCCGCGACCCTTCTGGCAATGCCGTCGAGATGAAGGCCTTCGCCGATCTCGGCCAGCTTTTCGCGAAGGACTGAACGCCTTCCAGGACAGGCAATTTCAACCGCCGGACACAAACCGGACATGTCCGCCTGCTACCTCCGATGCACAACAATTGAGCAGGCAATGCCTTATTTTTAGGCAACATCTGTTCCTGAGCACAACGAGAGGATGTAAGACGTGAGCCTCCTGATCCTGACTGCCGCTGCCCTCGGCGCCTCTACGCCCGTCCCCGCGCCCAATGCCGCCCACAGCGTCCAGATCGACCATCGCGGCGCCAGTTATGCCGTGGACTACGTCACCCACGTCGAGACGCGCGCCAAGGCCATAGGCATTTCGCCCTCGACCCGGCCCAGCTCGCGCCGCTGCATCGTCACTGCCGAAGTCAGCGTCGAGCGCCGCATCCAGCCCGCGGGCGGCGGCCATGCCATCGCCACGCGCCTGCCTGGCACCCGCAGCTTCACCCAGAACCACCCGGGCGACTGCCGCAAGGGCAGCGACGACGGCGCCCGACTGGTCGCGGCCCGCTCCGACGCGATCGACGCCCACGTCCGCGAACTCGCCTCGGCCGATCATCACGACACCCTGGCCGCCATCGACGCCGCCCGCGATTTCGCCGTGAACTGAATCAGGCTAGAGGCCTGCGAATGAACCGTTTCCTGATTCCGGCGGCCCTCTCGGCCGCCGCCTTCGCCGCGCCCGCAGCCGTTCTCGCGCAGTCCGCCTCCCCCAGCGTTTCCATCGAAGCGACCACGGACCTGCGCGAACGCGGGCTGAGCTGGTCGGACGGCAAGGCGGCCATGTCGCTCGACGCCACCCTGCCCCTGTCGCAGAGCGTGACCGTCGACGTCAGCGCCGCGACCCTGAGGGACAGCGCGCGCCACGGCGGCGCCGACCTTGGCCTCGACGTCACCCCCGAAATCGCGCTGCTGTCTAGCGGCGGATGGACGCTCTCGGCCGGTGCCGCGGGCCATGTCTTCGTGGGCGGCGCGGGCCTGAGCTACGGCGAGGCGACCTCCCGGCTCTCCTACGCCCTCGGCCCGGCGCAGCTGGCCCTGGGTGCCAGCTTCGCGCCTTCGCAGAAGGCCATCGGCGGCAGCAACCTCTACCTTGAAGCCAATGCGGCGATGTCGCTGCCCGGCACCGCGTTCACGCTCTACGGCGGCGGCGGCTACAGCTCCGGCTCGACGCGGGACGGCCTGCAGGCCGCCGAACGCGTGCGCCGCCTGCGGCCCGACGGCAGCTACTGGGACTACTACCTCGGCGTCGAGCGCCAGATGGACCGCCTTGCACTGGGTCTGCGCTACACCGGCACGTCGGTGAGCGACGACACCGCACCCGGCCGCTATCTGGACCGCGACACCGGCTCGCGGATCTCGGCCTATTTGCGTTTCACCCCCTGAGGGGATGAGTCTGTTTGAAAATCCGCCGCAGGCGGATTTTGGCGGCACCAGCCCACGCCCCCACCCGACCTCCCATCAGGATACACTCGTGGGAGGTCGGGTGGGGGCGCCTGAATCCAAACGGGGCTGGTGCCGCCTTGAAAATGCCTCTCGGGCATTTTCAAAAAACTCCAACTCGCAACCAGCGCCAGCCTCGGGTATTGTCCCTTCTCAAGGGGAGATATCCGGGGCAACCACGGCATGAGGACAGCAACCATTCGCTCGGCCCGAGCGCCTCGCAGGCGAGCCTCGCGGGCGCTCATGGCCCATCTGGCTCTCGTCCTCGCAGTGGCCGGATGCAAGGGCGGCTCCGACGACGAGCCGCCGCCCAGAGCGAACGACACGATCGCGGTCGAGCCGCAGGCCTCGCTCATCACCGTGCCGATCCATGCCGACGTCACCGGCCTTGCCGCCGCGCTGGAAGAGGAAATCCCGCGCCGGCTCTGGGCGATAGACCGGCCCGAAACGCCCTGCGTCGCCTCGAAGCGGGTCAAGGTGGCCTTCGTCAAGCTCAAGACCCCCACCATCAAGTGCCGCATCGTCGGCGAAGTGACGCGCGGTCCCTTGCGCTTCGTGGGCAAGGGGCGCGACATCGTGCTGTCCATGCCGCTTCACGCCGTCGTCCGTGCCGAGGATATCGGCGGCATCCTGAAGCGCGAGACCGCCACTGCCGATGCCAATGCCCATGCCACCATCCGCCTGACCATTGGCCGGGACTGGTCCCCGCGCGGCACCGTGGATATCCGCTACGACTGGACCAACCGCCCGCACCTCGACTTCCTGGGCCAGCGCGTGGACTTCGCGGACAAGGCCGACGAGAAGCTGAAGCCGGTGATCGCCCGCCTCGAACGGACCCTGCCGCGCCACCTTGCCCGCATGGAACTGCGCCCGCAGATCGAGCGCGCGTGGGATTCGGCCTTCACCTCGCTGCTGCTCAACGAGAAGAACCCGCCCGTCTGGATGCGCGTAACGCCGCAGGAGCTGCAATATGGCGGCTACGAGCTGAAGGGCAATCACCTGCTGCTGCGCCTCGGCCTCAAGGCGCTGACCGAGACTTTCATCGGCGATCGGCCAGCCGATCCGGCGCCCCGCGCGCTGCCGCCGATGCGGCCGCTGGAGGAGGAAGCCGGAAAGCTCGCCTTCTTCATCCCCGTGATCGCCGACTACCGCCAGCTGGAACCGGTGCTGATCCGCGCCTTGTGCAAGCGTGCGCAGCGGCCTTTCGAAGTGCCGCATTTCGGGCCGATCTTCGCCGATTTCCAGAAGGCGACGATCTACGGCACCACCGGCCGCCGCATCGCCGTGGGCGTGACTTTCACAGCCCGCGACAAGGCAGGCCGGATCAAGCCCGCGCGCGGCACCGTGTGGATGACGGCCATGCCGGTCAATGCGGAGAATTCCCGCAAGGTCGATTTCGCCGACTTCCACGTCAGCGGCACGACCGACGCCGTCGGCGGGGACCTGCTGCTGCGGCTGGCCAATACGCCGGGGATGTCGGGCACCCTGTCGTCGGCGCTGGGGCAGAATTTCGAGAAAGACTACCAGGAACTGCTGGGCAAGATCGCCCATGCCATCGACGACAAGCGCGAAGGTTCCTTCATCATCCGCGCCCAGGTCCGCCAGGCCCAGACCGGACGGATACAGGCAAGCGGACAAGGCCTCTACCTTCCCGTTTCCGCCCAGGGCACCGCCGCGATCGAGCTGCGCCCGCAGAAGTGACCCCCGGCCCAAATCGGGAAGGGAAAGGCCCCGCCTGCACCAAAACGGGATTCCCCGGAATTCGAGCAGCCTTGACGTGCAAACGATTTTATACAGAGTTGTCCAACATTCCTAACTCCAACCAGACGACTACGGGGATCGCTTGAAGGCTGTACTTTGCTCCGGGACAGGAGGCCGCCCCACACTGACATTCGGTGAGGCACCCGATCCGGTCATCGCGGACGACATGGTGCTGATCCGCGTGGAACTCGTCTCCATCGAAGCGATCGACGTGGTCAAGCTCGCGCTCTATCGCAGCGGGCTGGCGGACGTACCGGCAGGCGGCATCGTCGGCTGCCAGGCCAGCGGCACGGTGATCGCGATGGGCAGCGCCGTCACCCGGTTCGGCGTGGGCGACCGGGTCGTGGCCTATCACGGCTGCGGCAGCCATGCGGAATTGTTCGCGGCGCCCGAAGCCTCGACCTGGCACCTGCCCGAGGGCCTCGACCCCGGCAGCGCCGCCGCCGCGCCCTTCACCCTGGCCGCCACCCACGACACGCTTCTCGCACGCGGCAAGCTTGTGCCGGGCGAGACGATCCTGATCAACCATGTCACCAGCAGCCTCGGCCTCGTCTCCGTGCAACTGGCGATCGAGGCCGGCGCCCGCGTGATCGGCATCGCCCGCGACCCGATGTGCGAGGAACGGCTGAACCGGATCGGCCTTGCCGACGTGCTCAACGCGGGCCGGGACGACATCATCGCGCGGTGCCTGGAACTCACCGGGGGCCAGGGCGTGGATTTCGTGTTCGACGTAAGCGCGGGAGACCGGATCACCCAGCTCGCCAGACTGGTCAAGCCGGGCGGCCGCTATGCCGCGTTCTCCCCCGCCGAAAGCCTGGCGAGCGTGGGCTATGGCCGCGATGGAACCACGCCCGATATCGGCCGCCTGACGATCATGCCGTCATCGCCGATGCAGGATCCCCTCGTCCATGCCCAGGTCGCCGCGATGCTCGCGCGCGTCGCGGGCGGCGAACTGCTGCTGCCGATCGAGCACGAATTCGCCTTGTGCGAGGCGGCCGAGGCTTACGAATTCATCCTGAGCGGCCAGCCTTTCGGCCACATCGTGATGCGGCCCTGAACGACCGGTCCCCTCACACGCCCTCAGGATAGACCGGACGGATGTCCACCGGCAGGTCCGCCATGCTGGCGATCACCGCTTCCGCCTGCGGATCGAGCTTCGCCCAGCGCGCCATGAAGGCCTTGGTGCCTTCGTAGTCGCCGCGCGCCTGAAGCATCAGCATGTCGTGCAGCAGGTCGCGCAGGCCCGCTTCCATCTTCGCATCGTCGTAAGTGTAGCGCCTGGTCGCCGCGTCGTAAGTGAAGGCACCCTTGTCGAGCAGGTAGCCGTATTGCAGGGCCGCGCCCTTGCCATGGGCCTCCACCGCGCCGAAGCGCACCGCGCGGAAGATGCCCGCGACATAAGTGGCGAAAAGCTGCGGGCGCTCCGAAGCGGGGATCTCGCCCTTCTTCATCATCAACAGGATGTCCCAGACCCCGGCGACATCGGCCTTGGCTTCCTCGATCGCCGAGTTCTGCTCCTTGAGCGCCTTGTCCACCGTGGTCGTCTGGCCGTTCACGACGATCGTGCCCGGCCCCAGGCTGTGCGACAGTTCGTGGAACAGCGTTTCCAGCTGCATGTACTTGCGATCGACCTGCGCCGCCTGCGCAGGCACCAGCACCAGCGCGCCCATCGGCTTCAGGATGCGCTCGAACTTGGCGCCAAGCACGTTGGAAAGGATCACTTTCTTCGCGCCTTTCGCCTCGCGCACGCGCTCGTCGTTGGGCAGGTTGAAGGCCACCGTCTGCGGCCCCGGCACATTGTCGCCGCCGCCGCGAATCTGCTCCGCCACGGCAATCGGGCTTTCGAAGCCGCGCTGGAAGTTCTTGTATTCCTCCTCGATCGGCAGGTTCGCTTCCATGTCGCGCAGATAGTTCTTGTACTTGGCGAGCGACGCCGATTCCACCGGGTCCTTCAGCGTCACGAAGCTCTCGAACGAGGTCTTCGCCCCCATCAGCCGGTCGGTATAGACCTCGTAAGGCCCGATCGCGACTTCGATGGGCGTGTCCTTAAGGTCCATCCACGCCAGTTCGCTCTCGTAGTAGTCGTCCGTGCGGAAGGCCTTGGCGCGAAGGGAGAGGAACTTCTTGAGGCTGGCATTGGTGGTGCGCGCCGCCGCCTGGTCCAGCAGCTTGGCCGCCGGTTCCAGCCATTCCTTGTAAGCGACCGAATAGGGCACCGCCACCAGCTTCGCGCCGTCGCGGCGAACCACCGTGTAAGGGCTGGTGAGCGCCGCCTTCTGGTCCGGGTGCGCGGCGAGATAGGCCTCGAAATCGGCGCGCGTCAGGTCCTCGGGATAGAAGCCCGCGCCTTCCGGCATCGGCGCGGTGCCCCAGAACGGGTGCAGGTCGGCCAGTTCGTCCCAAGGACCGAAATTGCGGTCGAACATCTCGACCAGCAGGTCGCGATCGGCGCGGCGGTTCATCGCGATCGCGCGGCGCACTTGCGGGTTCTCGGCATAGCGCTGTCGCAGATAGACCTCGCTCATCAGGTCCGACGCCTTGATGAGCAGGTTCACCACGTCGCGCTCCTCGGCGGAGAGGAACTTCGTCTCCACTTCCATGGGAATCGTCGCCAGCTTCGCCTTCTGCGCGGCAAGGTCGTAGGCCGGTTCAGCAGCAAGCGCCGAAACGGAAACGAGACCGGTCGCGGCGAGCAGCGCGGAGGCGAGGAGGAACTTGGGCATGGAATAGGGTCCGTCTGGGGGATTGATGGAGCGGACCCTAGGCCTCTCGTTTAGGGAAAGAAAGGTAGAAGCAGGGGAGCTTAGCCCCCCTGCACCCCCAAGACTGTCGAGGTCATGCGGACCAACCACGTCGTGCGCCCATGGCTGCGTCGGGAGACATATTGGCTGCGCCGCAAGGAGCGCACTACGGATAGGTGGCGCACGACGTTGACATTCCGAGGGTCCGGGGGATCATCCCCCGGAATCTTCTTAAACTTCCAGCAACCGATCCGCCTGCGCCCGCGCCTCAGCCGTCACCTCGGCCCCGGAGAGCATCCGCGCGATCTCTTCCTTGCGCTCGCCCTCGTCGAGCAGCGCCACGGAGGTCCGCGTAACCGTCCCCTCGCTGGACTTGGCGATCATGTAGTGCCGCCGCCCACGCGCCGCGACTTGCGGGCTATGGGTGACGGCCAGCAGCTGCCCATCCGAGGCGAGCCGCGCCAAACGCTCACCGATGGCACTCGCCACCGCGCCGCCCACGCCCCGGTCGATCTCGTCGAAGATCACCGTCGCCGCGCCGCCCTCTTCCGCCAGCGCCACCTTGAGCGCGAGGATGAAGCGCGAGAGTTCGCCGCCCGAGGCGATCTTGGCGAGCGGGGCGAAATCGGCGCCGGGGTTGGTGCTGATCAGGAATTCGACCCCGTCCATGCCCTGCGCGTTCCAGCGCTCCTCGGGCAGGCGGATCACCGAAGTCTGGAATCGCGCGGCATCGAGCTTGAGCGGTGCCAGTTCGGCGGCCACGGCCTTGTCCAGCCGCTTCGCTGCCGAGCGCCGCAGATCGTGCAGCGCCTCGGCCAGTTCGCGATAGGCCAGCGCGGCCTTCTGCGCCGTGCGCTCCAGCGCCGCGACATGCTCCTCGCCGCCTTCGATGGCATCGAGCGCGCTGCGCATCTCGCGCATCTTCTCGGGCAGATCGTCGACCTGGCAGGCCTGCTTGCGCGCGGCGGCGCGAAGATCGAACAGACGGGTCTCGATGCGGTCCAGCTCGTCGGGATCGAAGGCCAGCGCCTCGGCGGCGCGGTCAAGCCGGTCTTCCGCCTCGCTTGCCTCGATCACGGCGCGGTCGAGCGCCTCCATCGCCTCGGCCAGCAGCGGATGCTCCCCGGCGATCCGGTCGAGCCGCCGCGATGCACCGCGCAAGCTGGCCAGCGCGGAATCGGAGCCGGTCCAGAGATGCTGAAGCGCGGCCAGATCGTCGGCCAGCTTCTCACCCTTCTGCATGCCGGCGCGGGCCTGCGCGAGTTCCTCTTCCTCGCCTTCCAGCGGCGCAAGGGCATCGAGTTCGGCAAGGTGCGCCAGCAGGAGGTCCTGGTCCTCGGCCGCCTTGGCCACTTGCGCGCGGGCACTGTCGAGCGCCTGCTGCGCCGTGCGCCAGGTCTTCCACGCCGCCTCCACGCCCGCGACGTCGCCCCCGGCGAACCTGTCGAGCAAGGCGCGGTGGCCCCGGGCATTGACGAGACCGCGATCGTCGTGCTGGCCGTGGATCTCGACCAGCGTGGGCGCGATCTCGCGCAGCAGGGCGACGCCCACCGGCTGGTCGTTGAGGAAGGCGCGGCTGCCGCCGTCGGCCTTGAGCTGGCGCTTGAGGATCAGCGGCTCGCCCGGCTCGATCTCCACGTCGGCATCGTCGAGCACGGCGCGCAAGCCGTTCGGAAGCTGCGCGAACTCGAAACTGGCGGTAACCGTGGCCCGGTCCTCTCCCGCCCGCACGAGGCCGCTGTCGGCGCGGTTGCCGATGACGAGGCCCAGCGCATCGAGCAGGATCGACTTGCCCGCGCCCGTTTCACCGGTGAGAACGCCCAGCCCCTTCGCAAAGTCGAGGTCGAGCGCTTCGATCAGCACGATATTGCGGATGGAAAGGCGGTTCAGCATGTTCGCGGTCCGTTCTAGCGAAAGAAGTTCCGCCCGTCACGCCCGTTTGCAACTTTGCCGGAGGCGAATTCCGGCGGCGCCAGACCCTTTCGCATCGGAGAGAGCCCTTGCCGCCGGGAAAATGCCTCAGGCCGCGGCGAGGTTCTCGGGCGCGTTCTTGCTCATCAGCTTGTAGGCGCGGTCGTACCACTTGCTGTTGGGATAGTTGTGTTCGAGCACGGCGGCGGCCTTCTGCGCTTCCTCGGGAACGCCGAGGGCCAGGTAGCCTTCCACCAGGCGGAACAGCGCCTCGGGCGCGTGGCTGGTGGTCTGGAAATTGTCCACCACGTTGCGGAAACGCAGGGTGGCGGCCAGCCACTTGCCGCTGTTCTCGTAGCCGCGGCCGATGGTCATTTCCTTGCCCGCGAGGTGATCGTTGACGAGGTCGATCTTCAGCTTGGCGTCCGAGGCATAAGCCGTGTTCGGATAGCGGCGCATGATGTCCGTCAGCGCCTGCTTGGCCTGCTCGGTGGTCTTCTGGTCGCGCGTGACGTCGCTGATCTGTTCGTAATAGCAGATCGCGATCAGGTAATAGGCGTAAGGCGCGTCCTTGTTGCCCGGATGGATCGAGAGGAAGCGCTGCGCCGACTGGATCGACTTGGTATAGTCGCGCGCGGCATAGTAGCTGAACGCGCTCATCAGCTGGGCGCGGCGGGCCCAGGGCGAATAGGGATGCTGGCGCTCGACTTCGTCGAACAGCGCGGCGGCCTGACGGGTGCGGCCCTGGTTCAGGCGATCCTGCGCGGCGGCATAGAGCGTGTCCACGTCGCGCGCGACATAGGCGGTATCCTTGTTCCCGCCTCCACGTCCGGCGCAACCGGCAGTCAGTACGAGCGCCCCGGTAGCGGCGGCGGCGAGAGCGATCTTGAAGCGCGAACGTTCGAACATGGGGCAGGTCTATAGCCAGCGCTTTGCTGAACGCCAAGTGAAGTTGCGCGGGGATACACTATCGCAGGAGTGGACAAGTCGGAGCGGGCCGGAATGCCGTCGGGAAACGCAGAAATACTCGGGAATAGCGCCCCTTCGCCATTGTCTGGCGCGCCGCGCCTGCCATAGTCGGGCCATGGCCGGCAGCAACGCACTCTCTTCTCCCGTCATGTCCGACGCGCTCGTTATCCTGGGCGCGGCAGGCATCGTGATTCCCGTCTTCAATCGATTCCGCATCACCCCGGTCATCGGCTTCATCCTGGTGGGCCTGCTGGTCGGCCCGTTTGGCCTGGGCAGGCTGGTCTTCGACCACCCCGCCTTGTCATGGGTCACCATCACCGACCCGGACGGGCTGGAGATATTCGCGGAATTCGGCATCATCCTGCTGCTGTTCTCGATCGGGCTCGAACTCTCGTTCGGGCGATTGTGGGCCATGCGCCGGTTCGTCTTCGGCCTGGGATCGCTGGAACTGATCCTGACCGGCTCCGCGCTGACCTTCTTCTTCGCGGCGATCGGACAGGGCTTTTCCGGCGCCATGGCGCTGGGCCTCGCGCTGGCGCTCTCCTCCACCGCGCTGGTCCTGAAGATGACCGACACGACCACGCCGGTCGGCCGCGCGGCGCTGGCCATGCTGCTGTTCGAGGATATCGCGCTGGTGCCGATCATCTTCCTGCTCGGCGCGCTGGCCCCCCATGCCAAGGGCGCGGGCGTGGACGGCCTGATCCACACGCTGGTCTGGGGCACCCTGGTCGTCACCGCGCTGCTGGTGCTCGGCCGCTACCTGCTGCCGCCGCTCTTCGCGCAGGCGGCCCGCACCAAGAGCCCCGAACTGTTCCTGGCAGCCAGCCTGCTGGTGGTGATTCTCGCCTCGCTGGCAACCGGGGCCACCGGCCTCTCGCCGATCGTCGGCGCGCTCGTCGCGGGCCTGCTCATCGCCGAGACCGAATACCACACCGAAGTCGAACAGATCATCGAGCCGTTCAAGGGCCTCGCCCTCGGGGTGTTCCTGATCACCATCGGCATGAGCATCGACCTCAGGATCGTGTGGGAGAACCTCGCCTCGATCCTGATCGCGACGGTGGGCGTGGTCCTGCTCAAGTCCACGGTCACCGGCCTGCTCCTGCGCATGATGGGCGCGCGGCGCGGCACCGCGACCGAGACTGGCATCCTCATGTCGAGCCCTTCCGAAACCACGCTGATCGTGCTGAGCGCCGCCAGCGCCGCCCAGCTGATCCAGCCCGGCACGGCGATGTTCTGGCAGATCGTCACTGCGCTGGGCCTGACGGTCACGCCGCTGCTGTCGATGATCGGCAAAGTCCTCGCCCGGCAGGTTGACAGCGTGGAGGCGCCGCACCAGCCCGCCGAAGCGCCGGACAAGCCGCCCGTGCTGATCGTCGGCTTCGGGCGCGTCGGACGGCTGGTGGCCGATATGCTGGCGCGCCACGGCCGCCCCTACCTTGCGGTGGACAGCAATACCGACCTCGTCACCGAAGGGCGGCGCCACGGCTACACGGTCGCCTTCGGAGACGCCGGGCGCGGCGATGCCATGCTGCGCTTCGGCGCGGCGGGCGCGGCGGCGGTGATCCTGACCATGGACGAACCCGTCACCGCCCAGCGCATCGTCCGCAAGCTGCGCGCCGACTTCCCCGAACTTCCCATCATCGCCCGCGCCCGCGACGCCGAACACGCCGCCGTGCTCTACCGCGCCGGGGCCACCCATTCGGTGCCCGAAACGCTGGAAAGCTCGCTCCAGCTATCGGAAGCCGCGCTGGTGGAAATCGGCGTCGCCATGGGCCCGGTGATCGCCTCGATCCACGAAAAGCGCGACGAATTTCGCGAGCAGATCATGCAGCAGGGCGGCCTCTCGCAGAAGCCCGCACTCAAGTCGGGGCAGCTGCGGGAACCGGAGAAGGCCTGAGGCAGACTGAGATCGGCACGCCCCATACTTCCGCGTCCGCTCATACTGGGCATCCTCCTCCCCCGCTCATCCTGAGCTTGTCGAAGGATGGGAGACACAGCATCACGCCGCCGGGGGCTTCGACAAGCTCAGCCTGAGCGGTGTTGAGAGCGCTATTGAAAAAAGAAGTTAAATCACGCGCGGCTCGAACACCGACCATCCGGTGCGCTGGACGAGCCGCTCCAGCGCCATCTGGCCAAGCTGGGAATTGCCGCTCTCGTTGAGGCCCGGCGACCAGACCGCCACGCTGGCGATCCCCGGCGCCACCGCCAGGATACCGCCACCCACGCCCGACTTTCCGGGCAGGCCGATGCGATAGGCAAAGTCGCCGGAATTGTCGTAATGCCCGCAGGACATCATCAGCGCATTGATGCGCCGTGCCCGCTTCTCGCTGATGACGCGGTGGCCGTCAGACCGCCCGCCGTCCATCAGGTAGCGGCCGGCAAGCGCCAGCTGGCGGCAGCTCATGGCGAGCGCGCAGAAGTGGAAGTAGGTCCCCAGCACCGGCTCGACATCGCCGCGGACATTGCCGAAGGCGCGCATGTAATTGGCCAGCGCGCGGTTGCGGAAACCGGTCTCGCTTTCGGCGGCGGCCACCGTCTCGTCGATGGCGATGCTGTCGTCGCCCGCCAGTTCGCGCACGAAGCGCAGCATCTGCCCGATCGCCTCGCGCGGTTGCAGGCGGCCGAGCAGCACGTCGGTCACGACGATGGCCCCGGCATTGATGAAGGGATTGCGGGGAATGCCGTGCTCGGTCTCCAGCTGGACGATCGAGTTGAACGCGCTACCCGAAGGCTCGCGCCCCACCCGCTCCCAGAGCTGGTCGCCCACCGCACCCAGCGCGAGCGTCAGCGCGAAGACCTTGGAGATCGACTGGATCGAGAAAGCCTCGTCCGCGTCGCCCGCGACATGAGCCTCGCCATCCGCCATGACCACCGCCATGCCGAACTTGTCCAGCGGCACCGCCGCCAGCGGCGGGATATAGTCGGCAACCCTCCCCCGGCTGCCGACCTCGCGCATTTCCTCGGCGATTGCGGTGACGATGGCGGCGATGGACGACATTGGCAGCTCCCCTCCCCCGTCGTCCCGGACTTGATCCGGGACCGCTGGCCCTGTCCAGCACACCTCGCGATAGGGCGCTATCGATACCTCATGCCTGAAGAACCGCCAGCGGTCCCGGATCAAGTCCGGGACGACGAGCGGATCACCCCGCCAGCACGGCCTTGACCGCAGCGATGGCGTCTGCCGCCTTGTCACCGTCAGGACCGCCGCCCTGCGCCATGTCGGCGCGGCCGCCGCCGCCCTTGCCGCCCAGCGTCTCGACGCCCTTGCGGACGAGATCGACGGCGCTGATCGTGCCGGTGAGGTCCTCGGTCACAGCAGCGGCGATGCTCGCCTTGCCCTCGTTCACCGCGACGATCGCGGCGACGCCCGAGCCCATGCGCTGCTTGGCCTGATCGAGCAACCCGCGCAGTTCCTTGGGATCGAGGCCGTCGAGCACCTGGCCCGAGAACTTGACGCCGTTCACCTCTTCGTCGGCCGCTTCGGCCTTGCCCGAGCCGCCGCCGAGGGCGAGCGCCTTCTTGGCTTCGGCGAGTTCGCGTTCCAGCTTGCGGCGCTCATCGAGCAGCGCGGCAACGCGGGCCTCGACATCTTCCGGCGTAGTGCGCAGCGCGCTGGCCGCACCCTTGAGTGCTTCCTCGCGAGCCACGAGCCACTGGCGCGCGCCTTCGCCGGTCAGCGCCTCGATACGGCGCACGCCCGAGGACACCGCGCTTTCCGAAACGATGCGGAACACGCCGATGTCGCCGGTGGCGCGGACGTGGGTGCCGCCGCACAGTTCGACCGAGTAGTTGCGCTCGCCCGCTTCGGTCCTGGCGCTGCGGCCCATCGAGAGCACGCGCACTTCATCGCCGTACTTCTCGCCGAACAGCGCCATGGCGCCCGCTTCGATGGCGTCGTCGGGGGTCATCAGGCGGGTGAGCACCGGATCGTTGGCGCGGATTTCCGCGTTCACTTCGGCTTCGATCGCGGCAATGTCCTCGGCTTCGAGCGCCTTGGGGTGCGAGAAGTCGAAACGCAGACGCTCGGCGGCGACCAGCGAGCCCTTCTGGGTGACGTGATCGCCCAGACGGTTGCGCAGCGCCGCGTGGAGCAGGTGCGTGGCCGAGTGGTTGGCGCGCACGGCATCGCGGCGCTCGGCATCGACCGTGAGGTTGACGGCGTCGCCCACCTTGATCGTGCCCGCCTCTACCGTGCCGCTCATGGCATGGAGACGGCCAAGCGGCTTGGCGGTGTCGGTCACGACGATCTTCAACCCGTTCGCGCCCAGGATCGTGCCGCGATCGCCTTCCTGGCCGCCCGATTCGCCGTAGAACGGCGTCTGGTTGGTCAGCACCACCACCGCTTCACCGGCGGCGGCGGACTGGACTTCCTTGCCGTCCTTGACCAGCGCCACGACCTGGCCTTCGCCGGTGGTGGAGGCATAGCCGGTGAACTCGCTGGCGCCTTCGCGCTCGGCGATGTCGAACCAGACCTCGCTGTCGGCGGCTTGGCCCGAGCCCTTCCAGGCGGCGCGGGCGGCGGCTTTCTGCTGGGCCATGGCGGCATCGAAACCGGCGCGGTCAACGGCGATCCCGCGCGAACGCAGGGCGTCTTCGGTCAGATCGTAAGGGAAGCCGTACGTGTCATAGAGCTTGAATGCGGTTTCGCCGGGAAGCTCTCCGCCTTCGCCCATATCGCCGGTCGCCTCGTCGAGCAGCTTGAGGCCGTTCGACAGGGTGCGGCGGAACTGCACTTCCTCGCGTTCCAGCGTTTCCTCGATCAGCGGCTGGGCGCGGCCGAGTTCGGGATAGGCCTGGCCCATTTCGGCCACGAGCGCGGGCACCAGGCGGTGCATCAGCGGGTCGCGGGCACCGAGCAGATGCGCGTGGCGCATGGCGCGGCGCATGATGCGGCGCAGGACGTAGCCGCGGCCCTCGTTCGAAGGCAGCACGCCGTCGGCCAGCAGGAAGCTGGTCGAGCGCAAGTGGTCGGCAATGACGCGGTGGCTGGCGCGCTGCTCGCCCTGCGCCGCAACGCCGGTCAGGCTTTCCGACGCGGCGATCAGCGCCTTGAAAGTGTCGATGTCGTAGTTGTCATGCACGCCCTGCATGACCGCCGAGATGCGCTCCAGGCCCATGCCGGTGTCGATCGAGGGCTTCGGCAGGTTGCCGACGATCTCGCCCGCCGACTGCTCGAACTGCATGAACACGAGGTTCCAGATCTCGATGAAGCGGTCGCCGTCTTCTTCCGGCGATCCCGGAGGGCCACCCCAGATGTGGTCGCCGTGGTCGAAGAAGATTTCCGAGCACGGACCGCACGGGCCCTCGTCGCCCATGGCCCAGAAGTTGTCCTTGGTGGGGATGCGGATGATCTTCGATTCCGGCAGTCCGGCCACTTTTTTCCAGAGGTCGAAGGCTTCGTCGTCGGTGTGATAGACAGTGACGAGCAGCTTCTCGACCGGAAGGCCCCATTCCTTGGTCAACAGGGTCCAGGCGTGGGTTATCGCCTGTTCCTTGAAATAGTCGCCGAACGAGAAATTGCCGAGCATCTCGAAGAACGTGTGGTGGCGCGCGGTGTAGCCGACGTTGTCGAGATCGTTGTGCTTGCCGCCGGCGCGGACGCACTTCTGCGAGGATGTGGCGCGCGGCGCGAAGGGCGTTTCAAGACCCGTGAACACGTTCTTGAACGGCACCATGCCGGCATTCACGAACATCAGCGTCGGGTCGTTGTAAGGAACGAGCGGCGCGGACTGAACGGCCTCGTGACCATTGCTGGCGAAATAGTCGAGGAAGGACCGGCGGATTTCGTTGGTCGTGTGCATAGAACGCGCCGATAATCCAGCGACGCGGCGGCGGCAAGCGGGTTGCTGTGGTCAGACTGTTCGCTTCTCGCGATAAGCGGCTGCGGTGCAGGTGTGTTGCATGTAGGCCACGGGTTTTGGTCGCGGATTTTCGGTCGTCGTCGTCCCGGACGTGATCCGGGACGACGTAATTCCCCCGCTCCCCCTGGTCGCCAAACAAAAACCCCGGCGCGGGGGCCGGGGTTTTCTTCGTCCTGCGGGGACACGCAGACTTGTTCGGCCCGGACTTATTCCGCGTCGTCTTCCGCCGAAGGGCCGACCATCATTTCCTCGGCCAGCCCGGCGGTCTGCGCGCGGATCGCCTTTTCGAGGCGGTCACAGACTTCCGGGTTTTCCTTCAGGTAGTTCTTGGCGTTCTCACGGCCCTGGCCGATGCGGATCGAATCGTAGCTGAACCAGGCGCCCGACTTCTCGACGATGCCCGCCTTGACGCCAAGGTCGAGGATCTCGCCGATCTTGGAAATGCCCTCGCCGTACATGATGTCGAATTCGACCTGCTTGAACGGCGGTGCGACCTTGTTCTTGACGACTTTCACGCGGGTGGCATTGCCGACGATATCGTCGCGGTCCTTGATCTGGCCGGTGCGGCGGATGTCGAGGCGGACCGAGGCGTAGAACTTCAGCGCGTTGCCGCCCGTGGTCGTTTCCGGGTTACCGTACATGACGCCGATCTTCATGCGCAGCTGGTTGATGAAGATCACCATGCAGCGCGAGCGGCTGATCGAGCCGGTCAGCTTGCGGAGCGACTGGCTCATGAGGCGGGCCTGGAGGCCGACGTGGCTGTCGCCCATCTCGCCTTCGATTTCAGCGCGGGGGACCAGCGCGGCGACCGAGTCCACCACCAGCACGTCGATCGCGTTCGAACGCACCAGCGTGTCGGTAATTTCCAGAGCCTGCTCACCCGTGTCGGGCTGCGAAACGATCAGTTCGTCGATGTTGACGCCCAGCTTCTTCGCATAGACCGGATCGAGCGCGTGTTCGGCGTCGATGAAGGCGGCGGTGCCGCCCGTCTTCTGCGCCTCGGCGATGACGTGGAGCGCTAGCGTGGTCTTGCCCGAGCTTTCCGGCCCGTAAACTTCGATCACGCGGCCGCGAGGAAGGCCGCCGACGCCCAGGGCGATGTCGAGGCCCAGCGAGCCCGTGGAGATCGCCTCCACCTGCATCGCTTCCTTCGACCCCAGCTTCATCGCGGAGCCCTTGCCGAACGCCTTGTCGATCTGTGCAAGCGCGGCTTCGAGGGCCTTCTGACGGTCCATGTTGTCCTTTTCCTTGCCTTCCTGGATCAGCTTGAGCTGAGCAGCCATGTCACTTCCCCTTTGCTACCGGCCTGACCGGAAAGGTCAACGTCGCGGGGATCTATGTATCGCCTTTGTTCTCGTGGAACAAGAGGCGAACAACGGCTTATTTCCTATTTTTAACGCCGCCTGCCGTCCGTGCCAGAACATCCCCGACTTTTTCCGAGAGCTGCTGCACGGAGAACGGCTTGGGCATGAACCAGGCGTTGGCAATGCCGATTTCCTTGCGCAGCTGCTCTTCGGCATAGCCCGACATGAACAGCACCGGCAGGTCCGGGGCGATGCGGCGAATCTCGCGCGCCATGCCGGGGCCGTCGAGCGTGGGCATGACCACGTCGGAGACGACGAGGTCGAAGCGCCGGCCTTCCTCCACGAGTTCCAGGCCCTCCTCGCCGTCGCGGGCGCAGGTGACTTCGTAACCCTGCCGGGTCAGCGCGCGTTCGGCGACGATGCGCACCGGGTCCTCGTCCTCGACCAGCAGGATGGCGCCGCCGCCCGCCCACTGGCTGGGTTCCGCTTCCGGCTCCTCGACCGGGACCGGATCCGGCACGGAGCCCGGCGCGATGTGATGGACCGGCAGGTAGACGACGAAGCGGGTGCCCCGCCCTGGCTCGCTTTCCGCGAAGATGAAGCCGCCCGACTGCTTGACGATGCCGTATACGGTCGAAAGACCAAGCCCCGTGCCCTTGCCCTGCTCCTTGGTGGTGAAGAACGGCTCGAAGATCTTGCCGAGATGCTCGGGCGGAATGCCGCCGCCGGTATCCTCGACGATCAGCGCGGTATAGTCGCCCGCCGGAATGATCTCGCTGCGCATCGCCCGCACGTCGGTATTGCTGATGCGGCGGGTGGCGAGCGTAAGCGTGCCCGGGCCGTCGCCCTTCATCTGCATGGCGTCGCGCGCGTTGACGGCAAGGTTGACGATCACCTGTTCCAGCTGCGTCGGGTCGGCGCGCACCGGGCCGAGATCGCGGTCATGCGTGACCACCAACTGGATCTTCTCGCCGATCAGGCGGCGCAGCATCTGCGAGACGTCCGCCACCACGTCGGGCAGCTGGAGCACTTCCGGGCGCAGGGTCTGCTGGCGCGAGAAGGCCAGGAGCTGGCGGGTCAGCGAGGCCGCGCGGTTGGAATTGGCGCGGATCTGCTGGATGTCGTCATAGTCCGAATCGCCCGGCGTGTGGCGCATCAGCATGAGGTCGCAGGTGCCCAGGATCGCCGTAAGCACATTGTTGAAATCGTGCGCCACGCCGCCCGCGAGCTGGCCGACCGCCTGCATCTTGGTGGCCTGCGCGACCTGCCGCTTGAGGCGGGTTTCCTCGGACGTGTCGGTAAGGCCGAGCAGCACCGCCGCCTCTCCGAGGCCCCGCACGCCTGCAAGGCTCAATGAGACGGGATCGTCGGGCTGCGAGGCCAGGCGCACGGCGATGTCGCCGGCGGCGGCGGGCCCTTGCGCGAAACGGCGGATCGCCTCGGAAAGCGCGCGCTTGTCGTCGCGCACGACGAGGTCGGTCGGATAGCTCGGCGGAAGCTGGCCCTCCTGCCCGGCGGCGCGCATGAAGGCGGGATTGGCGAAGAGCAGGCGCCCGTCGCGATCGGCCATGGCAAGGCCGAGCGGCAACTGGCTGAGCAGCGCCTCCAGATGCGGCGCGGCCGTACCGCCGCCGCCGCCCGCGCCGATGCCCTGCCCGGCTTCCACCACCAGCATCAGCGAGGGCGTGAGGTTGGGGTCGGGCTCATGCGGGGAATCGGGGTCGGCAATCGGCACATGGTAGAGCACCAGCGCCCCACCGCGCCCGGCATCGCGCGCCCAGCCGATCCGCTCGCCCTCCTCCTGGCTGATCAGGGACACGAAATCGAGGCCGGTCATGTCGGCCAGCACGTCGCCGGTCGCCCGCTGCGAGAAGCCGGCGCTGGCGGCGCGGATCATGCCGTCCGGGTCGACGACGGCGGCGGAAATGCTTGCCCGCGCCAGGCCCCGGCCCAGCTTGCCATCGACCTGCCGCACGAGTTCGCCGACCAGATCGACCGTGCTGACCGGCTGGATGCGCCAGACCAGGAAGTCGTCGCCCCGGCCCGAACGCTGGATTTCCACCCGCCAGTCGGCCGCCGTCTCGCCTTCGGTCCGCACTTCGGCGCCGGCATGGCCGTCACGCCAGGCCGCCCGCACTGCTTCGGTGAGGCGCTCCATCGCGGCATCGTCCACCGGCAGGCGCGGCGGGGGATTGGCGGTGCCGAACCAGAGTTCGAAGCTGCCGTTGGCGCAGGCCAGTCGCCCGGCCCTGTCGGTAACGGCAATGGCGGTATCGGTGCGGTCGATCGCGGCAACGGTGACCGACCAGTCGGGCTGCGCGAACTCCGCCTCGGGGGCATCCGGGCGGCGATTGGCCACCATCCAGGCAATGCCCGCAAAGACCAGCAGGGCTCCGGCGAGAACGGCGGTCAGCAGGCCGTCGCCGCTCACCACCCAGACCAGCGCGGCGCTGGCCACCAGGGCGAGCGCGACGACCATGGTATCCGAAAGCCCGGCGATCCGGCCGCTGGCCTGCCCGATGCTGGCCTGCCCGATGCTGGCCTGCCCGATTTCGTCGCCTCGCTGGCCTGCCTTCATGCAATCCCTTCCGTGTCGCCCGGCTTGACCGAGGAATGGCCCTCTTCGCTTTCGGCATGGCGGAACAGCGAGCGGTGGCGGCGCGCGTGGTGCTTGCGGCCGATCCAGTAGCGCCAGAACCACATGGCCAGGAAATAGCTGACGAAGGCGGCGACGATCGACTGGATGAACAGCCCGATCAGAACGGCGGGCGCGGTGTCAGAGAGCAGCCAGCCGCGCCACTCGGCCAGCCCCGCGCCTTCGCGCACCATGGCCTCCACCGTGGCGATGTCCGCGTGGTAGCCGAAGCTGTTGCCGATCGCGACGGCGACCGGGAGGATGATCAGCAGCGTCGTCACCGGATTGGAAATGAAGGTGACGGCGGCGGCGAGCGGGATATTGCCGCGAAACGGCACGCACATCAGCGCCGCACCGACGATCTGCACGCCCGGAATCAGCGCGAAGATGCCGATGAACATGCCCACCGCCACGCCGCGCGGCACCGAGCGGCGGGTGAAGCGGAACAGTTCGGGGCGGCGCGTAAACGGCGCGGTGAAGCGATTCGCCTCAAGCTGCGCATGCGTGGGCATCTGGCCGTGAAGCCAGGCGCCCAGGCGGTGCAGCAGCGCGCTCACTTGTGCTCGCGCAGGATGCGGCCCTGCTCCCGCTTCCAGTCGCGTTCCTTGATCGTATGGCGCTTGTCCGCCGCGTTCTTGCCCTTGGCCAGGGCCAGTTCGACCTTGGCGCGGCCGCGTCCGTTGAAATAGATCGAGAGCGGCACCAGCGTCATGCCCTTGCGCTCCACCGAGCCTTGCAGGCGCGAGATCTCGCGTTCGTGCAGCAGCAGCTTGCGCGGGCGCTTGGGCGTGTGGTTGTAGCGGTTGCCGTGGCTGAATTCCGGCACGTTGGAATTCACCAGCCAGCATTCGCCGTTCTTGATCTCGGCGTAGGATTCCGCGATCGACCCCTCGCCGAACCGCAGCGATTTCACCTCGGTACCGGTCAGCGCGATGCCGGCCTCGAAGGTTTCCTCGATGTGGTACTCGAAGCGGGCCTTGCGGTTTTCCGCGACGCTCTTGTGCTTGTCGAATGTCTTGTGCTGCGGACGTGCCATGATGACCCGGCATGTAGGGATTCGCGCGCAAAAAGGAAACGCCCCCTTTGCGTCATTTCGTCATGTCGTGACCGGCCCCGGACGAGAGGCGCGGGCGAAGCCTTCCCCGGCTCGCCCCTCCGCCCCCGACCGCCCTGCGCAAGTGCCGACAGGATGACGCTAATTTAATCGCGGAGACGCCGCCAATTGTCCTTGCCAAAATCGCGCGGCGGCTCGAAGGATCGGGAACAAACGGGGGAAATACATCTTGCGCCTGATACTTGCGACGGTCCTTCCGGCCGTGCTTCTTGTTGCCGAAGCTGCGTCTGCCGCGGCCGTGGAACCGCCACCGCTCGATTTCTACGGCGAACTTCCGCAAGTGGAGGACGCCGCGATCTCGCCGGACGGCCACTCCATCGCCAGCGTCGTGCGAACCGGCGGCGAGCGCCGGGTTCTCGTGCTGAAGGACGGCAAGACCCTGCTCAACGCCTCGCCCGGCACCACCAAGGTCCGCGCTATCGAATGGGCGGACAACGATACCGTGCTGCTGACCAACAGCGCCACGGTGCCGCTTTTCGGTTTCATGGCCGAGAAATACGAGATGACCGGCACGATCATCCTGCCGATGCGTGCTGGCAACGAATCGGGCATGGTCTTCGGCAAGAGCAAGGCAATCGCGAAGACCACGCGCGGGCGCTACGGCATCCGCACCGTGGACGGGCGCACGGTCGGCTATTTCGGCGGGATCGCGCTCGACGTGGACGGTTTGAACACCCGCTGGCGCCACGGCCGCGCGACGCTCTATGCCGTGGACATCGCCACCAACCGCCCCCGCGTTCTCGCGCCGCCGCCCGGCGAGGAACATTACCGCGACTGGCTGATCGACCGGGGCGGCAATGTCGCCGTCATTCTCGACATCTCGGAGACGAACGGCAGCTGGAAGATCACGGTGCCCAAGGGACCGGAACTGGCGCGCGGCGTGGATCCCACCGGCGACGTCAGCCTGATCTCGTTCGGCAAGGGCGGCTCCACCGTCGTCTACGAGATCGAGGACGAGGACGGCACCTCGCACTGGTACGAAGTGCCGCTGGCCGGCGGAGAGGCGAAGGAGATCCTCGGCGACGTCGCCATCGATCGCCTCTTCGTGGACCGCAGCAACGGCGACATGATCGGCTACCGCACCGCGGGCGAAACCCCGCAGACGGTCATGGACAACCCCGTCTACCAGAGCGCGATCAGCCGCATCTTCAAGGCATTCGCCGGCCGCGAGGCGCATCTGATCGACTGGACGCCGGATTTCTCGAACGTGCTGGTGCGCACTACCGGCAACCGGGACAGCGGCACCTGGTATCTCGTGGACGTGCGCGCCAAGCGAGCCGACCCGATCGGCAACGAGCGGCCGGAAATCGCCCCGGAACAGGTCGGCGCCATTTCCACGGTCGGCTACAAGGCGCAGGACGGCCTCGACATGGACGGGATCCTCACGCTTCCGCCCGGCCGCGAGGCGAAGAACCTGCCGGTGATCCTGCTGCCCCACGGCGGCCCCGCCGCGCATGACAAGGCCGAATTCGACTGGTGGGCACAGGCCTTCGCCTCCCGCGGCTATGCCGTGTTCCAGCCCAATTTCCGTGGCTCCACCGGCCGCACCGACGCCTTCCGCCATGCCGGAGACGGCCAGTGGGGGCGCAAGATGCAGACCGACATTTCCGACGGCCTGGCCGAACTGGCCAGGCGCGGGATCGTCGATCCCAAACGCGCCTGCATCGTCGGCGCCAGCTACGGCGGCTATGCCGCGCTGGCGGGCGTCACCCTGCAACAGGGGCTTTACCGCTGCGCGGTCTCGGTGGCCGGGGTGGCCGATCTCAAGCTGATGTATGCCACCGACATCCGCGAGAGCGGCGATTCGAAGATGCTCACCAAGTCCCTGCGCGAACAGCTGGGCGATCCCAGGCTCTACGACGAAGTCTCACCCCGCCGCTTCGCCGCGCGCGCCGACGCGCCGGTGCTGCTGATCCACGGTAAGGACGACACGGTGGTCGGCTACAAGCAGAGCCTGGTCATGGCCGATGCCCTGAAGGATGCCGGAAAGCCCTACGAACTGGTGACGCTGGCGGGCGAGGACCACTGGCTCTCGCGCGAGGAAACCCGCAAGCGCATGCTCTCGGAAGCCATGCGTTTCGTGCAGAAGCACAATCCGGCAGATTGAGGGGCCGGCGGATTGAGGGGAGCGGGCCGAGATCAGCCGTCGTCCCGGGCTTGACCCGGGACCGCTGGCCGTGAACGGCCCACCTTTCGGCAAGCCGCCCAGCCGATGGCGCGCGCCTGAAGAACTGCCAGCGGTCCCGGGTCAAGCCCGGGACGACGTCGTTCTTCAAGCCCCATTCCTCAGGCCGCCAATCCTCAGGCCGTCTGCAGCAGTCCCGCATGGACGAGCGCTTCGTCTACTGCCGTGCGGGCCTTTTCGCTGCACGGCACCAGCGGCAGACGAAGTTCGTTCTCGATCCAGTCGTGGACCTTCGACAGCGCGTACTTGCACGGTCCCGGCGAGCTGTCCTCGAACATCGCATAGTGCAGCGGATAGAGCAGGTCGTTGAGGCGGCGCGCTTCTTCCAGGTCGTTGGCCGCGCAGGCCGCCTGGAACTCGGCGCAGAGCTTCGGCGCGACGTTCGCCGTCACCGAGATGCAGCCCACGCCGCCCGCCGCATTGAACGGCAGCGCCAGTTCGTCATCACCGCAGAGCTGCACGAAATGCTTGCCGATGCCCATGCGGTGGTCGGTCACGCGGCTGAGATCGCCGCTGGCGTCCTTGATGGCGATGAAGCGATCGGGGAAACGGCGCGCCAGTTCGCAGACGGTTTCCGGCAGCAGGTCGGTGACGGTGCGGCCGGGCACGTTGTAGAGCACGATCGGCAGGTCGTTGTTTTCCGCCAGATATGTGAAGTGGGCAAGCAGCCCTTCCTGGCTCGGGCGGTTGTAGTAGGGCGCCACCAGCAGCGCGGCAGAGGCGCCGCACTTCTTGGAGAAATTCATGTGCAGCAGTGCATTCATCGTATCGTTGCTGCCGCAGCCGGCGATCACCGGCACACGTCCGGCCGCCTGCTCGACGCAGAGTTCGATGACGCGGTGGTGCTCGGCGTTCGAAAGCGTCGAATTCTCGCCGGTCGTGCCGCAGGGAACGAGCGCCGAGGAGCCCGATTCGATCTGCCAGTCCACGAGTCGCCGAAAGGCCTGTTCATCGAACGCTCCGTCGCGAAACGGTGTAACAAGCGCAGGAATGGAACCCGAGAACATGGACTTTACCTCACCTGATGTTCAATGATCGGGGCCGACGGACCCGATGTTCAGCGCCTGATAAGGAGCCTTTTCCCAAAATGTCCAGCATGCAGCGTGTCGCCCCCCTCGTCTTGCTTGCTTCGACCGCCGCATTCGGCATCGCTTTCGGGACCCCCGCAGCCGCTCAGGACGGCCGCGAATGGGACCTTGCGAAGGCGCGTTCCATGCAGTCGCACGACATGGCCGTCCACCAGTCGATCGACCGCTGGCGCCAGCTCGTGGCGTCGGACGGATTCGATTTCGGCAGCTATTCCAGCTTCCTGCTGACGTTTCCCGGTTATCCCCAGGCCGACAAGATTCGCGGTTCGGCTGAACGCGCGCTGGTGAATCAGGCGCCCGACGCCAATTCCGTGGTTGCGTTCTTCACCCGCTATCCGCCGCTCTCGAACCAGGCCGCCGGGCGCTATGCCACGGCGCTGACCACTTTGCGCCGTCCCGATGCGCAGCAGCGCGCCCTCGCCGCTTGGCGCGGCGGCACGCTTTCGCCCAGCGACGAGGTGGCAATCCTCGCGACCTGGCGCGGCGCGCTCACCACGGCCGACCACGACATCCGCATGGACCGCCTGCTCTGGCAGGGCGAAACCGCGCAGGCCGAGCGGCAGATCTCCTTCGTCTCCGCCGAACGCCGTGCCCTGTTCATGGAGCGGCTGACGATGCTGCAAGGCTCGCCTCCCGGCACCCTGGGCCTGACGCTGACGCCGCAGATGAACGCCGATGCGGGATACATCTATGCGCGCGCCGTCCAGGCCCGCAAGAGCGGCAACCTGCCCGCCGAGATCGCCCTGCTCTCCAGCCGTCCCACCCTGACGACCCCGGTGCCGGAGCAGGAAAAATGGGTGCGCGAACTGCTCACCGCCGCCAAGGGCGCGGGCGCGGATTCGGCCGTGCGCATCGCCAGCGGCATCGATGACGCTTTCGCCCCCGGCACCGACATCAGCCAGCTCTCGTTCCGCCTGCGCGACGACTACACCACGCTTGTCTGGCTGGGCGGCACCAAAGCGCTCTGGCAACTGGGCGACGCCCGCCGCGCCGCGCCGCTGTTCTACCGCTACGGCGCCGCCGCGCAGACCCCGGGCACGCGCTCCAAGGGGTTCTACTGGGCAGGCCGCGCGCTCGCCAAGGCGGGGGACACCACAGGCGCCAACCGCTACTTCCAGATGGCCGCCGCCTATCCGCACTACTTCTACGGCCAGCTCGCGCTCGAACGGCTGGGCCGCCCCCTGCCCGACCTCGACACCCGCCCGCGCGCGGTGCCGACCCAGGCCGAACGCAGCGCCTTCAACGCCAAGCCGCTCACCAATGCCGTGCGCGACGTCGCCCGCGACGGCGACTGGCGCACCACCGTCCAGTTCTTCCGCGAGATTTCCGACCAGGCGCAGAGCGAGAGCGACCATGTCCTCGTGGCCGATCTCGCCCGCGAAATCGGCCGCCGCGACCTTGCCGTGATCCTCGGCCAGAGCGCGCATGGCGACGGCTACCAGGACTTCGGCCAGATCGCCTATCCGCTGATCCCGGTGCCGCCGGGCGCAGACTTCGCCATGGTCCACGCCCTCACCCGGCAGGAGAGCCAGTTCGCGCAGAACGCGCTCAGCCACGCAGGAGCGCGCGGCCTCATGCAGCTCATGCCCGCCACCGCGCGCGAACAGGCCGGCAAGCTCGGCATGGCCTACGACCAGAACCAGCTGGTCAGCGACGCCAGCTACAACATCCGCCTCGGCGACGCCTACTTCTCGCGCATGCGCAACTACTTCAGCGGCTCGCTGCCGCTGGCGGTGGGCGCCTACAACGCAGGCGCGGGCAACGTGAACAAGTGGCTGCGCGCCAACGGCGACCCCCGCACCGGCGCCGTCGACTGGATCGACTGGCTGGAGCAGATCCCGATCTACGAGACCAAGAACTACATCCAGCGCGTGCTGGAAAACGCCGTGGTCTACGAGACGATGTACCCGAAGGAATCGGGCTATCGCGGGAATACGCCGCTGACGCAGTTGATCGGGAAGCGGACGCCGGGGTGACGGTTTGGAAGGTTCAGGGGAAGAAGCAGGGGTTAACACCCCTGCACCCCGATACCGTCTAGGTCACGCCCAGCCTATCCGTTGTGCGCTCATAGCAGCGTCGGGAGACTTATTGGCTGCGCCGCAGGGAGCGCGGTACCGATAGGTTGCACGCGACGGTAACATTCCGAGGGTCCGGGGGATCATCCCCCGGGTCTTCCCCTTCTTAAATGCCCTTAACCCTGAACAACCCCGCCCCGTGCGAAGCAAGCCGCGCTGAAACGCGCCCTTCGGCCGCACCGAGGTCCTTACCCTCCCAAAGGTCCCGCACCGAAGCCTTCGCGCCCAAATCAAGCAGTGAAAGCGGCACGCTCACCTCCCGCTCCTTGTCCGACACATTGAACAGCGCCACGTAGCGCTCCCCGCCGCCCTCCGCGCGCGCGGTCCAGACCTTGGTGCCGTCGTCGAGGAACAGCGGCGTGTTTTCGGTGCTGGACTGGTTCACCGCCAGCACTTCGCGGTTGGTGAGCAGCGCCAATGTCGGTGCGTCGAGGTGACGCAGATCGCCGCCCATGATCAGCGGCGAGCGGGCAATCGACCAGAGCGTCATCAGCGTGCGCTGCTCGTCGGGCGTGAAGCGGGTGTCGCGGTCGCCCAGCGCGAGGCGGCCGAGCGGCAGCATGTCGGCGTCGGGCCAGGAGCCGGGACCGCGGAACGGCGTCCAGTTTTCGAGGCGGGTGAACTGCGCGTAGAGCTGCGCCCATTCGTCCCAGAAGTCGTCGGAGATGCGCCACATCTGCGCATGCTGGCGGACATGGGCACCGCGCAGGACGGGGGTTTCGCCCGGCGAGAGGCTGAGCACCATGGGGCGGCCGCAGCGGGCGATGGCCTTGGCGGCGGCCTCGATCTCGGGCGCGTGGGCGTCGTAGGGGCGGCTCATGTCGTCCATCTTGACGAAATCGACGCCCCACGAGGCATAGAGCCTGAAAATGCTGTCGTAGTATTCCTGGGCGCCGGGTTTGCTCATGTCGACGCCGTACATGTCGGGGTTCCAGGAGCAGATGCTGGAGGTGTCGGCAATGTCCTGCGCGCGCAGTTTGGTGCCGAGCACCGGGAGGTTGAGCTTCACGGCGTGGCGCGGGATGCCGCGCATGACGTGGATGCCGAACTTCATGCCCATGGCGTGGACCTTGGCGGAGAGCGGCGCGAAGCCCTTTCCGCCCTTGGACGAGGGGAAGCGGTTCGGCGCGGGGATCATCCGGCCGTTGGCGTCCAGCGCCGGCACCGGGTTGGCGTTGTAGGTGTAGCTCTTGGCATCCGGCTCGTACCACTGGATGTCGACGGTGAAGACGTCGTAGCCGAAGGGCAGCAGCTTCTCGCGCATGATCGCGGCGGTTTCGAGCGCCTGTGCCTCGGTGATGGTTCCGGCGAAGCTGTTCCAGCTGTTCCAGCCCATCGGCGGGCGCGGCGCGAGAGCGGCGCCTGGCGCGGTAGGCAGCGTTGCGGAAGTGGCGCCGGCAGGAGCGATCGCCTGGGCACCGGCCTTGGCGGCAAGCCCGGCCAGCGGTGCGGAAGCGGCGGCGAGCAGCGCGGTGCGGCGTGAAATGTCCATGATGATCCTCAAATCCCGTTAGATCTTGGCCGTTCTTTTGTCGGACTAATAGGCAGTGCGCAAGCCGGTGACGAAGCGGATCGGGGACTTGGCCGAACCGGCAATGCTTTATAAGGATCAGGCCATGAAACCCGCCGGTCCTCCGATTTCGCCCGCAGGCATGGCTGCCCTGCGCGCCCGTTACGATCACCTGCTCGGCAAGGAGCGCCCGGAGATCGTCGAGATCGTCTCCTGGGCGGCCGGCAACGGCGACCGCTCGGAGAACGGCGACTATCTCTACGGCCGCAAGCGCATGCGCGAGATCGACCGCGAACTCGGCTATCTCGCCCGCCGCATGAAGGCGCTGCGGGTGGTGAACCCGGCCGACCAGACCGAGCGCGGCAAGGTCTTCTTCGGCGCCACCGTGACGATCGCGGACGAGGACGACAACCACAAGACGCTGACCATCGTCGGCGACGACGAACAGGACGCGGCAAAAGGCCTGATCGGCTGGAGCGCCCCCCTCGCCCGCGCCCTGCGCGGCGCCGCCGTGGGCGACCTCAAGATGGTCCGCCTGCCTTCGGGCGAGAAGGAATGGGAAGTGATGGAGATCGAGTACCCGGCACCGTGACACTCCGCTCGATAGCCGTCACGCTCCTTGGCGCCTCCCTGCTCCTGACCCTTGGCTACAAGGGCAAGGCGGAGGCGACGAACACGGCATTTGCAGAGTCGGTAGCGCAATCTTCTGGAGAAGCGCTGAACTTGCAAAGGCGAGTGAACGATGCGGCTGGAGCATTGAGCCGTGACGCCGAAGAACGATTGACGCGCCAGTCCGAAGCACTGGAACGCGCGACGAAGCATCAACTCGTGATCGTGACCACCCCATCTCTGGGCGGCGAAACGATATCCGATTATACCCGAAAGCTCGGCAATCGCTGGGGTATCGGCCGTAAGGACGCGAATGACGGGATCATCGTGCTGATCGCACCGACCGAACGCCAGGCCCGTATCGAAGTCGGCAAAGGCCTGACAGACCAGCTCCCCGACGAACTCTGCAAGACGATCACGGAACACGACATGACGCCGCATTTTCGGAACGGCGATTATGCCGGTGGCCTGGACGCGGGAGTTTCCGCTCTGATCGAACACTTGCGCTGAGACTTCCGGGCGGGGCGCTTTCGTGCCATGAGCCGCGCTCGATGCTTCCCATCCGCTTTCATCGCCTGGCCGCCCTGGCCGCCTTCCTCGCCCTCCCGTCCGTGCCCGCGATCGCTCGCGAGAGTCTGGGCATCTACGCAGGCTGGGGGGCGTTTCGCGATCCGGTGATCCCGCGCTGCTATGCCATCGCCATGGCCGAGCCCAATGCCGCCGCGCGCGAGTATCAGCCCTTCGCGGCGATCGGCACCTGGCCCCGGCGCGGCGCGCGCGGGCAAGTCCATTTCCGGCTCTCGCGCCGTATCGCACAAGGGGCGCAAGTCACGCTGTCACTGGGCGGTCAGCGCTTCATCCTGGTCGCGGGCGAAGGCGATGCCTGGGGGCGGGACGAGAAGGACAATGCCGCGATCGTCGCCGCCATGCGCTCGGCCCCGCGCATGACCGTGACCGCGCGCGATCGTCAGGGGCGGCGTTTCGTCAATGCCTGGGCCTTGGCCGGCGCGGCATCCGCAATGGACGCCGCGCTGATCGGTTGCGCCAGGCCGCAGTAGAGCGCGGCCGGGGGTTATTTCCCGTTCTCAGCCTCCCACCCCGCTCATCCTGAGCTTGTCGAAGGATGGGAGCCACAGCGCCACGACGCAGGGGGCTTCGACAAGATCAGCCTGAGCGGGGTGGGAGGTGGGCGTTTGGGGGAGCGGACAGAAATTGACCCTCACCCACCCACGAAAAAGGGCGGGAACTTTCGTCCCCGCCCTCTTCCTCACTCGCCGTTCGCTCAGAAGCGGACGCCGGCGCCAACCATGACCTGGTGGCGGTCGGTGTCGAGATTGAAGCGGGTGCCGTCCGGGATGTCGCCGGTGTAGTCGAACTCACCCTTCTCGTAGTTCGAATAGCGGTATTCGAGCTTCACGAAGGCGTTGTTGGTCACGGCCTGCTCGACGCCCGCGCCGATGCGCCAGCCGTCCGCATCGATGTCGCGGTTGGTTTCGACGTCGCCGAAGGTGCTGCGCACGTCGAACTTGGCATTGGTGTAGCCGCCCTTGGCATAGACCATCGTGGTCGGGGTCACGACATAGCCCACGCGCGCGCCGACGTAGAGGTCGCGGTTGGTCTTGACGTTGCCGAGACCGAAGCCTTCGAAGTCGCCGTCATCGAACTTGGTCTTGGCGGTGGACCAGGTTACTTCCGCCTCGGGGCCGAACACGAAGTTGCCCGAGCGGAAATCGTAACCCGCGCCGACGCCGTAGGCGAAGCCGTCGATCGACTGGTCGTTGTCGACATTAACGTCGTCATCGACGCTGCTGCCTGCCTTGGTCACGTCGTAACCGGCGAGCGCTTCGACGTGGAAGCCCGAGAAGGGCTGTGCCGGGCCGGTGTCCTGCGCCATGGCGGGAACCGAGGCGATTGCCGAACCGGCGGCGAGGCAGATGAGAATCTTCTTCATGGGATGCTCCATACGTAGTTCTTTTTCGACGGGCATCCGTTGCGGCGACCGGCCCGTCTGGAATGGTCAAATGTTCGTCATGCAGGGCTGGTTTCCTGAACCTAACACAACGAAATGACTGATGTTTTTCTGTCACACTTGATCGACGGAGCGCCTTTGGCACGCGCCCGGAAGCGGGAACCGCGCAACCATTGCGAGGGTTCGCGCGGGCCTGTCTGCGCGCGCATCTTCCGTTTTTGCCGGGAATGCACTATATGCCCGCCCAATCATGACAGACGCGACCCACACCCTTTCCGGCGCCACCGGTGCTGCAGCCCATCCCGGTGCTTCCATGCCGATCCCCGGCCATATCGACCCCGTGCCGGTGCCCCGCCCGAACCTCGTGGAGGGCGTGACCCCGCGCGAGGACGGCCGCCTGGACCTTATCGGCCTGCCGAAGAAACGGATCGCGGAACTGTTCGAAAGCGCCGGCCTCGATGCCAAGGCCGCCAAGCTGCGCGCCAAGCAGGTCTATCACTGGCTCTACCACCGCGGCGTGACCGAGTTCGAGGCGATGACCGACATCGCCAAGACCATGCGCCCCTGGCTTGCCGAGCGTTTCGTGATCGGCCGCCCGGAAATCGTCGAGGCCCAGCACTCCAGCGACGGCACCCGCAAGTGGCTGCTGCGCACGGCGGACGCGCACGATTTCGAGATGGTGTTCATTCCCGACGCGGATCGCGGCACGCTTTGCGTGTCCTCGCAAGTCGGCTGCACGCTCAACTGCCGCTTCTGCCACACCGGCACCATGCGCCTCGTGCGCAACCTGACGGTGGGCGAGATCGTCGGCCAGGTCATGCTGGCGCGCGACACGCTGGGCGAATGGCCCAAGGGCCGCATGGACTTCGCCTTCGGTGACGGCGTGGACGGCGCAGAATCCGATGACGAGGAAGGCGGTTACTCGTCCGACGGCCGCCTGCTCACCAACATCGTGATGATGGGCATGGGCGAGCCGCTCTACAATTTCGACAATGTGCGCGATGCGCTGAAGCTGGTGATGGACGGTGACGGCCTGGCCCTGTCCAAGCGCCGCATCACCCTCTCCACTTCGGGCGTGATCCCGCAGATGGCGCGCTGCGGCGAGGAAATCGGCGTGAACCTGGCCGTCTCGCTCCACGCGGTGACCAAGGAAGTCCGCGACGAGATCGTGCCGGTCAACAAGAAGTACGGCATCGAGGACCTGCTCCAGGCCTGCGCCGACTATCCGGGCGCCTCGAACGCGCGCCGCATCACCTTCGAATACGTGATGCTCAAGGACAAGAACGACAGCGACGCGGACGCGCACGAACTCGTCCGCCTGCTCAGGAAGTACGACCTGCCCGCCAAGGTCAACCTGATCCCGTTCAACCCCTGGCCGGGCGCGCAGTACGAATGCTCGACGCCGGAGCGGATCAAGGCCTTCTCCGAGATCGTGTTCAAGGGCGGCATCTCGGCCCCGGTCCGCACCCCGCGCGGGCGCGATATCGATGCGGCCTGCGGCCAGCTCAAGACCGCCGCCGAGAAGAAGAGCCGCGCCGAACTGGAACGGCTCTATGCCGAGAAGGAAAAGGAACTCGGCTGAGCCGAATGTCGATCTCACGCCGTCCCTGACGTCGCTTTGACATTACGCGTTTGGCGCGAGGTCAAAGCGACTCTAGACAGAGCGGAAGATCGACAGAGAGGCCCTTCCGAATGACCGAGACTTTGCCCCCGACTTCGGCCGAAGGCAGCACGCAGTTGCGCGGCATGATCCACGTACCGGGCGGTACGTTCACGATGGGCTCGGAGCGGTTCTACCCGGAGGAGGCGCCGCTGCGGCGTGTCTCGGTCGATGCCTTCTGGATCGACGAAGTGCCTGTCACCAACCGGGATTTCGCACGCTTCGTGGAAGCGACCGGCCATGTCACCGTGGCCGAGGTTGCGCCGGACCCCAAGGACTATCCCGGCATGCCGCCCGAAATGGCGCAGGCCGGATCACTCGTGTTCCGCAAGACTTCCGTGCCGGTCGACACCTCCAACCCCGCAAACTGGTGGCGCTTCGAATTCGGCGCGAACTGGCGCCATCCGCTCGGGCCGGACAGCGATATCGACGCGCTCGACCTCTGGGACCATCCCGTCGTCCACGTCGCCCATGCCGATGCCGAGGCTTATGCGAAATGGGCGGGCAAGGACCTGCCGACCGAGGCCGAGTTCGAGTTCGCGGCCAAGGGCGGCCTGGACGAGGCCGACTATGCCTGGGGCGACGAACTCGCGCCGGAAGGCTGGATGATGGCCAACTACTGGCAGGGGCTGTTCCCCTTCGCCAACCAGTGCCTGGACGGCTGGGAACGGACTTCGCCGGTGCGCAGCTTTCCCGCCAACGGCTACGGCCTCTACGACATGATCGGCAATACCTGGGAATGGACGCAGGACTGGTGGTCCGAGCGTGCCGAGGCGCCGAAGAAGTCCGGCGGCTCCTGCTGCACGATCAGCAATCCCAAGGGCGCGAAGCTGAAGGACAGCTTCGATCCCGCGCAGCCGCAAGTCAGGATCGGGCGCAAGGTCATCAAGGGCGGATCGCACCTTTGCGCAGCCAACTATTGCCAGCGCTATCGCCCTGCCGCGCGCCATCCCGAGATGATCGACACGGCCACCACGCATATCGGCTTCCGCTGCGTGGTCCGCCTTTAAGGCGGATCGACATTCAGCCCATGCGGGCCTGCGAAGCGCGATTTCCTGTGCTTCGGTGCTCACGGACCGAAAGTCCGCTGCGCTCCGATGCTCGGAAATCACGCTTCTCGGCTCCACCTGAACTGAATGTCGATCCGCCCTGGGTAAATCGCTGCGGCCCCGCGCCGCAGCTTATTGGGCAGTTGGATGGGGCCGGTGCGAAACCGGCCCCATCGAAACATCCGGTCAGCGCGCCAGGGCGAGCGGAACGGGTGCCCGGCTGATTTCCTCGACCGGAACGAAATCCGGGGTTTCGCGGAATTCGCCGCCATGGGTGATCAGCCCCTGGTTCACTGCCCAGATCGCCGCCTGCGTGCGGTTCTGCACCATCAGCTTGCGCAGGATCGCCTTGACGTGGACCTTCACCGTCGCCTCGCTGATATCGAGACGATAGGCGATAACCTTGTTGGGATAACCCATGACCAGGCAGCGCAGCGTGTCGATCTCGCGATCGGAAAGCAGCTCGCTGAGTTGGACCTGCACTTCGGCCTTGCCTTCGGCGATGGCCTGCTTCTGCGGAAGATGCTGAAGCAGCGCGCTGGGCAATACCTTTTCACCCTGATTAACCAATCGCAGCGACTCGATCAGGGGTTCGGCGCCGATTTCCTTGAGCAGGAAGGCATGGGCGCCAAGCTGGAAGGCTTCGACCATCTGGCCGAATTCGAACTCGTCCGCCAGCAGGACCGCCCGCATATGGGGGTGGCGCTCCTTCATGGCCGGAAGGCATTCGAGCAGATCGCCGCAGGTTCCCATATCGAAAACCGTGAGGGCCACCGCCGGAACATCGCTGTCGCTGAGCACCGCGTCACAGTCCTTGAAGAACCGGGTGCACGTGAATTCGCACTTGTCGAGGATCTTGCAGATCCCTTCCCTGACCAGGGAATTGAAACCGACAATGCTCACGCAAACTTCATCAAAAGTCGACATCGTCTTTCTCTCCTGAACAACGGAAATACGGACGACCCAAGTCATTATAATATTATTTTAGGGCTGCTCCCGACACACCTAAGCGCAGGACGAAGCAGCCAAAGGATTATCCCGATGGGAAAATCCCGAAATCAGAAATCATCGACAATCGCCGGATGAGATAGCCAGAATGGCAAGCCCCCCTTTGTATGCCCCCTATTTCCACCCACACCTTAGGTAGATCACCTTAGAACATATCCTCGTCTTTAAGTCGAGGGGGTGGATGTGTTCTATTCGAGCCCCGAACGAGCATTCGAGGTGGTGCTCAATTCCTCTTATGATCAGTGAGATAACCCCCCTTTCCAAATGTTCATTCTGGAGGCGAGGGAGTCGACCGTATAATTCTGGTACAGTGTACCCCGAAAGAGGTAGCGTTAGTATAAGTCGCGCTTTTTCAAGGCGTTAACTTACACAAACTAATGCCTGCCCGAATTGCCGCAGGATGCCGGAAGGCCGCGCGGCTTACCGGCCCGAGGCGCGGGATGGGATCGCCGATTCTGGAAAAGCCAGCTTTTCCGCCACGCGACTCGCGCTGCATCTGCCCATTGCCGTGGATCGGGCGAAAGACGGCTGAATTCAGACAGACACCATTGCGAATCGATTCCCCGAGTCGCGCGCCCTTCGATTCTCCTTCGCGGCTGCACCACTGTTATGCTGCACTGCCGTCGCAACTCCTGCAGGCCGATGCTCCAAGGTTGTACAGTAAACTAACCAGGCGAATCGATTCGGAGTGTGGCCGCGTCCATTGGAGCCTGTGCCCGGCTACCCATCGGCATAGTCTCCAGACGACATGCAAAGACGACGCAAAGAGAACATCCAAAGTATTCATTGCCTATACACGTACAGTTCGGAAGCGCACGAAAGACGCCAGAGACGTCACTCCGAATGCAGTCTTGCCTGTCGCGCTCAAAGGTCGCGGCAACGTAAGGCGGCAGCGACGGATCTGTGCGGAAATGTTCGGAACAAGGGCGCGGATGATACCGCGCTGCCGCAAGGGCATTTGTTTGAAAATCCGCCGCAGGCGGATTTTGGCGGCACCGGCCCTCTCCCCACCCGACCTCCCATCAGGATACACTCGTGAGAGGTCGGCCCCCTCAGCGAAAAGGTCCCCCGGACCTTTTCGTGTTCTTCGGGACGGGAGAGGGCCGGTGCCGCTCAAAAATGCCCTTCAGGCATTTTTCAAACAAATACTCAGCGCTCGATCGCGCGCACCAGAACGAAGCCTTCGGCGGCTTCGGAAAAGACCGTCGAGCCGCGCAGGCGGGCCAGGGCCTCGATGGTGATCAGCGAGCGTTCGTCGGGAAAGTCGCGGACCTGGCTTTCGAACATCGCGAAGGCATCGAGCTTGCGTTGCAGCGTGGCGGCGATGTCGATGTGGACGTTCGGCACGAAGGGCGGCGTGAGCGGCGCGGCGTACCAGTTGGTTTCCGACAGCGTCTCGTAGGCGAGTATCCGCGTCGGCACGGTGCGGTCGCGCGGCCGGGCCGCCACCATCGCGGCAAGGAAGGCCAGTTGGTGATCCTGGTGGATATCGCCGAGAAACGGCACGAACAGCGTGTCCGGCCTGACCTCGCGGACCACCCTGCCCAGCGCCGCGTTAAGCTCCGCTGCGGGCACGATATCCAGCGAGGCCGCCGGGAAATCGAGCATATGCACCTGGCGCACGCCGATATGGGCATGGGCGCGGCGCATCTCGGCTTGGACGCGCGCCACCCCGTCCTCGGAAAAGGCCGGAGGCCGCCCGCTGGTGACGACCACCACCTGCACGTCCATTCCCGCAGCCGCCATGCGCGCCATCGTGCCGCCGCAACCGAGAATCTCGTCATCGGGATGCGGCGCGACGACGAGGACCTTTCCGTAGTGTTCGAGAGCCAAGCGCTATCCTTTCAGCACGGCATGCAGGGGCGGAGGCTTGCCCTCGGCCATTTCCCAGTCGGTCAGTTCGAGCAGGCCCTCGCCGGTCTGCACCGTCAGAACGCCCTCGCGGCTGGCCATGACTTGTCCGGGAATGGCGTGATGCCGGTCGGCGCCGCCCACCGGGCGGGTCGCCCAGACGGTCAGCCTGCGCCCGGAAACATGGGTGAAGGCCCCCGGATAGGGCCGCCCCACCGCGCGGACCAGCCGGTCGATCGCAGAGGCCGGATCGCGCCAGTCGATCAGGCCGTCGGCGGGGGTGCGTTTGGTCGCCCAGGTCGCATAGCGTTCGTCCTGTACCCGGCGTGGCTGCTCGCCCGCCGCCAGCCGGGGCAGCGCGTCCTTCAGCATCGCGCGCAATGCATCCATGTGCTTGTCGTAGAGCCCTTGCGCGGTCTCGTCGCGGGCGAGGTGGAAATAGTGCTGCGCCAGGATGTCGCCGTCGTCGGTGCCTTCCGCGATCCAGAACAGGCTGGAGGCCGAGATCGGCTCGTCCAGCAGGATCGTCCAGGGGATCGCCGCCCTTCCCCGCAGGCGCGGCAAGGGCGCGGGATGATAGCCGATCGCGCCTTTCGCGGCGATCGACAGGAATTCGGGGCCGACGATCTGCGACCAGCCGACCACGAAGACATAGTCCGGTCGCTCCGCGCGGACCAGTTCGAGCACTTCGGGATCGTTGCTGCGAGCGATATGGGCCAGCCGCGCGCCAGCCTTCCGCGCGAAAGGCGCCATGTCCACGAGGTCAGAGTGGCGGGCGTGCAGTTCGGGCGGGAGCGTTCCCACCAGGGTAAGCTCCCAGCCCGGCGCCTCCGCCAGTTCCTCGACAAGAACCTGGGTGCTCCCGACGGCACCGATCACGACAGCCCGCATCGCCTTTAACCCGCGACGGCCCGCGACGGCCCTCCGCCCGCTGCGGAGCCAAGCCCTTGCAGATGCGGCCCTGTCGTTTCGGGGCCCTTGGTTCCGGGGCCCATCGTTTCGGGCGGAAGATCGTCGCCGGAGGCCGCGCGGACCGTCGCCGGCTCGTTCCAGGGTTCGCGCAGGAGGTCCATCTCGTCGAGCAACTGGTGGTTCACCTTGCGCACGTCGTAGATCTTCTCGGCTAGGTCGCGCGAGCGGGCGGCCATGCTGGTGACCAGCGCGGGCGCCTCTATGAAGCGCTGCATGGCCGCCTTGAGCGCGGCGGCATCGCGCGGGGCGACGAGGAAGCCGTTCTCGCCCTCGATGATCGGCTCGCGGCAGCCCGGCATGTCGGTGGTGATGACCGGACGCCCGGTCGCCATGGCTTCGAGGATCGTGCGGGGCAGCCCCTCGCGGTAATAGGACGGCAGCACGAAGACCGAGCAGCTCGCCAGATAGGGGCGCACGTCGCTGGTGCCGGGGATGAACTGGACCGGGTACTGGCGCGCCAGCCGGGCGCATTCCACTTCGTCGATCCCGGTGGGATTGTCGCGCTCGTAATGGCCCAGCACGCAGAACTCCACCTCCGGGTGGTCGAGCTTGAGCTGACGCGCGGCCTCCAGGAATTCGTAGATGCCCTTGTCGCGCATGAGGCGGCCCACCAGCAGGAACCGCAGGCGGCCCCGCGGCAGCGGTTCGAGGCGGAAGCGTTCGAGGTCGATGCCCGATCCCGGCACCTGCACCACGTTCTGGCGCGGGGTGACGATGCCCAGGTCGATCATGTCCTGCCGGTCGTCGGCATTGAACACGAAGACCCCGCGCGCGCGGCGCACCGCCTCGCGATAGAGCCGGGTCACTACCCAGCGCAGGCCCTTGCGGGCGCCGCTGTCCTCGCTGAACACGTAGCCGAGGCCCGACATCAGCGCGAAGAAGCGCGGCACGCAGAGCATGCGCGCGGCGATGCCGCCGTAGATTATCGGCTTCTGCGTATAGGCCAGCACGAGATCCGGCTTCTCCGCCATCATCAGCCGCACGTAGGCGGAGAGCAGCGCCGCATCCTTCGCAGGATTGGTGCCGGTGCGCGCCATGGGCACGATGCGCAGGCCGATGCCCCAGGCGGCGAGGTCCCTCTCCACGGCGGGGTTGCTGTCTGGCGCCACGGCGACGACCTCATGCCCGTTCGCCTTCAATTCCCGGAGCAGCGCGCCCCGGAAATTGGTGAGCGAATAGGCCAGACTGGACAGGACGAGTATCTTCATGCGTAATCGAGCCCCAGGCTGACGGATGGTGCCGTGAGGCCGCCACCACGCCCCCGCGTGAGTGCCCCCATCCCTTGTCGCCCTGAATGATGGCCCTCGAACCGCTGATCGCAAGCGACTAATCGGCTGATAGCCCTTCGAGATAAACGGCGGCGATTAAGGGATGGGGCAGCACGGCGAAGCCCGCTCCCTTTGGATCAGCGCCCTGTCCGACAGTCGAAACCGCGACCTATTCGCAAGAGTATCGGCAATTACGGTTGATGGCTTCATGCACAAGTGCGCGGGCCGGAAATGGTCAATAGATCATGAACAAGAAGGTCGGATGCGGCCCTTCGAGCATTGTTGCCGGTCCCGAAAAAGCCCCGGAAATGCCCTCCCGAAAAGGCAGGGCGGAAGAGCCGGAGCCGAAAAGGCCAGGGAAATGAAGGCAGGCTCGGCGGAACTGCGTTCCGGGAAAAATGGGACTGAAGGACACCGCGCTGCGGCACCGGACCCGAACAGCTGAGAAGGTCGACGCGATGAGTCATACCGCTACAGGAGGCAGTGCCACGATGTCCGTCGGCACCGCGAACAGGTTCCTCAAGGTACGCAAGTTCGGTTCGTCAAACGCGCGTTCGCGTTCTTCGGTGTCCCAGTTCAGCCTGCGGCGCACGTTCCGCAACACCGTGCTGATGACGATCGACTTCCTGGTCCTGTCGCTGACCCTGGCGCTGGCGTTCGAACTGATCGGCAAGACGGGCTTTCCCAAGTCCGACGGGCATCTCGGCGCGATCCTCTCCTTCGCATTGGTGGTGATCGGGGTGTTCTACACGGCGGGCATCTATCGCCGGTCTTGGCGTTACTTCAGCTTTTCCCATGCGATCCAGCTGGCCATGCTGACCCTGCCCGCCTTCGCACTGGCCTGGGTGGCGATCCTGATCGTGCCGGGCGTTCGCGCCGAGCGCGGCCAGCTGATGGAAATCGCGCTGGCCCAGTGGCTCTTCGCGATGACCGCGCTGTTCTTCGTGCGCGGCGCCCGCCGCGCCCTGCGTGAAAAACTGACCCATACCGCCAAGGCGCTGCCCGCCCATGTCGACAGCAAGAACCTGCGCGGCGCCCTGCTGGTCGGCTCGCCCGACTGGGTGCTCTCGATCATCGAGATGCTCAAGCGCGAGACCACGCCCAGCTTCTTCGTCACCGGTATCCTGCTGCCCGCCGACAACGACACCCTGCAACAGATCGCCAGCGTGCCCGTGCTGGGCAGCCACGACGATCTGGCCCATGCGGTCGAGACCTTGGAGCTTCAGGGCCGCCGCCCCTCACTGGTGATCGCCTGCGACGACGGCACCGACCTTTCCAACCGCGAGATGGCGCGCCTTACCTCGCGCGCGCGCAATCTCGGCCTCGAACTCTCGCGCATCCGCGACGGCTGGAGCCATATCCTCCAGCGCAACCACGGCGCATCGCCGGACGAGCTTTCCGTGAAGGACCTGCTCGGCCGCAACGAATTCACGCTGGAAGGCGAGCAGGTCACCAGCCAGATTTCCGGCAAGTGCGTGCTGGTGACCGGCGCCGGCGGCACGATCGGCGGCGAACTGTGCTGGCAGCTCGCCAGCTTCCGCCCCTCGCGCCTGGTGCTGGTGGAGCACAGCGAGTACCACCTCTACGCGATCGAGATGAAGCTGCGCGAGCAGTACCCCGATCTCGATATCCAGCCCGAGCTGTGCAACATCCGCGAGCGCGACGAAGTGCGCCGGGTGTTCGAGCGCCACCGGCCGGTGATCGTCTACCATGCCGCCGCGCTCAAGCATGTGCCCATCGTCGAGGCCAGCCCTTGCGCCGGGGTCCATACCAATATCCTCGGCACCCGGATCGTCGCCGACGCGGTCTGCGAATATTCGGCCAAGGCCATGGTCCAGGTCTCCACCGACAAGGCGGTGAACCCGGTGGGCATGATGGGCGCCACCAAACGCGTGGGCGAACTCTACAGCCAGGCGCTCGACATGTGCGGCGTCGACGATCCCGAGGCCCCGCGCTTCATGACCGTGCGCTTCGGCAACGTACTGGGATCGAGCGGTTCGATCGTTCCGCTGTTCCACCGCCAGCTGCGCGAAGGCCGCGCCCTGACGGTGACCCATCCCGATATCGAACGCTTCTTCATGACCGTGCGCGAGGCGGTGCAGCTGATCCTGCAGAGCAGTTCGGCAGCGCTCAGCCAGAATTCCCAGCGCGGCACGATCTTCGTGCTCGACATGGGCAAGGCGGTGCGCATCGTCGACCTCGCCTACCGCATGATCCGCCTCTACGGCCTCCAGCCGGAGATCGACGTGCCGGTGGAATTCGTCGGCCTGCGCCCCGGCGAGAAGCTCTATGAGGAGCTGTTCGACATCTGCGAGGAGCAGCTTCCCTCCGGTATCAAGGGCATCTTCGAGGCCCAGTCCAAACCGATCCCCCTGCCCTTCATCTCGCGCAGCATCGACCGCCTCGCCCGTGCGGTGGAGCTGGGCGACCATACCGAAGCACGGCGGATCACTCATACGCTCGTCAAGGTTCCCAGCGGCAGCGCCGGTTTCGAGGTGATCGAGAACCAGAGCCTGATCCATCCGCACGGCACCGGCGAACCGGTAAAGGCTTGAGGAGAACGCATCCGTGAATCTGGCCAGTACGCCCGCAGTCGAGGATTCCTCCCCGACGCTGGAAATCCTTCCCGCTGCCTCCTCTTCGCCTCCCGAGCCGGTCCGCAGCCTCTGGCCCCGGCACGAGCCTGACGAGATCGAGGCCGTCGCCCATGTCCTGCGCTCCGGCAAGGTCAACGCACTCGTCCACGGCGAGCAGAACCGCGCCTTCGCGGCGGAATTCGCCCGCTTCGTCGGCATGCCGGAGGGGCAGTACCCCAGCGGTCTTTGCATCGCCAATGGCACGCTCACCCTGGAAGTGGCGCTGCGCGCGCTCGGCGTCGGGCCGGGACACGAAGTGATCGTGCCCGCCCGCAGCTTCTTCGCAACGGCCAGCTGCGTGTTGGCGGTAGGCGCACTGCCGGTCTTCGCCGATGTCGATCCGGTCAGCCAGAACATCGATCCCGCCTCGGTCGAGCGGCTGGTGACGCCCGCCACGAAGGCAGTGATCTGCGTCCATCTGGCCGGCTGGCCCTGCGACATGGATGCGCTCGGGCGGATCTGCGACGAACACGGCCTTTCCCTGATCGAGGACTGCGCCCAGGCCCACGGCGCCACCTGGAAGGGGCGGCAGGTCGGCTCGTTCGGCGCGGCATCGTCGTTCTCGTTCTGCACCGACAAGATCATGTCGACCGGCGGCGAAGGCGGGCTGCTGCTGCTGCGCGACCCCGAAGCATGGCTGCGCGGCTGGGCCTTCAAGGACCACGGCAAGAGCTACCGCAAGGTCACCGAAGGCGCGGCAGGCGGTACGCCGGGCGCCTTCCGCTATATCCACGACGGTCCCGGCTCCAACTACCGGATGACCGAGATGCAGGCCGCGCTCGGCCGCTGTCAGCTCGGCAAGCTGCCGCGCTGGCTGGCGGCCCGGCGCCGCAATGCCGAAACGCTGCTCGGCGCACTCGCCGGCGTGCCCGGCCTGCTGCTGCCCGATCCGCCCGCACATATCGGCCATGCCTGGTACAAGTTCTATGCCCGCCTCGACGGCCCCGAAGAGCAAGTCGAGGAACGCCGCCGCAAGGTGCTGGCCGGTCTGCTGGCGCGCGGCATTCCGGCAGGCAGCGGCTCCTGCCCCGACATGAGCCGCGAAGAGGCGCTGCACGGCCTGCCCGTCCGCCGCGACGGCACGCTGGCGAATGCCGTGGCGCTGGGCCGCCGGACCCTGATGTTCCCGGTCGACCATACGCTGGAGACGCGGGACATGCTGCGCATGGCCGAGGCCCTGCGCGAGACGATGCCCGAGACGATGCCGGAGACGACTACCCGATGAAGGCTCCCGACTGGCAACCCCGCTTCATCGTGATCGGCGCCGTCAAGGCGGCCACGACCTGGATACAGGCACGCCTCCAGGACAATCCCGCGATCCATATGCCCGACCCCGAGCCGCACTACTTCAGCAGCGAATTCGATCGCGGCGAGGACTGGTACCGCGCATTCTTCGAACACCGCGCCCAGGACGCCGCGCAAGGCCGGATCGTGATGGGCGAAAAATCCGCCGACTACCTGGCCCATCCGCTGGCCGCCGAGCGCATCGCCCGCGCCCTGCCGCAAGTCCGCCTGGTGCTGCAACTGCGCAACCCGGTGGAACGCGCCTATTCCGACTACAAGATGTTCTTCCGCCGTGGCACCGTGAAAGGGCCGCCCGAGGACTATCTCCGCTCGCCCGACAATCCCCATCCGCGCTTCCTCCAGGACGGCCTCTACGCCCGCCATCTCGCGCGGTGGTACGACCTGTTCCCGCGCGAGCAGATCCTGATCTACCTCTACGACGACGTGCGGGTGCAGCCCCGGCGCATCGTCGAGGCCGTGTCCGGGCATATCGGCGTGCCCCCGGTGTTCCGCCCGGAACTGGCACTCGCGCAGGAGAACAGCAGCCGCTCCGCGATCCTGCCCCTGTCGCTGCGCAAGGCGCTGGCGCCGCTGAAGCAGACGATCCGTCCCTTGCGCGGCAAGCCGGTGTTCGAGAACATGCGCTCGCTGCTCGCCCGCGAAATGCACTATCCGCCGCTGGCACCGAGCCTGCGCGAGCAGCTGCGCGACTTCTATGCGCGGGACGTGGAAACGCTGGAGGCGATCTGCGGCCTGGACCTCTCGCGGTGGAAGGCCCCGGCGCGCAGCGCGGCGTGATCCGCCGGAGTTAGTCCAGATCCAGCAACTTCGGCGCGCCCATGCCGTCCATGAAGTTCGCCAGGTTGCGGTGGAGATTGATGACCTTCTGCTCCTGATGCGGATTGGGCAGCGGGCCGCGAAAACCGCTCGACTTCATGCCCTTCTGCACGAACTGCATGTTCGAGAAGTCCTGTGCCAGCACCGATCCCCAGTTCTCGCCGATGGGATCGGCATAGACCCATTCGGTCTGCGGCGCTTCGCCTTCGGGGAAGCGTTCGAGGGCGTAGCTTTCGAAAATGCACTTGTCCGGGTCGTCGCCGTAGGGGCGCACGCGGTAGCAGAGCGCGAAAGTCTCGCCGTGGAGGATGTTCTGGTTGGGGAACAGGCCCCAGGCGAGGCCGCCCTCCTTCTTGATCTCCGGCGGGACTTCCGGCCAGACCACCCCGCGCGCGGCATCGTCGGCCTTGGCGCTTTTCAGCCAATGAGCGATGATCTCGCCCGGCGTGGCGGTTTCCGGAAGCTCGTCCACCAGACGGCTGGCGGCGTTGACCAGCGTTTCGGTGGAGGCGGAATAGTTCACCGTCTCGTAGTTCTCACGGATCAGTTCGTACGTGGAGACGCGGGCGTCATCCCCCTTGCCGGCGCGGGTGGTGCCGGCGCTTTCGCTCATCTGGAACTTGGCATCGCGGGTGTCGTAGCTGGAGACGGAGTGAAGGCCGTACTGCTTCGACAGCGCGTAGTAATCGCCATAGGCCAGGAGCTGCGTATGCGTCCCGGCGACGTGATAGGGCTCCAGAAACGCCTCGATCGCGGTCTTCCAATTGCAGTCGTAGATCGCCCATTGGCGCCACTTGTAGTGCATGCCCGCAAGGTCGAAGTGATCGAGGATCTCGCCCGCGCGGCCCATCCATTCCTTCAGCGGCACCGCATCGGGGTCCATCGAGATGTAGATGTAGCCGCCCCAGGTATCGACCTGCACGTCCGACAGGCAGGTCATCTCGGGCGTCAGCTTGTTGTGCCAGTCCTGCGGGTCGAGGATGTAGGTGTTGTTCCCGTCCAGGTCGAAAGTCCAGCCGTGGAAGCCGCAGATGAAATTGCGGCGATTGTTGCCGCGCACATCGTGGACTTTGCCGGGCAGCATGGCGGGCACCGAGACGAGCTGGCGGCCGCGATGCGGGCAGACGTTGTGGAAGGCCTTCAGCGTGCCATCATCCCCCCGCAGCACGATGATCGATTCGTCGGCGACGTCGTAGGTCATCCAGTCGCCGGGATTGGGCAGGTCGCTCTCGCGCTCCACCATCTGCCAGACCTTGGGCCAGAGCAGCTTCTTTTCCGCCTGAAGGTAGTCCTTCGAGAGGAAGGCGGTGGTGGGATAAGTGGCGAGGCGTTCCTCGTCCATGTCCCTGGCTGTCAGCGTGGCCGTCTTGGTGCCCGTCTCTTTCACGTGGCCTCTCCTGTTATCAACAGGACTGTTCATTAAGCCATTGGCAAAGTGGTTTCCAGCCGCAGTGCGGGGTCGGCGCAACGCCCCTGCGATACAAATGGAAAAGGGCGCACCCGCAGGCGCGCCCTTCCCGTATGGACTGGTCTGGCGATCAGAGCGCGATGACGCCGCCGTCATCCTTGGTGATCGCGATCACCGCCGAGCGCGGGCGCACGGTGGCGCCGGGCGTACCGGCCTGGCTGTCGGGCCAGTGGCTCGACGGCGCGGCAGGGGTGCCGTCCTCGCCGGGGTGCTGGATGCCGACGAACAGCGTGCGGCCGTCCGGGGTCGAGTCGATGCCGGTGATCTCGCACTGGACCGGGCCGACCAGGAAGCGGCGCAAGTTGGCTGCCGTTGCCGGCGCGCCGACCACGGTAGCCTGGGTGGCGGTGGCGCCGTTCGAGCCGGTATTGGTGATCGTCTTGGCACCGCCGTCCCCGACGCGGCCGGGGATCGCGGCCAGCAGCATGCAGTTGGTGCGGTCGGTCAGGGCGCCGTCGTCGGTCTCGATCCAGAGCACCGGGTTGAACTGCCCTGCCGCATTGGTGCTGCGCGAGAAGTAGGCGCCGTCCGGGCTGGAGAAGTCGTTGTCGACCGTCAGGCCCGAGACGTTGACATTGGCACCGGCGTCGGTGGCATCCGCGCCGAACAGGTAGATGTCCCACTTGAAGGTCGTGGCGGCAGTGGTGTCGCCGTCTTCGCGCAGGCGGACGATGTGGCCGTTGGGGTTGCCGTACTGGGCCGAATTCGAGGCGCCCTTCGGGTCGTTGTAGTGACGCGGGTTGGCGGCATCGGTCCCGGTCAGCGGGCGTCCGGCGGCATTGTTGTTGGTGAGCGTGAGATAGATCTCGCCGGTCACCGGATTGCCCGCCGTCCATTCCGGGCGGTCCATCGGCGTCGCGCCCACCGCGTCGGCGGCAAGGCGGGTGTTGACGAGGATGTCGGCCTGGTCGGCGAAGACATATTCCGGCGTCGTGCCTGCGGCCGGACGGTTCGGCACCTGCCCGAACACCAGCGGCAGCCACTGACCGCTGCCGTCGGCGTTAAACTTCGCCACATAGAGCGTGCCGGTGTCGAGGTACTTGTCGCCCATGGCCAGACGGCTGGTGCTGGCCGCGTCGGCAGCGGCATAAGTAGCCGAGGACACGAACTTGTAGAGGTATTCGCGGCGCGAATCGTCGCCCATGTAGACGCCCAGCTTCTGGCCGTTCACGGCGCGCACGAAGGCGCCTTCATGGCCGCAGCGGCCCAGCGCCGTGCGCTTGCGCGGCGTGGAAGCCGGATCGTAGGGATCGATCTCGACCACCCAGCCGTACTGGTTCGGCTCGTTGCGATAGTCTTCCGCCGCCGTGGCGCCGGTGATCGTGGCGTTCCACTTGGTGTAGAGCGAATCGGTGGAGTCCGCGAAGGACCAGGCATAGTTGCCGGTACGGCTGGTCACGCCGAAGCGCGCGAGCGAAGTCATCTCGCGGACGCTGCGCTTGGCATCGTCGGCCGTGTCGCGGCGGAAGTAACCGGCCCAGTTTTCCTCGCAGGTGAGGTTGGTGGCCCAGGGGGTCATGCCGTTGGCGCAGTTGTTGATCGTGCCGCGACCGGCCGTGCCGTTGGTGGAATAGGCCGTCACGAGCATCGCCGAACCGGCGGCCGGACCGTGGAAGCTCATCGGCGTGTTCGGGGTGATGCGGCGGTTGTAGGTGCTGGTGGGCACATAGGACCACTTGCGGCTGCCCGCATCCACGTATTCCGACACCGAAACGCCGTGCGCCTCGATCTCCTTGATGGCCTCTGCCGCGGGACGCGGGCCGGTGGAGACGTTGGTCGGGCCGTTCGGATGAAGGTACTGGACGTTCAGGTTCTCGTGGTTCTGCACCATGAGCCCGCGCGTGGAGCTGTTGTCGTCACGGCCGCCCGCGGCTGCGAGACCGAAGAAATGCAGCCCGTCGCCGTGGTCGCCGATGCGCTGGGCAAAGTTGCCGTCCGTGCCGTCGTTCGCATAGGCGGAGACGCCGGTAGCGAGCGGATCGCCCAGACGGGTCATGATCGTCACCGAATAGCCGGTGGGAACCTTCACCACGTCCGCAAGGCTGTGGGCGACGGCGGTGAAGCCGAGCACGCCCGGCGAGACCCGCACGGTCGTGGTGGCGGCGCGCATTTCGCCGGTGACGCTGGTGGCCGAGAAAGTGAAGACCAGGTCGGTCGCCGCGCTGACGGCAGGGGCGATGAAGCTGACGGTGGAGCCGGAGCCGGTCAGTTCGACCGTGGTGCCCGAAGTCTGCGCCCAGGCCGTGCTGTAACCGGCATAGCCGTTCTCGGGGCTGCCCGTCAGCGTGACGACGCGGCCCGCGCTGGTGGCGGCATTGGCCCCGGCGCTGACGGAGACGCTGTTCTCGTTGTCGTCGTCGCCGCAAGCGGCAAGCAGCGCCGTGCCCATGAAGGCCATGGTGGTGGCGCCTGCTCCGCGGAACAGGGCCTGGCGGCGCGAGTAGCGCTCTGCCGCCATGCTTTCGAGCGAGCGCTCGTTGGTGGGATTGGTATCGACGTCGCCGTCGGTATAGCCGTTGGCGGGAAGCCTGTCAGTCATGGTTGATGCCCCTGTTCTTTCGACATTCGCAGGGGCGTTGCTAGGGGCGCTTCATGTCAATTGAGCGCAATATCGATGTCATTTCGATGTCGATTTCACGACATCGAAACCACAATGGATGTCATGATCGAGAGATTATTGCGGATCGCCCGGATAGACGCCGGCCAGCACCTTGGAAAAATGGGCGGCGACATGCTCGTTGCAGGAACAGGCCTTGCCGCGCAGGGCCTCCCGGTCCGAGATGCTGATGCCGCCGCGCCGGGTGCGCACCAGCCCCTCGCGCTTGAAGCGCTGGAGCACGCGGCTGGCATAGCTGCGGCCGATGCCCATCATCGATGCGAGCTGCTCCTGGGTCATCGTCACGTCGTTGCGGCCGATCCTGTCGATCGCGGCGATCAGCCACTTGGCGGCGCGTTCCTCGATGGTGTGAACCGCATTGCAGGCGATCGACTGGAACACTTGCGCCATCATGCAATCGGCATAGCGCGCGAAGAGGTTCGCCACCGAGGGCGAGGCGCTCTTCACCTCGTCCATCTGCCGCGTGGGAACGCGCCAGAACAGGCCGCCGTGCAGCACGCTGGCACGCGCATAGGCCGGCAGGCTGCCATGGCTCACCACCCCGCCCAGCGCGCCTTCGCGGCCGACCAGGATCGTTTCCACCGACATGCCGCTGTCCAGTTCCACGAAGTAGGAGCAGACCGAGGCACCGCGCGGTAGATAGCAATATTCCACGGTGTCGCCCGGCCGGTAGATCACGTCGCCCGCGCGCATCGCCACTTCGGAAAGGTGCGGCTCCAGGCGGGCGAAGTCAGTGGGCCGCAGCGCCGCCAGGAGATCGCTTTGCTCTTGGCTCGCATGTGACGCCATTTTTCACCGGCTCCCTGATAGATCGATCACCTTGCATGCGCGCCGGATGCCGCGCCGCAAGGCAGACAATGCGGCAGGCCGCCGAGGGTTCCCGCGACAAGTGTACAGAAATGAACAGACGGGGGGCGGAGAGGCCGCTACGTTCCTGAGGAACATTTCTCTTTCGCCCGCGTTGGAATGCCCTAAGCGGGGGCTCGTGCGCGGTTGCGCGCGCTTCTCCCCCGTTTGCCAACTGCTTGCAGATACTACTTTTCAAGGCGAATCCCGAATGCAGACCGAGGACATGACAGCCCGCCCCGCCGACCTGCTTCTGGAATTGCGGCTGGAATTGGAGGCGTCATTGCGGGCAGGTGACGCTGCGGCGCCTCGGTGGCACGGCGGCGCCCGTGGCTGACGCCATGCACACGGTGGATCTGAGCACCTGCGATCTCGAACCGATCCACGTCATCGGCCGGATCCAGAGCTTCGGCTGGCTGCTCTCGTTCTCCAGCGACTGGATCATCAACCACGTCTCGGTGAACTGCGAGGACCTGTTCGGCGCGTCCCCGCGCGACATGGTGGGCCTGCCCGCCATGCAGTTCCTGTCTCCCGACGCCATGCACGACATCCGCACGCGCCTGCAGGTGCTGGGCGGCGCCAGCACGGTGGAGCGGATCTTCGAAGTGGACTTGCGCGGCGACGGGCGGCTGTTCGACATGGCCGTCCACGTCTCGGGCCGCTCCTACGTGCTGGAGATCGAGCCCCACGAAGGCGGCCGCCGCCGCGATTTCGTGAGCTATGTGCGCCCGATGATCGACCGGCTGCGCCAGTCCACCTCGATCGAGCAGCTCTGCACCAGCGCCGCGCGCCACTTGCGCGGGCTGACCGGGTTCGACCGGGTCATGGTCTACCGCTTCGACAACGACGGCGCGGGCGAAGTGATCGCCGAAAGCCTCAACGGCATGGTCGACAGCTTCAAGGGCCAGCATTTCCCGGCTTCCGACATTCCCGCCCAGGCCCGCCGCCTCTATACCCGCAACCTGCTGCGCATCATCAGCGACGTGGACGATCCCACCGTGCCGATCCACCCGGCGACCGACCCCAACGGCGATCCGCTGGACCTGTCGATGTCGGGCCTGCGCGCGGTCTCTCCGATCCATATAGAATATCTGCGCAACATGGGCGTGAAGGCATCGATGTCGGTCTCGATCATGCGGCGCGGCAAGCTCTGGGGCCTGCTCGCCTGCCATCACTATTCGCCGCTGACGCTGTCCTATTCGGTGCGCACGGCCAGCGAACTGTTCGGCGAGTTCTTCGCCTATCTGCTGGAGCAGAAGGAAACCGATTTCGCGCTGGAGTTGCGCGCCGCCTCGATGCGTCTCCATGACGAGATGATGTCGCGCGTGGCTGCCGGTGGATCGCTGCTGGAAGCCTTCGAGGATTTCTCGGAATCGATCGGCCGGGTGATCCCGTTCGACGGCATCATCGGCTGGGTGGACGGGCGCTTCGTCAGCCACGGACATACCCCCGCCGAAGCGCAGTTTTCCGAACTGGCGCGGTTCCTCAATACTGCGGGCGCCAGCACCGTGTGGTCCACCGATGCGATCGGTGCGGTCTTCTCGCCCGCGCAGGAATGGGCGGACCGCGCCGCCGGTCTGCTCGCCCTGCCCGTCAGCCGCACCCCGCGCGACTATATCGTGCTGTTCCGCCGCGAGCAGGTGCGCGAGGTGAGCTGGGCAGGCAATCCCGAAAAGGCGATCGAACTCGGCCCCAACGGCGCGCGGCTTACCCCGCGCAAGAGCTTCGAGATCTGGAAGGAAGAACGGCGCGGCCAGTCCCGCCCCTGGACCGAGGAAGAGACGCTTGCCGCCGATGCGCTGCGCGTCACCTTGCTCGAAGTGGTGCTGCGCCTGGCCGATGCCGCCCATGTCGAGCGCGAGCAGGCGACCCGCCAGCAGGACATGCTGATCGCGGAACTCAATCACCGCGTGCGCAACATTCTCAACCTGATCCGCGGCCTCGTCACCCAGAGCAAGGAAGGCGCCGCCACGATCGACGATTTCGCGGAGATCGTCGGCAGCCGCATCCACGCCCTCGCACGCGCGCACGACCAGGTGACGCAGAAGGACTGGACGCCCTCCTCGCTCTACGACCTGATCCGCACCGAAGCCGCCGCCTATGCCAGCGACAGTGCCGACCGCGTGGTGATCGACGGCCCCGACGCGCTCGTGGCGCCCAGCGCCTTCACCACGCTGGCGTTGGTGTTCCACGAGCTGATGACCAATTCCTGCAAGTACGGCGCCCTCTCGGACTCGCGCGGAACGGTGACCATCACGCTCGATCGCGGAGACGACGGCTCGCTGGAGATCGACTGGCGCGAGGCGGACGGCCCGACCGTCAAGCCGCCGACCCGGCGCGGCTTCGGCTCCACCATCATCGAACGCACCATTCCGCACGAACTGGGCGGTTCCGCCTCGGTGGTCTTCCCCAGCGAAGGCCTCAAGGCGCTGTTCCTGCTACCGGCGGATCACATCGCCAGCTTCGAGACGCCCAGCCCCTCCGAACATAGGCCCACCGCCGAGGTGCCCGAAGCCGCCGATCTGGCGGGCACGCTTCAGGACGGGATCGCGCTGATCGTCGAGGACAACGTGATCATCGCCATGGAAGTCGAAGACGTCCTGCGCGGCCTGGGCTTCAACGACTGCCGGATCGTGGGATCGGTCCATTCGGCCATGGAAGTGGTCGACGGCGGCGGCGTGTCTTTTGCCATGCTCGACGTCAATCTCGGCAAGGACACCAGCGAACCGGTGGCGCAAGCGCTGCTGGAGCGCGGCGTGCCTTTCATCTTCGCCAGCGGCTACGGCGAACGCGCGCTCGTTTCCGGTGCGTTCAAGGGGGTTCCGGTCGTGACCAAGCCTTACGGCGAACGCGAAGTCCGCGCGGCGATCGGGCGCTTGCGCAAGGGTTGAGGGCGGAGAGCGACCTGCCCCACCGTCTCCTTAATAACTCCGACGTCATCCTGAACTTGGTTCAGGATCCATTTCTGACCATCGACGGCGGTTCGATCGGCGCGATGGATCTTGAACCAAGTTCAGGATGACGGTAGGGGATGGGGCTGAGTTTGGCTGATCCGCCTCCCTCACCACCCTCCCCGCTAATCCCAGCTGGCCGCCGGAGGCGCTGCGTCGAGAAAGGCGATCAACCCGCGCTCCTCGCGCGCCAGCCAGCGGGTGCGGCGCGGCAGGTTTTCCGGCAGGTCCGGCACCGGCTCGGTTCCCCGCACGCAGGCGATCAGCGCCGGGTGGACGTAGGACTTGCGGGCGATCGCCGGGGTATTGCCGAGGTGCTCGGCAACATCGGCCAGCATCGCCTTCAGGCTAATATCGGGCTTTTCCCAGATCCGCGCGAAAGCCAGAGTGCTGGCGGCGAAAGTGCGGAAGTCCTTGGCCGAGAAGTCCTCGCCCATGGTCTCGTGCAGATAGTCGTTCACGTCCTGCGAGCCGACCGGACAGGCGCAGCCCTCCTCGTCCATATACTGGAACAAGTGCTGCCCCGGCAGATCCTGCATCTTGCGCACGCAGGCCACCAGCGCGCGGTCGCTGGACAGGATCTCGCGCAGCTTGCCGTGCTTGGCGCGAAAGCGCAGTTTCAGGGTGCGCCCTTTCAGCGTGGCATGGCGCCCGCGCAAGGTCGTGGCGCCGAAACTGCGGTTCTGCTCGGCATAGCGCTCATTGCCGATCCGCATGGCGGCACTGTCGAGCAGGGCCACCACCGAGGCGATCGCCCGTTCCCGGCAGAGGCGCGACAGGACCAGATCTTCCGCCACCCGGCGGCGCAATTCCGGCAAGGCCCGGCCGAAATCGGCGCAGCGGTCGAACTTGCGGGCATCCCGGTCCGCCCGCCAGTCCGGGTGATAGCGATACTGCTTGCGGCCCCGCGCGTCGAAGCCGGTGGCGAGGAGATGGGCTTCGGGCTTCGGCGAGAACCAGCAATCGACATAGGCAGGCGGCAGGGCGATGCGGTTGAGCCGGTCGATCTCCTGGCGGTCCTTGATGCGCGCGCCGTCGGGGTCGAAATAGGCCCACCTGATCGGCCCCTCGCCGCTGCGGCGGATCGGCTTGCGGGTGATCCCCGGTTCGTTTCCTTCGGCGAAGACGAGGCGCGGCATCGTGGCTCCCTGATGGCCTGAGCTGATCGCCCGGGACGGTGCGAAACGGCTCCGCGGGCATCCGTATCAGGCAACGCACGACAGGCCGCGAAGTTGTGCCGCCGTGAGGCGCGGCGCGGAACCCTGCCGCGCGGCGCCCGTTCCAGTTCGATACGACCAGTTCGATACAAATTGCCCCAGGAAGGAGCGACACCATGGCCGATGCCCGTATTTTTCAGGATCTGAAGGAAGACCACGACCGCCACCGCGACATGCTGGCCCGCCTCGGCGAGACCCAGGGCGACAGCAAGGAACGCCGCGAACTGTTCGAAGCCTTGCGCCGTGAACTCCAGGCCCATGCGGCGGCGGAGGAAGAAGCCCTCTACGCGACGATGCTCGCCTGCCCGGACTTGCGCGACGAAGCGCGCCATTCGGTTTCCGAGCACAAGGAGATCGACGATTTCCTGGGCGAGCTGCTCGATATCGACATGAGCTCCGGCGCCTGGCTGATGAAGTTCAAGGACATGCGCCACCGCTACCTGCACCATATCGACGAGGAAGAGGAAGAGATGTTCCCCTCCGCCGCCGAGACGCTTTCGGCAAAGGCGGAGCGCGAGATGGCGCAGACCTTCGAACGCCGCAAACCGCGCGAACTTTCGCTCGCGGCCCACCAGAAGCCGGGCGACGAAAAGGAATGAACGCCAGCTGAAGCCCCCGGGAACATCCGGGGGCTTGGCGGCGTTGCTTTGTTAACGATTGGGCTTCGTTAATAACCAGGAGGAAACCTGCCATGGAAAGCCACGTCCGCGAGAGGTTCTGGAAAGCCTTCGCCGCCAGTCCGTTCATGATGATCAAGCTCGACGCGGCGCATGGCCATGCCGAACCGATGACCGCGCTGCTCGACAAGGAAGCGCATCATGCGGTGTGGTTCTTCTGCAAGCGCGACAACCGCATCGGCGGCGGCGGCCGTGCGATGGGGCAGGTCATGACCAAGGGCCACGACGTATTCGCCTGCCTGGCCGGAACGCTGGTGGAGGAAACCGATCCCGCCGTGCGCGAAAGGCACTGGAGCAACGCCGTGGAAGCGTGGTTCCCCAAAGGCAAGGCTGATCCCTCGATCGTCATGCTGCGTTTCGAGGTGGACGATGCCGAAGTCTGGACTTCGGATGTCGGCATTACCGGCTTGTTCAAGCTGGCGACCGGCGGCACCATCGATCCCTCAAGAGCTGGCGAGCACGAGGTAGGCGCGGTCTGAATCCCTCGTCGATCGCGCGACCGTGTTCCCAGGGGGCGCGGAGGCCAGCCCCTCCGCGCCCTTACTCGTTCTTTAAGAAATTGCGGCACCGGCCCCAGTTGGATTCAGGCGCCCCCACCCGACCTCCCACGAGTGTATCCTGATGGGAGGTCGGGTGGGGGTGTGGACCGGTGCCGCTAAAATCCGCCAAGGGCGGATTTTCAAATAAACGAGCGGGACTGTTTGAGAACCATGTTGCAGACCGTCTTGCGGACCGACTTGGGCGCCTTGTCCAGCGAGAACGGCGCGCTGCCGCTGCTGAGGAGTGTGCCTGTGGAACCGGTCTTGAAGGCGTCGGACTGCTCGGCGACTTCCGGCTTCTTCGCAAGCAGGCCGTAGACCGAATTGCCTTCCACGGAATCGACCAGTTTCTGCTTCATGCAGTAACTCAGCACCCCGGCGGCATTACCCGCCCCGGTGGATGCAACGTCGGGCAAGGCGGACGTGAGCCCGCCCGGAATCTGGGCCTGTATCTGTGTCGAGGCGCCAGCGGCGACGGCCCCGCAAAGAGCGAGAAGCGAAAGGCGGAACGACGAAGGCGAGAGGCTGCGAGGCATGATCGGCTCCCTGCTGGCGCTGTAAACCGTTGCGGAAACTGTTTGCGCCCGGCCTCTTACCACGTTTTCCAGTCTGGGTCAGGGCCTGGATCAGGCTTGGGCCAGCGGCTCCAGTTCGGCAGGCCTATCCGTTCCGCAGCCACCGGCCATGGCATAAGCGATCGCGGCGAGGATGGCCTGCCGCGAGAACGGTTTCTGGACGATGCCGACGGCCGTTGCCGCGGGCTTGTCGATCTGGCCGGGATTGGCGGTGACGTAGATCACCCTGGCGCCGAAACGGCTGGCGAGGTCGCGCGCGACCGAAGGACCCGTCAGCCCGTCCCGCAAGTTGAGATCGACCAGCGCGACATCGGGCGCTTCCGCGAGGTCGGCCACGGAAGCCGCATCGGGAAGCGTCCCGAGCACGGCATGGCCGCCTTCCGCGAGTATGTCTTCAAATTGCAGGGCTACCAGGAATTCGTCCTCGACTATGAGGATCCTCGCGCCCGGAGAAGCTAGCGCGGCCAAGGCACAAGGGTTCCTGAAGCCGCGCCGGAAGTCATGCGATCAGGCCGCGACGGCATCCCGTTCGTCCGCATTGGCGATCTTGACCAGTTCGCCGAAGAAAGCGTCGATCGCTTCGCCGGTCAGCACGAAGTTGTGGCGGAAATCCGGGAGCTGGCCGGATTCGATGACTTTCGAGAGCATCGCGCGGGCGCGGCAGATGCGGCTCTTCACGGTGCCGAGGGCGATGCCGCAGATCCGGGCGATTTCCTCATAGGAAAGATTGCCGGCGGCGACGAGGATCAGCGCTTCGCGATAGGTCTCGGGAATGGCGGTCAGGGCGCGCAGCACATCGGCCAGTTCGACGGCGCTTTCCTGGCTGGCTTCGGCGCGCAGGATGCGCTCGGCGGCCAGTTCGTCGTATTCGCCGTGGAAGCGGGCGCGGCGCGCTTCGCTGTAGAAGTGATTGCGCAGGATCGTGAAGGTCCAGGCCTTGAAATTGGTGCCGGCGGCATAGCGTTCACGCGCGGCCCAGGCGCGGAGCATGGCTTCCTGCGCAAGATCGTCGGCGCGATCACGGCAACCGCAGAGGCCGCGTGCAAAAGCGCGAAGGTGCGGGGCTACCTCGGCGAGAGCCCGCTTGAAATCCCGGTCGCTGAGGGCGGCCACAGGCGCTTGTGCCTGAAGCGTTTCGGTTCCAGCGCTGGTTTCGGTTGCTGCGGACATTGCGTTCCCTCCTTGGCTGATCACGTTTCATGATCCGTCGAATTGGCAAACGCGACTAATGCACACAAAGTTCCCGGTATGGTCCGGTGCCCACACAAGACCAGCACCTGCGAGCACCGGTTTCCCGCGATTTCCTGCGTTCAATACAAGACAGAACGAGCCGGACGCGCGATTTTCGGCGCAACCGAATGAATTTTTTCGTTCATGCTGGGAACATCACGGCGCCGTAAACTTTGAGGCCTCCGTCCACTCTGCGGTGAACGGAGGCCTCCGGGATCGGGTCACCACTGGTTTGCGGGGGGTGGGGGAGCCAGTGGTGACATCGACCAAACGGACTATCGCCCGGTTGGTTCCCGTCGAAACCGGCTGTTCGCGAAAAATTTTGAGGTTGCCCTGCTCTTGTTGTGACGTCAGAAATCGATGTCAATTCGGGAGGGGAAGCGGGCCACCGATGTCATGAATACGGGAAAACACGGGAAGCCGACTTCCCACGAGCCGAGGAATTTCGATGTCCGTCTCTGACCAGATCGCCATCCAGCTGCCCTATCTGCGCCGCTATGCCCGTGCGCTGACAGGATCCCAGCATTCGGGCGATGCCTATGTCCGCGCCACTCTGGAAGCCGCGCTGGCCGACAAGGTCCTGCGCGAGGATATCGCCCATAGCCGCGCCGCGCTTTATGGTGCCTTCACGCGGATCTGGGCGACCGGCCATGTCGAGGAACCGGGCCTGGCCGAAGGCGGCCAGCACGAACAGGCGGCCCAGACCCGCCTCGCCACGATCGCGCCCACCCATCGCCAGGCGCTGCTGCTCACCACTGTCGAGGAATTCTCGCGCGAGGATACCGCGCGCATCCTCGCGGTCTCGCCCGAGGACGTGGACGCCCTTGTCGCCCAGGCGATCCTCGAGATCGAGAGCGAGAGCACGACCGACGTTCTCATCATCGAGGATGAGCCGCTGATCTCGATGCAGCTCGAAGGGCTGGTCAGCGAACTCGGTCACCGCGTGGTCGGCACGGCCGCCACCCATGCCCAGGCGCTCGACATCTTCGAACGCTCGCCCGCCGGGCTGGTGCTGGCCGACATCCAGCTCGCGGACGGCAGTTCGGGCATAGAAGCGGTGGAAGACCTGCTGAAGTTCGGCGACGTGCCGGTGATCTTCATTACCGCCTATCCCGAACGCCTGCTGACCGGCGAAAGGCCCGAGCCGACTTATCTGGTTACCAAGCCCTTCCAGGAAGCCACCGTGCGCGCGGCGATCAGCCAGGCCCTGTTCTTCGGGTCGAGCAAGCCGCTCGGCTGAACCTGCAAATAATGCCTGAGGAAAAAGCCCGCCGGATCACCGGCGGGCTTTTTCATGCCCGGCGCGCGCCGCGCGGTTCTCCGGCGCCCAGCGGCGGCAAGTGGCGGCCGAAGCGATCGCGCGGGCCCTGCCAGTCCTGAACAAAACGCCGGTCCTGAACAAAACGCTTATCGAGCGTGTAGGGAGGCGCCTGAAACCCGAGATGGCGCACGAGTGCGTCATGGATCGGGGAAAGGAAACGCACCCCCGCGCAGCCCGCTACCTGCCAGACGATCTCGCCCGGCACGACCTGATCGCGGCACAGGTCCAGTTCCAGCCGCTGCCCCTTTTCCGGCGCATCACCGGAAAATTCCACCATGCAGCCCCCGGCCGACAGGTCGTAAAGAAAGACCGGGGCATCCTGCCCGCTCGCCCGGCATGCAATCCTGCGTTCGACGATATGCCGATCCCAGCTACGCGCATCCATTCCCATCCCCTCCGATGGGCGCCCGCCCTCCTCGGCGACCACCCATTCCCTTCGATGAACAGACGTTCATCTCTACAGAAGATTCGCCTAAGTTTTCCTAAATGCCGCGTGCGAGCAGGAAAGGTGCCGTCATTTCCGCTCGGTCCGCAGCGCGAATTCGCGGCTCGCGCGAACCGGCACCTTGAGGCGGCACTCGACGCCGCCCGGATTGAAGCGCAGATCGACCTCGGACTTCAGCTCGTGCGCGACGATCTTCTCGATCAGATCGCGCCCAAACCCGCGCTTCACCGGCTCGCGAACCGGGGGACCGCCCTCCTCGCGCCAGTCGAGCGAGGCGAGTTCCGGCGTATCGAGCGTCCAGTTGACATGGATGCGGCCGCCGCTGCTGCTGAGGGCGCCATATTTCGCCGCATTGGTCGCCAGTTCGTGGATCGCGAGGCCAAGCGACATGGCGTCGTTCGGGGCCAGCCGGATTTCCGGCCCGGACAGTTCGACGTGGCGCTCGTTCCCTTCCATGTAGGGCGCCAGTTCCGATCGCACGACATCGCCGAGAATGGCATGGGTCCAGTCCGACTGGGACAGCAGGTCATGCGTCGCGGAAAGCGCCCGGATGCGGGCCGTGAGGCTTTCCGTGAAGTCGTCTATATCGCTGGCGCGCCTGCGGGTGAGCGCGGCGATCGAGAGCACGTTGGCCAGGGTGTTCTTCACCCGGTGATTGAGTTCGCGAGTCAGCGAATTGCGGATCGCGGCCTGGCTCTGGAGCCATTCCAGCACCATGCGGTCTTCGGCGGCGCGGCGGGTGATGAGCCGCCCGATCGCCATGACCATCAGCGAGGCCAGCGCGCCGAAGAACAGCGTGATGCGCGAGGCGGTGGAGAGCACGCCGCTCTTGCGGTCGCTGATGACGACCACCCAGGTATGGCTGCCCAGGTCTATCCGCCGCTGCATCTGCGGTTCGGCCGAACCTTCCGCATGGCGCTCCGCCAGCAGGGAGTCCGGCTCGACCGCGCCGTCATATACGGCCACGTCGATATTGTTGTTGCGATAGAGTTCGCTGGCCGACTCCAGGAAGGTTTCCGCACGGAACGGGCTGAACACGAAGCCCTTAACCTGCCCGCCCGAGCGCGGGGCGATGACCGGCATGTAGATCAGGAAGCCTGGCGTCTGCTGGCGGTTGCTGACGTCCTGCACGAGATGGACCTTGCCGGACGCCACTGGCTTGCCCAGCTTCATCGCCCGCTCCATCGCGGCGCGGCGCACTTCCTCCGACAGCATGTCGTAACCGATCGCCGTGCGGTTGGTGCCGTCGTCCGGCTCCAGGTAGACGATGGGCGCCGCGCTGCGTCGTGAAAGGTCGGGCCTAGGATAGACCAGGAAATCCGGCTTTTCGCTATTCTGGACCGAAAGCTCCAGCGCGGACAGGCGATCGACCGGCACCAGCGGCGCCCAGCCCATGCCGAGCGAGCCGTAGAGATCGCCCCTGCCCTGAAGGTCTTCCGCGAAGGAACGGAACTTCGCGGCGCTCACCTGCTCCTGCGTGGCGAACAGCGCGGCGCCGGCGCGCAGCAGCGCGATATTCTCGGTAGCGCGGCGCTGCAGCGCGGACGCGATCTCGGTAAGATTGCGGTCCAGCTCGACCTGCCGGGTCTGCCGGTCGGCGCGCTCGATCGCCATGACGGAGACCGCCGTTGTGATCGAAGCAATGATGAAAAGCAGGAAGGGCCAGCCGCGCGGATACTTGTGAAACCACGCCTGCTTCTGGACCCTGTCGAGCAAAGCCTGGTCAATCACCGGAAATCCACGCCATTTCAGCCGAACCGAATCGTTCCTCAAGAGCATCGCCATGCTCCAGGCCATTCGCAAGGCCGCCCGGGACAAGACTTTGTAGGAAATGGAACCAAGACCGGCCTCGATTGTTCCAGCGAAAACGACGTTCGGTTGCCTTGCCGGCGATAGGACAGCGGATCGGTCTGCCCCGACGGCACATGCACTGCGATTGCAGCATGACACTTGACCCGCTCCCGGCCAGCAAGCAAGTGTTCAGGTTGCAATGGAGTTCTGAGTTGAATCAACCCGATGGACAAGGCGCTGCTCGCCCGATCGCCGAAAATTCCGGCGATGCGGCGAGGCCCGGTCTCCCGCCGGACATCCGCAGGGATGGCGAACCCGGCTGGGCGGGAGGGTTGAGGAAGCTCTACAACTCCGTGGTGGACGAACCCCTCCCGGACAGCTTCAAGGATCTCCTCAAGAAGCTGGACGGGGCGGATGATGCCTGACGATACCGGCACGCCCCCTCCCCGCGAACAGCGTCCAGATCCCAGCATTCCACGCCCCGAGGATAACGAATTCCGCCGGGAACTGCTGACCGTCCTGCCGCACTTGCGCGCCTTTGCGCGCGGCCTTTCGGGCAGGCCCGACTTCGCCGACGACCTTGTGCAGGAAGCCGCGATCAAGGCCTGGACCGCGCGAGACCGCTACACCGCCGGGACCAACATGCGCGCCTGGACGTTCGCCATCCTGCGCAACCATTACTTGTCCGAACTGCGCAAGAGCAAACGCCAGACCGACCTCGACGAGGGCGCGGTTGAGCGCATGCTGGTGATGGAGGCCGATCAGGAAGGCCCCCTGCACCTCGGCGACATGGAATCGGCGCTGCAGAAGCTCGCCCCCGAACGGCGCGAGGCCGTGCTGCTCGTCGGCGCATCAGGCTTCAGCTACGAGGAAGCCGCCGAGATTGCCGGTTGCCCGATCGGCACCATGAAAAGCCGCGTCGCCCGCGCCCGCGCCGATCTCGCTCGCATGCTGGATGGCGACCCCGAACTGCTGGAAGTCGGGGAGCGCCGGTCGGGCTGAGGGGCCGGTGCCGCTTAAATCCGCTTCAAGCGAATTTTCAAACGACTCCTCAGCCCTTAGCCGTATCGATGGTATGTTCGGCCATGATCGCCCAGTCGCGATCCGCGTGGCCTGCCGCGATCGCCTCACCCATGCGGGCGTGGACGGCATCGAGCATCGGCAGGCTGCCCTGCGTTCCCTTCGCCGTTTCCGCCGCCAGTTCGCGGGCCAGCCGCAAGTCCTTGAGGCCGAGTACCGCCTTGAAGCCCGGCTCGTAGCGCTGCTCGGAAATGATGCCCGAATAGTTCTGGTAGACGCGGTTGCCGAACAGCGTGCCCAGCATCAGTTCGAAGAACTTCTCGCGCGGCAGCCCCTTGCCTTCGGTCAGGACGACGGCTTCGGCCATGCCTTCGATGGCCATGGTGATCATCATGTTGCAGGCGATCTTCGCGGCATTGGCCAGCGTAGGGTCCTCGCCCATGTCCCAGACCTTGCCCGCGATCGCCGCGAAGACCGGTTCCAGCCGCTCGGCAAGTTCGGCAGGACCGCCAAGGATGATGTTTAGCTGCCCCGCTGCCGCCACGTCGGGCCGGCCCAGCACGGGGGTGGAGAGATAACCGACACCCGCCGCCGCATGGCGCTCCACCAGTTCGCGGGCGAAGGCGATCGAGATCGTCGAGCAGACGAGGTGGACCACGCCTGCGGGCGCCGCGTCCAGAACCCCGCTGTCCAGCAGGACCTCACGGATCGCGCCGTCTTCCGAAAGCATCGTCAGCACCGCGTCGCCGGCAAAGGCCTCGGCCGGGGAGGCTACCATCTCGACGCCCTCCACTTCGCCGCCGGAGCGGTTCCAGGCACGCACCCGGTGCCCCGCCGCCGCCAGATTGCGCGCCATGGCGCTGCCCATGGCGCCGAGACCGATGAAGCCGATATCCATAGTGATTTTCCCGATAAGAAGAGGCCGTAAATGCCGCGGGCCGGATCGCGCTTCGCAGCGGCGACCCGGCCCGGTTCAGTTTGTTACAGCAGCCTTACGGCCGCCACCCGATCAGGATCAGGCCGGGTAAGCCCAGACCGTGCCGCGATCGAAGTTGTCCGATGCGAACTTCCAGTTGATGAGGTTCTCAAGCACCGTCTTCACGTAAGCGGGGCGCTTGTTCATCTGGTCGATGTAGTAGGCGTGTTCCCAGACGTCGATGGTGATGAGCGGGTTGACGTCGGTGGTGATCGGGGTGCCAGCGTCGTGGGTCGAGATGACCTTCAGCTTGCCGCCGTCGACGACCAGCCACGCCCAGCCCGAGGCGAAGTGGTTGACGGCTTCGTTCGAAAGCGCTTCGAGCAGGGCGTCGAGCGAGCCGAAGTCTGCATTGATCGCGGCCAGCAGGCTTTCGCTCGGCGCGGTCTTCTCGGGGCTCAGCGAGTGCCAGTAGAAACCGTGGTTCCAGGTCTGGGCGGCGTTGTTGAACAGCGGACCCGAAGCCGAGCGGGTGATGTCCTCAAGCGACTTGCCGGCGTTCTCGGTGCCTTCGATGGCGGCATTGAGCTTGTCGACGTAGGTCTTGTGGTGGGCGCCGTGGTGGATTTCCAGGGTCTTCGAAGAGATGTGCGGTTCGAGCGCGTCCTGCGCGTAGGGCAGCGGGATCAGGGAAATGGTCATGGCTGTCTTCCTGTTTCAGGTTATCAAAGGGTTGAGCCGCACCCTGAACGGGCGCGTGGAATGGCGTCGAACTTTCGGGGGCTATGTCTGCCCTCTTGCCCGACAATTCAAGCGTCTATCGGCGGCATTTTGATTGTGCCGGTTAAAGGCGGGGTTTCCTTGCCCGAAAAGCCCCGTCCTGATGAGTCGGTTTGAAAACTTGCGATACGAGTGTTTCGCGGCACCGACCTTATCCGAACCGCATCATTCCCCCAAATCCAACGCAAGAAGGATGGCGAACCCGCCATCCTTCCCGTGTCTTCTCGCAATGAACGAAGAGATCAGTTCTGCTTCTTGATCTCGTCCGCCTTGTTTTCCAGCGCGTCAGACTTGGCTTCGCCAGCGGCTTCTACCGCATCGGCCTTTTCTTCCACGGCTTCGGAAGCTGCGCCGGTCATCTGGTCTGCCTGGTCGCGCATGGCGTCGGCCGTGGCATCGGACGACTGCTCGACGGCGTCGGCCTGCTGTTCGGTGGCATCGTCCGCCTTGTTGTTGCAGGCCGCAAGGCCCAGCGATCCGGCAGCGACGACAGCGATCATGGCAAGACGCGAAGTGGTTGTGGCTTTCATGTCAGGCTTCCTTATCCCTGTTGAAAAGGCGCGTTTGCGGTTGGAGGACGCGCCACCTCCTTGGCGACCTTCTGAAACCGGTCGCATAGGTGTTTTAGCGGATCGAACCGCGACGGAACAGGTTCACGATCGCCAGCAGCACGATCGCGCCCAGGAACGAAGCGAAGAGCGACATGATGTCGAACGCGCCGCTCGTAATGGGCGCACCGCCGATCAGCGGGGTGATGAGCAGACCAGCGATCAGAGCGCCGACAACGCCGACGACAACATTGAGAAAGACGCCCTGCTGAGCATCCGTGCGCATCACGATCGAGGCCAACCAGCCGATGACGCCGCCGACCAGGAGAATAAGAAGTAGAGTCATTGTTGCTTCTCCGAAATTGTGTCGTTGGCGGAATAACGATGTTGCAAGATCAAGGTTCCGCAAGCACCGCAACCATTCGTCGCGGCCCTGCCGTCATCCGATGTCTCTTCCGCGACGGGGAGCTTTCGTGGCCTGCACTTGTTTCCAGAGGGATGTGGGAACGACAGGAGAAGGCACGCTTGCAGGTTCCGGCGTCCAACCGCTGGCTTTCCGCCCTGGCCTCGGCAGCGGTCGTAGGCGGCGGCCTGGCGGCGCTGGCACTGGGGCTTGGCGTGGATATTCCGGCGCTGCCGGTGCGGGCCGCCCTGACCGCGATCACGACCATGCCAGAGCGGCCACCTCCGCCCCCTCCACCGCAAATCGAAAAGCCCGCCGCCGCACCGAAGGATCGGCCCGCCCCTGAAGGCCGCAAGGGCAGCGCCGCGCCCGTCACGGCGCCGCCTCCGCGCATCGTCCTGCCGGTTCGTCCGCCGATTATCGCCGCGCCGCGCCCCGGCGAGGGTACGCAATCCTCACAGGGTGCAGGCGCGGCGGGCACCGGCAGCGGCGCGGGAGGAAGCGGTGACGGGATTGGCGGTGACGGGATTGGCGGTGGCGGAAAGGGCGGAGACGGCGCCGGTACGAACGCAAGCGTCGCCGCCTATCCGCGCCAGACCGCCGGGCGCATCCATTTCTCCGACCTTCCGCCGGACTTGCGCAAGTCGCGCGAGGGCGCCGACATTACCGTGCGCTACCGCATCGGCGTGGATGGACGGGTCAGCGGCTGCACCGTCGTCACCTCCAGCGGCCGACCGGACCTCGATGCCGGAACCTGCCGCCATATCACCGAACGCTTCCGCTTCCGGCCCGCCCGCGACGCACAGGGGCGCCCCGTCCCTTTCGTCATGACCGAAACCCACGGCTGGGACGACCGCGAAGAGGGGCCGTGACGTAGCGATTCGGACCCGGCGAAACGGTTGCCGCATTTTCCGAGTCATCAGGTGATTCCACCTGATTGGAAAACGCTCTAGGGAAGCGCCACCAGACAACACGGTAGAGGAGAATCCCATGGCCACGATCGACGAAACCCATGACCCCGCGCTGCGGTCCTGGGTGGCAAGCGCGAATGGCCACGTCGATTTCCCGATCCAGAACCTGCCGCTCGGCGTGTTCTCCCGCGCCGGAGAAGCGGCGCGCGGCGGCATCGCGATCGGTGAGATGATTCTCGACCTCGCCGCGCTCGCCGCATCGGGCCTGCTTGCGGGCGATGCCCTGGAAGCGGCCCGTGCCGCCTCGGGCGAGACGCTCAACCCGCTGCTGGCACTGGGCGCCGGTCCGCGCCGCGCGCTGCGCCGCCGCGTCTCCGCACTGCTGGCGGAAGGCGCCGCCGAGCTCGCGCAAGTGGAACCGCTGCTGGCGACGATGGCCGACGCGACGCTCCACCTGCCCGCGCGCATCGCGGACTACACCGACTTCTACGTCGGCATCCACCACGCCACCAATATCGGCAAGCTGTTCCGCCCGGACAATCCGCTGCTGCCCAACTACAAGCACGTCCCCATCGGATACCACGGCCGCGCCTCCACGGTGCGGGCGAGCGGCGCCCCGGTGATCCGCCCCAACGGCCAGACCAAGGCGCCCGATGCCCAAGCTCCCGCGTTCGGCCCGATCGCCCGGCTCGACTACGAACTCGAACTCGGCGTGTGGATGGCGCAGGGCAACCGCCTCGGCCAGCCGATCCCCATCGGCGAGGCACTGGATCACGTCGCGGGCCTGAGCCTGCTCAACGACTGGTCCGCACGCGACGTGCAGGCCTGGGAATATCAGCCGCTCGGACCGTTCCTGGCCAAGAACTTCCTCACCACCGTCTCGCCCTGGATCGTGACGATGGAGGCGCTCGCCCCCTTCCGCATTCCGCAGCCCCCGCGCCCCGAAGGCGATCCCCAGCCCCTGCCCTACCTCTGGAACGAAGCCGACCAGCGCGAGGGCGCGCTGTCGCTCGACCTCGAAGTGGGCCTCAGCACCGCAAAAATGCGCGAGGAAGGCCTTGCCGCCCGGCGGCTCAGCCAGGGTCCGGCCAGCAACATGTACTGGACCATCGCGCAGATGGTGACGCACCATGCCTCGAACGGCTGCGAGATGAACCCCGGAGACCTGCTGGGCACCGGCACGATTTCCGGCCCGGAAGACGGCTCGCAAGGCAGCCTGATGGAGATCACGCGCGCGGGCCGCGAGGCTGTGACCCTGCCGACCGGCGAGACGCGCACTTTCCTTCAGGACGGCGACGAACTCATGCTGTCAGGCCGCTTCGTGGCCGCAGGGGCAGTCTCGATCGGGTTCGGACCCTGTACCGGCGTGGTTCAGGCGGCGCCTGCACTGGCATGACGGGATAGGGGGAGGGGTGCTCCGCGGCGCCCCCCCCTCCTCGGCCTTCTCAAAGCCAGTCGTTCGCCCGATACCACTCGGCCGTGGCCCGCAGGCCGTCGCGCGTATCGATGCGCGGCTGCCAGATCGCGGCGGGCACGGCCGCCTCCTGGCCGACGACCCAGTCCGGGTGGCTGAAATAGGCGGCGCGATCGGCGGTCATCTTCGCACCGTCACCGCGCAGGAAACGGTCCACCTTGGCCACCCTGTGCAGCGTGGCCGCCGAAAGCGAGAGCACGCGCACGCGGCGGCCCACGGCGGCGCCGATGGCGCGGGCGGTTTCGGCATTGTCCCAGCCATGCGGCTTGCCGTCGTCGGGTTCGAAGAGCTTGCCGGTCACGTCCTCGCCGCCCGGCACCAGCGCCACCAGCAGGCGGGCCAGGTCCTCGACGTGGATCAGCGAGGCCGCTCCGCCCTTCGGCACCGGCACCAGGCCCCAGCGCGCGGCGCGGAACAGCTCGAACATTTCCTTGTCGCGCGGGCCGTAGATCGCGGGCGGGCGCACGATGGTCCAGTCTAGCGGGCTGGCGCGCAGCAGCTTTTCGGCCTTCGCCTTGGAAGCGCCATAGTCCGAAAGCTGCGGCTCGCGCGCCGAGAGCGAGGAAACGAAGACGAAGCGGCGGATCCCCTTGGCCACCGCCGTCTCGATCAGGTTGAGCGTGCCGGTAACGTTGCCCGCCTCGAAACCGGCGGCATCGGGCGCATTGACGACGCCCGCTACATGCAGGATCGCCTCGGCCCCGCGCGTAAGCTCGGAGAGCGAGGCGGTGTCGCGCAGTTCGCCGCGCACCCAGGTGACGTGCTCGCGCGGCTCCTGTTCGCGGCGCGCGAGGGCGCGCACTTCGTATCCGGCGGCCACGGCTTCATCGAGCAGGCTCTGGCCGACGAAACCGGTGGCACCGGTCAGGGCGATAGTGGGACGATCGAGTTCCATCACTTCAAAACAAGCTGGTCGCGATGCACGACGGATGAACGGGGCGAGTAGCCGAGCACTTCGGCCTGCTCGCTGGAGTGAAGTCCGCGAATCGCATCGCATTCGCCCGCGTGATATTCGGAAAGCCCATGCGCGACCACGCGCGCCCCGGCATCGACGATCGCCACCGGATCGCCGCGCTCGAAATGGCCTTCCACGCCGGTAACGCCCTTGGCCAAAAGGCTCGATCCGCGCAGGAGCGCTGCGGCGGCGCCCGCATCTACGTGAATGCTGCCCTTGAGGCGCAGCCTGCCGCCCAGCCAGGCCTTGCGCGCACCGGCCCGGCGGCGCGGCAGGAACAGCGTGCCGATGCCCTGCGCCATGATCCGCTCCACCGGTCGGTCGTGCTGACCATTGCCGATGACGAGGCAGATACCCGCCAGTTCGGCGATCTCGGCGGCCTGCAGCTTCGATACCATGCCGCCCGAGCCCATGCCGGAGTTCGATTCGGCGCTGGCCATGGCGTGGACTTCCGGCGTCACGCCTTCGACCACCGGGATCATCCGCGCGCCCGGCTCCTTCGGATGACGGTCGTAGAGCCCGTCGATATCCGAAAGCAGGAGCACGGCGCTGGCCTGCGCGGCCTGGGCGACGCGGGCGGCGAGGCGGTCGTTATCGCCGAAACGGATTTCCTGCGTGGCCACCGAATCGTTCTCGTTGATCACCGGCACCGCGCCCGCATCGAGCAGGCGGGTCAGCGTGGCGGTGACATTGAGATAGCGGCGGCGGTCTTCGAGGTCGTCGAGGGTCAGCAGCATTTGCGCGGCGGTAAGGCCATGGCTGCCGAGCAGTTCCGCCCAAAGGCCGGACAGCGCGATCTGCCCGACGGCAGCCGCCGCCTGGGCATCCGCCAGCGAGCCACGTCCGCCCTTGTCGAGCCCCAGGGTGGCCGCGCCCAGCGCGATCGCACCGGAGGAGACGACGATTACGTCCTGCCCCCGTGCCCGCGCTTCGGCGATTTCGGCCACCAGCGCGGTCAGCCATTCGCGGCGCACCCCCTGCTTTCCGACGAGCAGCGCCGAGCCCACCTTGACGACAAGGCGGGGAGCCAGGGCTCTGTCGGAGAGATCGGAAAGGCGCGATACAGGCATGGAGGCAGAGCCTCTAGGACAGTTGCCGCCTTGTGGAAAGCACTTGCGCGTGCCCCTGCACTTCAGGCCCCGTATTTCAGCCGGTGCGCTTCGCCTGCCGGGCGCGGAACATCTCGTGCCCGCTCACCAGCAGAATGCCGGCCATGACCATGACCGCGCCGCCGATGAAGGCGGGTTCGAGCCGTTCGCCCAGCAGCACCACGCCGAAACCCACGCCGAACAGCGGGGTCATGAACGAGAGCACGCCGAGCCGCGAGGCGAGATAGATGCGCAGCATACCGAACCAGACGAGCAGGCTGATCAGCGAGACGAAGACGATCTGGAACGCCATGCTGAGCGCCAGCATCGGCGTGATCGTGACGGCGGTCTGCCCCGCCGTCAGCGCCAACAGGCTCAGCAGCACGAAAGCGCCGAGCAGCTGATAGAGCGTCGTCACCGTGCTCGGTGCCTGCGAGAGGCGCGAAAAGCGAAGGGTGAGCGTTGTCGCCCCCCAGGCCGCACCCGCGCCGATGCCCATGAGATCGCCGATCCAGGCCGAGCTGCGGTGCGATGCCTCCCCCGCGCCGCCCAGGAACGAGACGGCGACCCCGCCGAAGGCTGCGGCGATGCCCAGCCATTGCAGCGGGCTCAACCGCTCTTCCGGCAGGCCGAAATGAAGGCCCAGCGCCGTGAAGATCGGGGCCGTATAGAGGAAGATGCCCATGTGCGAGGCGCTGGTGAAGCGCAGCCCTTCACCCATGAAGAAATATTCGAGCGCAAAGAGCGCGCCGATCGCGATCCCCGGCTTCCAGGTGCCGCCGCGCAGGGCATGGCTTTCGCGCCGGGCGAAGACCAGTGCGGCAATGAACAGGGCGGCAACGCCCGAACGCAGCGCAATCTGCAGGACCGGCGCCATGTCCGGCGCCGCTGCCTTGAGCGCGGTCTGCTGGAGGCCCCAGATCGCGCAGAGCCCGATCATCATGGCCGCCGCGCGGCCGTCCACCGGCCTGCGCGCGGCTGCTCCCGTCATGCCCTATCCCGCTTTACGCGGTCGCTCAGAGCGGCGACCACGGCTTGTCGTCGGCTTCCTCGCGCTCGCCTTCGGGGCGTTCGGTCACCGTGGCGGCAGGCAGATAGTCGATCACGGCATCCAGCAGCTTCGACATGCCCTTGCCCGTGGCACCGGAAATCGGGAAGACCTCGTGGGCGCCTGCCTTGAGCAGTTCCTTGGCATATTCGGCGGCCAGGGCATCGTCGACGAGGTCGATCTTGTTGAGCGCGACCAGGCGCGGCTTGCCTTCCAGATCGCCGCCGTAGGCTTCGAGTTCCTCCTCGACGATGTGCATGGCCTCGACCGGATCGGCATTCGAGATGTCGATGAGATGGACCAGCACGCGGCAGCGCTCGATATGGCCGAGGAAACGGTCGCCGATGCCCGCGCCTTCGGCCGCGCCCGCGATCAGGCCGGGAATGTCGGCCAGCACGAACTCGCGGTTCTTGTGCATGACGACGCCGAGCTGCGGGCGAAGCGTGGTGAAGGCATAGTCGCCCACTTTGGCCTTGGCGTTCGACAGCTTGTTGATGAAAGTGGACTTGCCCGCGTTCGGCATCCCCACCAGGCCCACGTCGGCCAGCAGCTTGAGACGCAGCCAGACCCACATTTCCTGTGCCGGGATGCCGGGCTGGTGCTGGCGCGGCGCGCGGTTGGTGGAAGTCTTGTAGCTGGCATTGCCGCGCCCGCCCATGCCGCCTTCCAGCAGGGTCACGCGCTGGCCCGCCTCGGTAAGGTCGGCCAGGACCGTCTCGCGATCCTCGTCGTCGACGATCTGGGTGCCCACGGGAACCTTGATCACAAGTTCCTTGCCCTGCGCGCCGTTGCGGTTCTTGCCCATGCCGTGGCCGCCGCGCGGGGCCTTGAAGTGCTGGGTGTAGCGGAAGTCGATCAGCGTGTTGAGACCGGCCACGGCCTCGAACACCACGTCCGCGCCCTTGCCGCCGTTGCCGCCGTCGGGACCGCCATACTCGACGTATTTCTCGCGCCGGAACGAAACCGCGCCGGGGCCGCCTCCGCCCGAACGGATATAGATCTTGGCCTGATCGAGAAAATGCATCGTATTGGTTCCGGCGCGTTCAAAGACGTTCAAGGGCGAAGGACGAATGGCCAGAGCCATGTCCATCCATCGCGGATAAACAAAAAACCCGGCCATGTCGCGTCAAACGCCTCATGCCGGGGGAGATCCGGTCTAACCCGGATCGCTTCAGATTATCATACTGGTGGAGCCGAGGGGGATCGAACCCCTGACCTCGTCATTGCGAACGACGCGCTCTCCCATCTGAGCTACGGCCCCGTTCCAGTATCTTCGCCAGACGACAAGCGCCCTGCGACGCGCTCCCTTAGCGAACTGCCCCTGCTCATGAAAGAGCAAAAATGCCTTCGCGCCAAATTCCGCGCATCGGAAGCGGCAGGGAGAAATCGGCGGCGGGACGCGGCTTTGATCGCCGCTCCCCGCCCCCCGAATGCCACTTCAACTCAGCGCGCGGAAGCCTGCTGCACGGAAGCGGGCGCCACGGCCACAGGCGTGGTCACGCCCGGCGCGCTGGCCGAAGCTCCTGCGCCGTAACGCGCTTCCCAAGCCGCGAGATCGGCGCGGTACTGGTCGTAGCTGTTGAAGAATTCCTTGAACGGCGCTTCCGCCTTGGCCAGCCCGGTGACGGCGAAACCGTCAAGCTGCCCGGCGGGAAGCGCCTGCAGGTCGACCGCCAGCCCCATCGCCGCATTGCACAGCGCGGGCACCACCGGAGGCAGCGCGAAGAAGTTGTAGACCTGGGTCTGGTAGGATTCGCGTTCGCGCACGGACTTCGCGCCGAAACGGGTGCGGAATTCCTTGTCCAGCGCCTTGTTGGCCGCCGTCAGGCTCTTGGTGTGCTTCTTCAGGAAGTCCTTGTAGCCGGCCAGGATCGGCTCGTACTGCGGCCCGATGCAGTTGAGCGCGGCGACGTTGTAGGCCGAACGCAGGTTCCACAGGGCCTGGGCCGAAGAGATGCCGGTGTTCACGGTGCGACGCGAACCGTCCACGGCCACGGCCGGGATGATCATGTTCGGCGATGCGCCGAGCGGCGGCATCGGGCGCGGCGGAATCACGACCACGGGCGGCGGCGGCGGCGGTGCGACCGCCACTTCCTTGGGGCCGCAGCCCGAAAGCAAGGCGACGAGCGAGCCCGTCATCAGCGAGAGGCTGCGCAGAACGCCTCTTTTCTTCAGGTTAACCACCCCGGACACTCCAATTTCACAGAATTGCCCGATTCTATCCCGTCTCGACTCCAATGAAAATGCCCGGTGCGACGAATCGCACCGGGCATGATCGCTTGAACCGTCAAAAAACGGTGGATTAACGGCGGTCGCCCAGGAAGCTCAGCAGGAACTGGAACATGTTGATGAAGTCCAGGTAGAGGCTGAGGGCACCCATCACCACGGCCTTGCCGATGAATTCGGTGCCGCGAAGCTGGGCGTACTGGTTCTTGAGCATCTGGGTGTCATAGGCGGTAAGACCAGCGAAGATCAGAACGCCGAGCACCGAGATCGCCAGTTGCAGCACGGTCGAACCCACGAACAGGTTGATCAGCATCGCGATCAGGATGCCGAACAGGCCCATGATCAGGAAGGTGCCGAAGCCCGAAAGATCCTTCTTGGTGGTGTAACCCACGAGGCTCAGGCCCGCGAAAGCGGCGGCCGTGGCGAAGAAGGTCGTGGCGATCGAGGTGGCCGTGAAGACCAGGAAGATCGTCGAGAGCGAAAGACCCATGACCACGCAGAAGCCCCAATAGAGCATCTGCACCGTCGAGGTCTTCATCCGGTTGAGGCCGAAGTTCATCGCCAGGACGAAGCCCAGCGGCGCCAGCATGACGACCCAGCGCAGCGGGGTGCCGAGCACCTGCATCGCCATGCCGGAATTCGCGAAGAGCACCGCCACGATGCCCGACAGCAGCACGCCCGAGGCCATGTAGTTGTAGATGGACAGCATGTAGCTGCGCAGGCCCGCGTCATACGTGGCCCGGCCTTCCGTGCGTCCGTCAAGGCTCGGAGACGCACCGAAGCCCGTGCGGGGCTGGGGGTCGTTCCAATTCGCCATTTCAAACTCCTTTGGCGGGCGCCAGCGAAATGCGGCGCCCGGACGGTTTGAATATCGGCTGTCCGCCGTCCGAATTCAAGAAAAACCGGAAGCGTGACTTTGTGTCAAAATGTAAAGAACGTCCGAAACGGACCGGACAATTGCCCGATCAGCTTCTACGCGCTTCGGCCGCCATTTCGGCATTGCGATCGCGCGAGGCCGTCATGGTGGCGGCGATCAGCGCGGCCAGCGCGCCGTCGGCGTCGAGCACGTTCATGCCCGCACGGGTCGAACCGCCCGGGCTGGCCACCTTGTCAGCCAGTTCGCCGGGCGAAAACGGGGAGGCCGCAGCAAGCTGGGCGGCGCCTTCCACCATCGCCACGGCCAGCCGCTGCGACTGTCCTTCGTCCAGCCCCAGCGCCGCACCGCCCGCCGCCAGCGCGTCGATGAAACGGTAGACGAAAGCCGGGCCGCAACCGGCCAGCGCCGTGACGGAATCGAACAGATCCTCGCGCGCCAGCCATTCCGGCGTGCCGAGATGCGCCATCATCGCCGTGACGGCGGCGCGGCCGGTCTCGTCAAGACCGCGCGAATCCAGCGCGATCGGGGATTTGCCGATAGCCGCCGCCAGATTGGGCATGATCCGCACGACGGCGCCCGCATCGGGGAAGCGCGCGGCAAGGCTGTCGAACTCGACGCCCGCCAGGATCGAGAAAAGCACGGTGCCCCGCCCGACCAGAGGCGCGATTGCCGGAGCGGCTTCGTCCAGCCCCTGGGGCTTGATGCCGAGCATGACCGCATCGAAACGGCCTTCGCGCGGCAATTCGCGCAGCAACGTGACACCTTCCGGCACATCGGCGCGGCGGGGATCGACGACCGTGAAGCACGACGCGGGAATGCCGCCCTTCAGCCAGCCTTCGAGCATGGCACCGGCCATGTTGCCGCAGCCGACCAGAAGGATGTTACCGAAGCGCTCCATGTCATTCCCCTTGCGCAAATTCGCACGATGCCCCGGCGCTTAAGCGACGGACAAGGGACTGCCAAGGGCCAATGACCTGATCATCGCCGGACCAGCGGATAACCCCGCACTCAGGCCTCTCCGGCAGCGTCGATCATGGCTGCGGCCAGCGCCTCGGTGGGCGTCTTGTCGCCCCATAGGATGAACTGGAACACCGGGTAAAAGCGGTCGCACTCCTCGATCGCGGCCTCGACCACGGTCTGTGCCTGGCCGGGACCGAGCAATCCGTCCTCGCCCAGCATCAGGCCGTGGCGATAGAGCACCACGCCGCTGCTGGACCAGGTGTCGAAGTGCCCGACCCAGAGCTGCTCGTTGATGAGCGCCAATGCCTCGAACATGGCCTGCCGCTTGCTGTCGGCGATGCGAATGTCGGGCAGGCAGAGCAATTGCAGGACGCGGTCTTCCACCCGCCAGATCGCCTGGATCTGGTAAGTGGCCCAGGCGCCCTTCACTTCGGCGGAAATCTCGTCCTCGCCCGCATATTCGAATGCCCAGTCGCGCGCTTCGAACAGCGACGCCAGCATTTCGATCGGGGCGGATTCGTCCTCCCGGCCGATGTCGTCCTGTACCGTCCTCATGATTTCCGACATTTGCCCTCCGCGACGCGACAAGCCATGGATGCTTTGACTGGGGGGGCAAGCACAATCCGGGGCACGCGATCGCCTGCGCAAAACTCCACTAGCCTGTTCACAGGATGTGGATAAGGCCGGACGCTCCCGAATTCGGGTGACCCGAGATCAGGCCCCCGCTCTCAGGTGCCAGCCCTCACTTGTCCGAAAGCGGATCGACCACCTGCCCGGCCGGGCTCGTCCATGGCAGGGCATCGCCGAAGCCCTGCTTCTTCGCGTCGGCCAGGAAGAGATTGGCCGCCTTGGCGGTCGCGAACGGGCCAACGAGGATGCGATTGGTCCGCCCCATGTCGCTGACATAGGCCTCGCGCCCCTTGAACAGGGCAGGCGCCTGCTTGTTGTAGCGCCGCCAATCGAAGGCGATCGCCGCCTTGTCCCGCCCGACCCCGATCTGGACCCAGATCCGACTGGGGTGCGCAGGCGGCGCGGGCTTCTTGGACTTGGCGGCCTCAGCCTTGGTCTTGGCCTTGGCATCCACCTTTTCGTCTTCGGCCTTCGCGCCCTTGTTCGTCCTGGAATCGGCCTTTGCCTTGGCATCGGTCTTGTCCGCAGCCTTGGGCGCCTCCGGCTCGGGCTTGGGAAGGTCGATCTTCGGCGCAGGCGGACGCGACGGCTCGATCTGGCGGATATCGACCGCGCCCGATGTCGGCATGATCTGCATCGTCGGCTTGCCGAGGTCGGCGAAGATCTGTTCGAGCGAAAGCTGCTGGGCGTTAGGCTCGGGCGGTGCTTCCGCCGCCGCTGCCTTGACGGGCGGATTCGCGGCTGGCGGGGGCGATGACGCAGCGGGAGCCGCAGGCTGGTTCGGGGAAACCCGCGCGAGGTCGAAACCGGGGGTTGCCGCCGGAGCCTGCGACGCGGCCGCCGTGCGCGCCGGAAGCGCGGCAGCGGGCTTGGCTTCGGTGGCGGGTGGGGTAGCCGGTTTTGCCGCCGCAAGCGTGCTGGAGGAAGAGACGGCCGGAAGTTCGCCTTTGGGCTTTACCGGAGGCAGTTCGCCGGTCGCGGCATCGTTGCGCTCGATCGTCGGCATGGGTTCGGGCGGCGCCACGCGAGCAGGTTCCGGCGCCGCCGCAGCCGGGGTGCGCGAAGACGTGCTGCGCCCGCCGCCGATGCGATAGGAATCGGCAGCGGAAACCGCAGAGCCCCCCGTTCGCGGGCCGACCTTGGTTTTCGCCTTTGCAGGCTTGGCGGCCTGCGCGGGACGGGACTTGGCCGAAGCGGCGCCTGTTCCCAGCGCTTCACCGCGCGGCACGAGGTTCGCGTCGGCGGAAGCCACCTGTACCGGGCGATAGGCGGCGATCCGGGCGTCGTCATGCCCGATTTCCGAAGCACGCGGGAACTTGCCGAGGTTGGCGGCGGCGGCCTGCTGGGACCGCGTCAGGCGCGGCATGTAGCGCAAGTAGGGCGCAATGTTCTGCGCAAGCTGCGGCGGCAGGATGGTGTTGGAAACCTCCACCGCCTGCTTGGTATCGCCCGCGATGGCCAGCGAGAAGGCGCGCGTACGCCAGCCCGGCTTGTCCTGCTTGCGCAGCAGCGGCATGATCGTTGTTTCGGCAGCCTGCGCATCGCCTGCGATCGCCTGGCTGATCGCCAGGCGCATGCGGACTTCCTCGTCGTTCGCGCCGCCGAGCGCCAGCGCGTAGTATCGCTGGGCGGCGGCATTGTCGCCGACGAGGTCGTAAGCGAGACCGCGATCCGACGCGAGCTGGCTGGGGCTGGCCCCGGCCTTTTCCGCCTCTGCGAAGAGCGGCAGCGCCGCAACGGGATCGCCGTTCTGGGCCAGCGAGGCCGCAAGCCCCGCCTTGACCCGCGCATTGCCCGGCGAAATGTCGTCGGCGCGGCGGTAGAAGCCGATCGCGGCTTCGAAATCGCCAAGCCTGCGGGCGGAATCACCGGCATCGAGCAATGCGGAAACGTCTCGGGGGTCGCGGCCGAGCCGGGCCAGCGCGGCATTGAGCTTCTGCTGGTCGGCGCTCGGCAGGGCCTGCACGACCGGCGCCGCCAGCGCCGCGACAGGAATGGTCATGACAGGACCGGCCAGTGCGATACAGGCGGCCGTCGTGGCCAGCCACTTGCTCGAAACCCTCTGACGTACCCGCAAGATCCGAGAAACCTCTTTAAAAACGCGCAAAGGCCCGATGCGAATCGGGCCTGCCGGATGCGACTGCAATTCGATGGATCGCGGCTTTGCGACCGCGATCATGAACCTTGAAGAAACGGGCGGGAAACGGCCTGCACCGCATCCCGCCCAGTTCTCTTACTGGTTGTTCTGGCGCCCGAGGAAACGCGGGATGCTGATCGAGGCGCCGTCATCCTCGTCGCTGCCGGTGGGCTCCGCCGGGGCGGGCTTGGGACGCGAAAGGCTGGTCATGCGCTCGAACAGCGTGCTGCCGCCGCCGACCGGACGCGCCGGAGCGGGGGGAACGGGCGCTGCCTGGACGGGTGCCGGCTGGACTGGCGCCGATTGGGCCGCCTGAACAGGGGCACGGACCGGGGCCTGAGGCTCTGCCTGACCGCCGAGCAGAAGCTCATCCTGCTGGCGCGAGGTCGACTGGCTGGCCGCACCGAGATCGAGCGGCTCCGAACGCTGGCCGTTCAGACCGGCATAGGCGGCAGGCGCTTCCTGCGTGACTTCCTCGCTGGCGCCGAGTTCGAGTTCGAAAGGCTCATCGGCCTGCTCGGAAGCAGGGGTCGAGAGTTCGAACGGCTCGGAGGCCGAAGCGGCGGGAGCCTGCGGGATCGCCACTGCCGGAACCGAAGCCGGGGTGACGAGCGGCGCGGGCGCGCTGGGAACCGGACGCGAGACCATCGGGCGAACCGGGCCGCGCGAGGCGCTGAGGTTCAGCGGGCGCGAGGCGATTTCGGCCATTTCCGAGGTCTGCTCGATGCCGGTCGCGACAACCGAGACGCGGATCTTGCCCTGAAGGTCGGGGTTGAAGGCCGAGCCCCAGATGATGTTGGCGTCGGGATCGACCAGTTCGCGGATGTGGTTCGCCGCTTCATCGACTTCGAGCAGCTTCATGTCGTCGCCGCCGATGATCGAGATGATCACGCCCTTGGCGCCCTGCATCGACACGCCGTCGAGCAGCGGGTTCGCTATGGCGCGTTCAGCCGCTTCGAGAGCGCGGTTCGGGCCTTCGCCCTCGCCCGTGCCCATCATCGCCTTGCCCATCTCGCCCATGACCGAGCGGACGTCCGCGAAGTCGAGGTTGATGAGGCCCGGCATGATCATCAGGTCGGTGATCGAGCGCACGCCCTGCTGGAGCACTTCGTCTGCCAGCGAGAACGCTTCCTTGAAAGTGGTGTCCGCCTTGGCGACCAAGAACAGGTTCTGGTTCGGAATGACGATCAGCGTGTCGACGTGCTTCTGAAGCTCTTCGATGCCCGCATCGGCAGAGCGCATGCGGCGCGTGCCTTCGAACATGAACGGCTTGGACACGACGCCGACGGTCAGCACGCCCTTGGCGCGCGCGGCCTGCGCGATGATCGGCGCGGCGCCGGTGCCGGTGCCGCCGCCCATGCCGGCGGCGATGAAGACCATGTGGACGCCTTCGAGCAGGCGCTCGATATCCTCGATGGTTTCTTCTGCGGCAGCGCGCCCCACTTCGGGGCGAGCACCCGCACCAAGGCCCTGGGTGATCTCGGGCCCGAGCTGGATGCGCGTTTCCGCGATCGAATTGTTGAGCGCCTGCGCGTCGGTATTGGCAACGACGAAGTCCACGCCCTCTATCTGGGCCTGGATCATGTTGGCGATGGCGTTACCGCCCGCACCGCCTACGCCGATGACGACAATCCGCGGACGAAGCTCTTCGATCGCCGGCGGTCCGATGTTGATGCTCATTTCGTTCTCCTGGCAGGCACGTGCGCGAAGAAATTTACCTTGACTAGCCTGATTGCACGGTTGCCTTCATCTAGGCAAAGCGTGCGAGCCTGTTGTCCACAGCCGAAACCGCGAATTCCGGCCAATCCCGCCATCCCTGTCGCAGGGATTGCACGACTGGCCAGATGATCAAAAGTATTCCCTCAAGGCTTTATAGATGCGATTGACTACGCCCAGCCCGCTGTAACTGACTGTACCTTGACGGTTCTTGCCGAAAGTGCGGATGTCGATGGGGTCCGCGGCGGCATAGAGGACGAGGCCGGCCAAGGTCGAAAAGCCCGGTTTTACATGGGCTTCGGCCAGGCCCGAAAGATGCGGCACGCGGCCGATGCGCACCGGCTTGCCCAGTGCGGCCTGTGCATAGTCCGCCAGTCCCACAAGTTCGGCGCCGCCGCCGGTGAAGACCACTTGCTTGCCCCGCTGCGCATTGAAGCGCATCAACTTGAGCGCCTTGTTTATTTCTTCCATCAGGATACCGAGCTGACCCGTGATCACGCCGATCAGTTCGGCGCGCGGGATGCGGTTCTTGTCGTCGGCATGGCGGGCGATCGGGCCGGTGCCCTCCTCCCCCGGCGCATTGACGGGAATCATCTCGCGGTGATCGTGCGGGCTGGCGATGGCCGAGCCGTTCACGCATTTCAGCCGCTCCGCCTGGAAACGCCGGATGCCGAAGGCCGAAGCGACCGCATCGGTAATGTCCGCCGAGCCCATCGGGATCGAGATCATGTCGATCAGCAGGCCATGCGAATAGACCGCGACATTGGTGACTTCGGCGCCGAATTCGACAAGCGCCACGCCAAGATCGCGTTCCTCAGGGGAAAGGCAGGCCTGACCCGCCGCGATGGGGGAGCCGACAACCGCCTCGACTTCGAGGTGCGCGCATTGCACCGCCTCGGTCAGGTTGCGGATCGGCGCGCCGTCCGCCAGCATGATGTGGATGTCCACGCCGAGCCGCTCGGCATGGAGCCCGGTCGGGTTGCCGACGCCGTGGGCACCGTCGAGGCGATATTGCGCGGGCTGGGCATGGAGCACCATGCGCCCGTCCGGCTGGATCACCTCACGCGCGGAGATCAGCAGCTGGTCGATGTCCTCCTGCTCGATGCGGCGACCGCCGATCTCGGCATCGAACTGGTCGATACGGCTGGCCAGCCCTGCCCCAGAGCAGCCGATCCAGACTTTGGTGACGCTGGTGTCGGCCATCTTTTCGGCCCGGTCGATGGCATCGCGCACCGCGTAAGTCGCCGCGGCCATGTCGGTGACGAAACCGCGCTTGATGCCCTGGCTGGCACGGTGGCCCGAGCCGAGCACGATCATGTCGCCCATCTCCGACATGCCCGCGACGATCGCGGAAATGCGGAACGAGCCGATGTTGACCGCGCCGAACACGCGGGTGATGCGAGGCGGCGCCATTACTGTTCCTCCGCCGCCACGGCGGTCGTGGGAGCCGTGGCGTTAACTGCCGATGGGCTCGCTTCTGCACCGTTATGCGGCACTGCCCCCGCCTTCATCGCCAATTCCTGTCCTTCGCCGTCCGGCACCCGCAAGTAGATGCGGTCCTTCGCGCGCATGTCGATCGCCGTCACTTTGCCCCCGATCAGGCGGTTGGTGCCGTCGAGCCTTGCGAAGGTGACGAGCGCACCGGCCGATTCCGTGTCCCCTTCCGGCAGGGCGAGCACTTGCCCGGTCTGAAACGTCAGGTTCCAGCGGCGGTTGCCGATCCATTCGGCTTCCTGCACTTTCGGCTGGAGCGCGGGCGCGGCTTCCAGCAGATGCCCGAGCTGCGTCACCTGCTGGCCCGCACCGGGACCGGAGACGATCAGCTTGCCCTTGGCGTCCTTGCGGTTGATCGCCTCAAGCTCCTGCCCGGTCTCGTCGATCAGCATGAAGCGATCGGCCTTGCGCAGCACGGCATGGGGTTCACGCTCGACGATATCAATCACCAGCGTGTCGGGAAGCTGGCGCGAAACGCGTGCGTCCTTGACCCAGGAAAGCCCCAGCAATTCGCCGCGCAGCCCGTCGAGATCGACCTGGGTCATCGCCCGGTCGCGCTCGGCAAGGGCCTTCTCGTAGACTTTCAGCTCGTTGAGGTTCTTCACCCCGCGCACTTCGACGCGCTTCACCTCGAACCCGGCATCGGCGGCCACTTGCGCGAACTGCTTGCCCGCCAGCATCGGCACCCCCGCCGCATTGGCCACGACCCAGACGAGCAGCCCCGCGCCGCCGAGGATGGCGACGAGGAAGATCTTGTGAAGCTGCTCCTCGGTGAAGGGCAGCCAGCTCATCAGGCTATCGACGGCGCTGCCGCCGGTCGCCTTGGCCTGGCGCACCTTGGCCTTGGTATTCTGGGCGGCGGCCGCCTTTCGCGCTGTCTTCGGCTTGCGCCGGATCGTCTGGCTCATTTGCCCCCCTTGGCGACCTTTCCGGCATCCGCCAGCGCTTCGGCAATGATAGCCTCGACGAGATCGGGGTATTCCATGCCGCAGGCGCGCGCCTGTTCGGGAACGAGGCTTAGCGGGGTCATCCCCGGCTGGGTATTCACTTCCAGCAGGAACAGCCCCTCGACGCCCTGCGTGTCGTCCCAGCGGAAATCGGCGCGGCTGGTGCCCTTGCAGCCGAGCAACTGGTGGGAGCGCAGCGCGAGGTCCTTGCAGGCCGCGGTGATCTCGTCGGGGATTTCCGCCGGGCAGACGTGTTCGGTCATGCCGTCGGTATACTTGGCGTCGAAGTCGTAGAAGCCGGACTTGGGCTTGAGTTCGGTGACCAGCAGAGCGCGGTCGCCAATCACGGCAGTCGTCAGCTCGCGCCCGCGAATGAAGGGCTCGGCCAACAGACGGTCGAATTCCTGCCACGGGCCCTTGGCGTCCCTAGCAATCGGATTGCCATAGTTGCCTTCGTCGGTGACGATGGCGACGCCGACCGAAGACCCCTCGTTGACCGGCTTGAGCACATAAGGACGTGGCAGCGGATCGCGCTCGTGGATCGTGGCGCTCTCGACGATGCGGCCGCCCGGCATCGGGATGCCGTGCGGCACGAGCGCCTGCTTGGTCAGCTCCTTGTCGATGGCGATCACCGAAGTGGCGAGGCCCGAATGGGTGTAGGTCAGGCCCATCAGGTCCATCATGCCCTGCACCGTACCGTCCTCGCCCGGCGCGCCGTGGAGCGCGTTGAACACGACGTCCGGCTTCGCCTCCGACAGCCGCAGCGCGACATCGCGGTCCATGTCGATGCGGGTGACCGTGTGGCCCTTGGACTCGAGCGCCTTGGCCACGCCTTCGCCGCTCATCAGCGAGACCGGCCGTTCGTTCGACCAACCGCCCATCAGAACCGCGACGTGGAGTTTGGAGAGGCTCACTGGATCACTCACTTGTTATCTGCTTCGGCAAACATGCCTACGCGCTGGATTTCCCATTCGAGCGTCACGCCCGAGTTTTCCTTGACCCGGCGGCGGACTTCCTCGCCCAGGGCCTCGATATCGCTGCTGGTGGCGTCGGCTACGTTGAGCAGGAAGTTGGTGTGCTTCTCGCTCACTTGCGCGCCGCCGAGGGTCAGGCCACGGCAACCGGCTTCATCCACGAGTTGCCAGGCCTTGTGGCCCTCGGGGTTCTTGAAGGTGGAGCCACCGGTCTTGCTGCGCAGCGGCTGGCTCGCCTCGCGGCTGGCGGAAATGCGGTCCATCTCGGCCTGTATCGCCTCCGGTTCTCCGGCGCGGCCCTTGAAGCGCGCGGCGACGACCACGGCGCCCTCGGGCAGCTGCGAGTGGCGATACGTGTAGCCGAGATCGGCATTGCCCAGCGTCACCAGCGTTCCGTCGCGCAGGACCACGTCGCAGTCGATCAGGATATCCTTGACCTCGCCGCCATAAGCGCCGCCGTTCATCCGCACGAAGCCACCGACGGTGCCGGGGATCGAGCGCAGGAACTCCACCCCGGCAATGCCGTTGTCGCGCGCGGTTGAGGAGACGAGAATGCCGCTGGCCCCGCCGCCGCATTCCAGCGTGACGTCATCGACGCGAGTGACTTTGGCGAAAGCCTTGCCGAGGCGGATAACGACGCCGGGAACGCCGCCATCGCGCACGATCATGTTGGAGCCGAGACCGAGCGCCATGACCGGAACCGACGGATCGAGATCGCGCAGGAAGCCTTGCAGGTCGGCTAGATCCTTCGGCTCGAACAGCCACTCGGCCGCGCCGCCCGACTTGAACCAGACGAGCGGTGCCAGCGGCGCGTCGGCTTTCAGCTTGCCGGAAACCTGCGGAAGATGCGCGGCTTCGCTCAAGCGGCCCTCCGCTTGACGATCGCGTCGGCAAGGCCTGCGGCCCACTTGGTGATGTCGCCCGCCCCGAGGCAGACCACCATGTCGCCCGGCTGGACCGACGTGGCCAGCGCGTCGGCCAGGGCATCCGGCCCGGCAATGACTTGCGCGGAGCGGTGTCCGCGCGCCTTCATGCCCGAGACCATGTGCTCGGAATCGACGCCTTCGATCGGCTGTTCGCCTGCCGCATAGACCGGCGCGGCATAGACGACGTCGGCATCGTTGAAGGCGGCTTCGAAGTCTTCCATGTGGTCGCGCAGGCGGGTGAAGCGGTGCGGCTGGACCACGGCGATGACCCGGCCCTTCACGCCCTCGCGCGCGGCGGCCAGCACGGCGCGGATCTCGACCGGATGGTGGCCGTAGTCGTCGATCACGGTGACGCTGCCGCCCTCGACTTCCACTTCACCGACTTTGGTGAAGCGGCGCTTCACACCGCCGAACTTCGAGAAGCCCGTCTGTATGCACTCTTCCGAACAGCCCATCTCCACCGCCACGCCCACGGCGGCGAGCGCGTTCTGGACGTTGTGGCGGCCCGGCATCGGCAGTTCGATGCCTTCGATCCGGCGGAACGAGCCGTCGCGCTGGCGCAGGGCCACGTCGAAGCGGTTGCCGCCCGGGATCGGGGTGACGTTCTCGCCGCGAATGTCGGCCTGGGCGGAGAAGCCGTAGGTCACCACGCGGCGGTCGCGGACCTTGGGGATCACCGCCTGCACCTCCGGGTGGTCGATACAGAGCATCGCCGCGCCGTAGAAGGGCACGTTCTCGATGAACTCGACGAACGCGTCCTTCACCTTGTCGAACGAGCCGTAGTGGTCGAGATGCTCGGGGTCGATATTGGTGACGACGGCGATGGTGCCGTCGAGGCGCAGGAACGAACCGTCGCTCTCGTCGGCTTCCACCACCATCCAGTCCGAGGCGCCGAGGCGCGCGTTCGAACCGTAGGAATTGATGATGCCGCCGTTGATGACGGTGGGGTCGACCCCGCCCGCATCGAGCAGCGCCGCGACCATCGAGGTCGTGGTGGTCTTGCCGTGGGTGCCGGCGACGGCCACGGTGTTCTTGAGGCGCATCAGCTCGGCAAGCATTTCCGCGCGGCGCACCACCGGAATGCGGTGTTCGAGCGCATGGACGACTTCGGGGTTGTCCCGCTTGACGGCGGTGGAGGTGACGACGACGGCCACGCCCTCGACGTTCTCTGCCGACTGGCCGATCATGACCTTGATGCCGCGCTGGCGAAGGCCTTCGACTACGTAGCCCTCGGCAATGTCGGAGCCCTGCACCGAATAGCCAAGGTTGTGCATCACTTCGGCAATGCCGGACATGCCGATGCCGCCGATGCCCACGAAGTGGATCGTGCCGATGTCGGTGCCGACGCCCCTCACTGAACCGAGTCCTTCGCGAGCTTGCTTTTGGCCAGCGCTTCTCCGCCCTTGGCGGGCATGGCCTTCTCCATGCGGATCACGTCCATGATCGGCGCCGCGCCGAAGCTTTCGACAAGGTCGGCCAGATCGCTGGCGGCATTGGGATAACCGCAGTTCCACGAGGCGTGGGCGGCATTGGCAAGGGTTTCGGGATGCTGGGCCATGGCCTGTATCTGTTTCGCGAGCGTGGTCGCGGTGAAGCTTTCCTGGCGGATCGCGCGGGCGCCGCCCGCAGCGACGATCTCGCGCGTATTGGCGGCCTGGTGGTCGTCAGTGGCGATCGGCAGCGGGATCAGGATCGCGGGTCGACCGACGGCGGTGAGTTCCGCGATGGTCGAGGCGCCCGAGCGGCCGATGAACAAGTGCGCACCGGCAAGACGCTCGGCCATGTCCTCGAAATAGGTCGCGAGTTCGGCGGGGATGCCATGACCCGCATAGCGGGCGCGCACGGCCTCGATATCCTCCGGGCGGCATTGCTGAATCACCTGGAGCCGCGAGCGCAGCGCCGGGGGCAGCATGGCGAGGCCGTCGGGCACGACTTCGGACAGGACGCGCGCGCCCTGGCTGCCGCCGGTCACGAGGATCCGCAGCAGGCTGTCCTCGGTGAATTCGGGGAACGGCGCATCGCGTAGCGCGAGGACTTCGTCCCGCACCGGATTGCCGACGAGCGTCACCTTGTCCGCGAACTTCGCATCGAGCCGGTCAACTTGCTCGAATGCCGTGGCGATGGCGTTGACCTTGCCCGCGAAATAGCGGTTCACGCGGCCGAGCACCGAATTCTGCTCATGCAGGATCGTCGGGATCTTCGCGGAATGGGCCGCCAGCATCGTCGGCAGCGCGGGATAGCCGCCGAAACCGACGACGGCGGTGGGCTGGAAGCTCTCGAACAGGCGCAGCGCCATGCCGCGGCCCGAGAGGATGCCCTTGGCACCCTTCAGCCAGTTGAGCGGATTCTTCCCCGCGATGCGGCCCTGCGGCAGGACATGGGCGGGCAGATAGTCGGGCTTGCCGGGAATCGCGGCGCCGCGCTCGTCGGTGATGAGCGCGACGTGATGGCCGCGCCGGTCCAGCTCCGCGGCGAGCGCGAAGGCGGGGATGAGGTGCCCGCCGGTTCCGCCCGCAGCGAGGACGTAGTGACGGCTTACCGAGCCTTTTACGGCCGAACTCATGAAGAAAGGTCTCCAACGGCGCGAAGCGAGAACTTCTCGCGCTTGATGAACGGATTGCGGCGGGTGATCGCCAGCAGCAGGCCCACGGTCATGCACATGGCGACCGTGGAGGAGCCGCCGTAGCTGATCAGCGGCAGGGTCATGCCCTTCGAGGGGAAGAGCTGGAGGTTGACCAGGATGTTGATGAAGGCCTGCCCGCCGAACTGCGAGGCGATGCCGGACGCGGCCAGCACGGTGAAGAGATCTTCCTCGTCCACCAGCCTCAGCATGACCCGCGTCAGCAGCGCGAGGTAGATCATGACGATGATCATGCAGGCCACCAGGCCGAATTCCTCACCGATGACCGAGAAGATATAGTCGGTATGGGCTTCGGGCAACGCCATCTTGCGCGATCCCATCCAGAAGCCCTGCCCGAACCATCCGCCGTTCAGCAGGGTGCGCTGGGCAAGGTCCACCTGGTCGAAGGCATTGCCGCCCGAAAGGAAGGAATCGATGCGGTTGCGGCCGTTGTCGTAGGTGAAATACATCAGGACAAGGCCGGCCACGCCCAGCCCCGCGAACATGCCGATCCGCTTGAGCGGAATGCCCGCCAGCAGGATCATCACGAAGAAGGTGCCCGAAAACAACATGGTCGAGCCGAAGTCCGGCTGCGCCATGAGCAGCGCGCCGAGCAGGCCCATGAGGCAGAAACAGATCGCCACGACCGGGATATTGGGATCGCGCGCGCGCCAGGACAGGATCCAGGCGAGCAGGATCGGAAAGCCCGAACCGAGGAACTGCGAAGGCTGGATCGAGATCCCCAGCTTCAGCCAGCGCCGCGCGCCATTCACTTCGGAGCCGATCACCGGCACCAGCACCAGCCCCACCAGCATCACTGCGGCGATCAGGATGCCGACGCGCCGGGCGCTGTCCTTCGACAGGCTGGAAGCCCAGAACATCGCGCAGAGCCCCACGAACTGCCAGCGAAGGTGCAGCCAGAAGAAGTGCAGCTGCGAAAGCTTTTCATGCGCGGTCGAGAGGCGCCGGGCACTGGCCGGAGAACCGGCTGCCACGGCCACGGCCCCGATCCCCATGAGGATCAGCACCACCGCCAGCACGGTGCGGTCGATCTCCTGCCACCAGATCGCCAGCTGGCCGCGACGGTTGCGGTTGTAGCGGACATTGGCGGGAGACGCCCCGTTGCCGGGCACAGTGCCGGGCCCAGTACCGGACGCTGCGGTGGCCATCAGTGTTTCATCCCTTCGGCATCGCTACCCTGAGACTCCAGCAGGGCCTCGACGATCTGGCGGAAGGCCAGCCCGCGCGCTTCGTAGTCGCGGAACTGGTCGAAACTGGCGCAGGCCGGCGAAAGCATGATGACGTCGCCCGGCACCGCGCGGGTCATCGCCGCGCGGATCGCCTCGGCCATCATCTCGCTGCGGTGTACTTCGGTGTAGGGCGCCAGGATCTCCGCGAAACGCGGCCCGGCGTCGCCGATCGTATAGGCGGCGGCGACATTGCCGAAATAGGGTGCGCATTCGTCAAGGTCGTCGCCCTTGGGAAGGCCGCCGAGGATCCAGTGGATGCGCGGCGCCGGATCGGGCGGAAACGCGGCCAGCGCGGGCGCGGTGGAAGCCGGGTTGGTGGCCTTGCTGTCGTTGATGTAGAGAACGCCGTCCGCCTCGGCCACGCGCTCCATGCGGTGGGGCAGCCCGCTGAAGGTGCGCAGCCCCGCCTGCCAGTCCTGCTCGGAAATGCCGAGAGCCTGGACGATGGCCACGGCAACGGCCGCGTTCTGAAGGTTGTGCGGGCCTTGCAGCGAAGGCCAGTCCTTCTGGAGCGCGACGATATCCTGCCCGTTAACCCTGCGGACCGTGCCGGGTGCGCGGCGGCGGCTTTCCGTCTCGGCAATGTCGGCGGTCTCGCGGTCGCCGGTGCCGAACACGGCGGGACGCTCCGCGCCCTGCATCTCGAACAGGCGCGCCTTGGAGGCGGCATAGGCCTCGAACCCGTCGTAGCGGTCGAGATGGTCGGGCGTGATGTTGAGCAGCGCCGCCACGTCGCAGTCCAGGCTGCGGGTGAGATCGATCTGGTAGCTCGACAGTTCGAGCACATAGACGCCGCCTTCGGGCAGCGGTTGCTCGCCCAGCACCGGCACGCCGATATTGCCGCCGACGCGCGCGGGCACGCCGGCGCTTTCCAGCAGGTGGTGTACCAGCGAGGTGGTGGTGGACTTGCCGTTGGTGCCGGTGATGCCGACCACGCGGTGCGCGGGCAGGCTTTGGCGGGCCAGCGCGAAGAGTTCGATATCGCCGATCACCGGCACGCCCTGGCGGCGCGCGGCTTCGGCGATCGGGTGCTTGTTGAGCGGCACGCCGGGCGAGACGATCACGCCGTCATAGCCGGTGATATCCGCCGTGACCGGATCGGCCAGTTCGATGCGATCCCTGTCGCCCATGCTGTCGCGGCCCGCGCAAAGGGCCTGCCTCGGCTCCTCGCGTGCATCCCAGGCCATGACGTGGGCGCCGCTGGCCAGCAGCGTCTCGACCGCGGTCAGGCCGGAGCGGGCCAGCCCGAGAACCGCGTAGCGCTTTCCGGCAAAGGCAGGGGAGACGATCAAGGCCCGGCGCCCCTTATCGCAGCTTGAGAGTGGAGAGGCCGAGGACGGCGAGGACGATCGAGATGATCCAGAAACGGATCACGACGGTCGATTCCTTCCAGCCCTTCTGCTCGAAGTGGTGATGGATCGGGGCCATGCGGAACACGCGGCGGCCGGTGCGCTTGAACCAGAACACCTGGATGATCACCGAGGCAGCTTCCAGCACGAAGAGCCCGCCGACGATGGCCAGCACGATCTCGTGATGCGCGGCCACCGCAATGGCGCCGAGCGCGCCGCCCAGCGCGAGGCTGCCGGTATCGCCCATGAAGACGGCGGCGGGCGGCGCATTGAACCACAGGAAGGCCAGGCAGGCGCCGATGATCCCGGCGCAGAACACCGCCAGCTCACCGGCGCGCGGAACGTGCGGAATGCCGAGGTAGTTGGCGTAGTCGACGCGGCCCGCAAGATAGCAGATGATCGCGAAAGTGCCCGCCGCGATGATCACCGGCATCGTCGCCAGTCCGTCCAGCCCGTCGGTCAGGTTGACGGCATTGCCCGCCCCCACGATCACGAACGCAGCGAAGACGTAATAGAACGGCCCCAGCGGAATGTAGCGGCCCGAGAGGAACGGCACGTAGAGGTTGGTGTTGAGCTGGCTGACGATTATGTAGGCCGCAATGCCCGCCACCAGGAATTCCAGTGCGAGGCGCAGCTTGCTGGAAAGCCCGGCGGTGCTGCGCTTGGCGACCTTGTCGTAATCGTCGAGGAAGCCGATGATCCCGAAGCCCACCGTCACGGCCAAGCAGGCCCAGACGAAGGGGTTGGTCACATCCATGAACAGGATCATCGAGCTGACCAGCGCGGTCAGGATCATGAGGCCGCCCATCGTCGGCGTGCCACGCTTGGCGAGGTGGCTCTGCGGGCCGTCCTCACGGATCGGCTGGCCCTTGCCCTGGCGCACGCGCAGCATGTTGATGAAGCGCGGCCCGATCAGCAGGCCGAGGCCGAGCGCGGTCATCAGCGCCGCGCCGGAACGGAACGTCTGATAGCGGAAGAGGTTGGACAGTCCCTCGTAGTGGAACCAGTCTGCGATGAGATACAGCATCTTCTGGGGGGATCCCCCTACCCTTCCTGTTTGTCGAGCGCGTTCACCAGGGAAGCCAGGCCCACGGAATTCGAACCCTTCACCAGGATGACGTCATCCCGTTCGAGGCCGAACCGCCGCAGCGCGTCCACAGCTTCTCCCACAGTCAGGCAATGCGCGAAGGGCACGGCCTTGCCAAGCGGATCACCGGCGGATTTCCCCAGTTCCCCTGAAATACGCCCCTCTTCAAGGGCCTGCGCCAAGACCTCTGCGAGCGGTTCCATCTCCTGGCCGACCAGCACGGCATAATCGACTCCGGCATCGCGGATGGGACCGGCCAGCCCGGCGTGATAGTCGGGTCCGTGGCTGCCCAGTTCCTTCATCGCACCGAGCACGGCGATCCGCCGATGCGCGGGTGTGCGCCCGAGCTGCTCCAGGGTAGCGCGCATGGATGCGGGGTTGGCGTTGTAGCTTTCGTCGATCAGCAAAGCGGGGCGGCGGCCGTCAACGTCGGGCTCCCCACCCGGAACGTCGATCTGGAGCCGCGCGCCCCTGCCCGGCAGCCCGCCCATTTCGGCGAGTGCCACGCCTGCGGCGCCGAGGTCTCCCTTCACCCCGCGCACCGCGGCCATGACCGCGAGCGAATTGATCACATGATGTTCGCCGGGCGAAGCGACGGTGTAGCAAACCCGCCGGTCGCCCATGTCGATTGTCACCAGCGAGCCGCCGCCGATGGCCGGAACCGCGTCGAGCAGGCGCACGTCGGCATCGCGCGCCTTGCCGAACGAGACGACTTGCGCGCCGGAAGCGAGGGCGGCTTCCTTCAACCGGTTGAAGTAAGGGCTATCGGCCGGAATCACGGCAGTGCCGCCCGCTTCCAGCCCTTCGAAGATCTCGGCCTTGGCGTCGGCAATGGCCTCCATCGAGCCCAGCATCTCGATGTGCGCGGGCGCGATGGTGGTGATGACCGCCAGGTTCGGGCGCACCTGCCGGGTCAGCGCGGCGATTTCGCCTGCATGGTTCATGCCCATCTCGAAGATACCGAAACGCGCGCGCGCGGGCATCCGCGCAAGGCTGAGCGGCACGCCGACGTGGTTGTTGTAGCTCTTCACCGAACGATGCGCGTCGCCCCGGCTGGCGCGGTCGAGCGCCGCGAAGATCGCTTCCTTCACGCCGGTCTTGCCCACCGAACCGGTGACGCCGATGATAGGCCCGCGCGCCCGCTCGCGTGAGGCGGCGCCGAGAAGTTCCAGCGCTTCCGTGGTATCCGTCACCAGGATATGCGGGCCGTCTACCGGGCGATCGACCACGACCGCCGCCGCGCCCTTGGCAAAGGCGCCCTCGACGAAGCGATGGCCGTCCATCGTCTCGCCCTTGAGCGCGAAGAACAGGTCGCCGCCCTGCACGTCGCGGCTGTCGATCTCGACCCCGGAAACGGTGAACGCACCGCTGGCTTCGCCCTTCATCACCCGCGCGAGCGTGGCGGAATCCCAAAGCGCGGAAGACCACGGGGCAAGCGGGTTTTCCTCGACCTCATCAGTGGGCCATTCGAGGATCCGGGCTACAGCATTCATCGCACTACCTTCCCTGCGGACCAGACATTTCCCTGGCCACGGTGACGTCGTCGAATGGCAGGACGCGCACTGCATCGCCGCTGCCGATGATCTGCCCCTGTTCATGCCCCTTGCCGGCGATGAGGACGATGTCCCCACGTCCGGCTTCCGCGACCGCCGCGCCGATTGCCGCGCGCCTATCGCCGATTTCCCGCGCCTCCTTGCCCATTCCGGCAAGGATCATGGCGCGAATTTCCGCCGGGTCTTCGCCGCGCGGGTTGTCGTCGGTGACGATCGCCACGTCCGCGCCCTCGCTGGCCACCCGGCCCATTTCCGGCCGCTTGCCCTGGTCGCGGTCGCCGCCCGCACCGAACACCACGATCAGGCGCCCCTCCACATGCGGACGAAGCGCCGCGATCGCCGCCTCAAGCGCATCGGGGGTATGCGCATAGTCGACATAGACCGGCGCGCCTACCGAAGAAATCGCCGCGCGCTCAAGCCGCCCGCGTACCGTGACGAGCCGCTTCAGCGCATCGAACGTCTGGTGCGCGTCACCGCCGCTGGCCAGGACGAGCCCCGCCGCGACGAGCGAATTGGCGGCCTGATAGGCGCCGATCAGCGGAAGCTCGAGCACGTAGGCTTTGCCCTCGTGCTCGAGCTCCAGCTTCTGGCCGAGTCCGCCCGGCTTGCGACCCGAGAGGCGGATGCTGGTGCCCTTGGCACCCACGGTGAACGTCTTGAGCCCGCGCTTTTCGGCATGGGCAATGGCTTTTTCGGACCAGGGGTCGTCAGCCCAGATCACGGCCGTGCCGCCATCGACGACGACTTCGTCGAACAGGCGCATCTTTGCCGCGAAATAGTCGTCCATGTCGGCGTGGTAATCGAGATGGTCGCGCGAGAGATTGGTGAAGGCGCCTGCCGAAACGCGGGGGCCCTCGATGCGGAACTGCGAAAGACCGTGGCTCGACGCCTCGTAGGCGACGTGGGTAACGCCCTCGCGGGCAAGGCCGGTGAGGTTGGCAAGGAACGTCACGATATCCGGCGTGGTAAGGCCGGTGGAGACGGTCTCGTCGCTGGTGGTTACGCCCAGCGTACCGATCGAGGCGGCGCGCTGCCCGGCCATGCGCCAGATCTGGCGGGTCAGTTCGACGGTAGAGGTCTTGCCGTTGGTGCCGGTGACCGCCACCAGCGTCTCCGGCACGGGCTGGAAGAACGGCGCGGCCAGGCGCGCGAACAGGCGGCGCGGTTCGGCGTCAGCAAAGTGGACCGCACCTTCCACCTTGGCGTCGGGGTGTGCGACCACCGCAACGGCACCCGCCTCTACGGCAGCGGCGATATAGTCCTCGCCATTGAACTTCGCGCCGCGAAACGCGCCGAACACCGTGCCGGGCGCCACCTTGCGATGGTCGATGGCAAAGCCGGTCACGTTGATATCTGCGCCCCGGAAAGGAACATCGGCAGCAGCGCAGAGGGCAGTAAGTTTCATTCTTGCAGGCTCACTCTTCAGCGGTTCCGGCCGGGATCAGCGGCTTGAGGTCGGAAATGTCGATGTCGCGGGTCTCGTCGGGCATCACGCCCAGCAGCGGGCCGATGCGCGGAACCACGCGCTGGATCACCGGCGCCGAGTTCCACGCGGCGGTGCGCTGGAACGAGGTCGCCTCGGTGCCCTGCGGCTCGTCCATCATGGCAATGACGACGTAGCGGGGGCGATCCATCGGGAAGGCCGCGGCGAAAGTCGCGACCAGCGAATGCTTGCGATAGCCGCCGACGCCCGGCTTTTCGGCCGATCCGGTCTTGCCGCCGACGCGGAAGCCGGGCGCGTCGGCCTTTCGGCCGGTGCCGTAGGACACGATCATGCGCAGAAGCTGGCGCATGCGGGCGCTGGTCGCGGCGGTGAAGACGCGGCGGCCGGCCGGAACCTGCGAAGGCTCCAGCTTCTTCAGCGTCGCCGGACGCCAGATGCCGCCGTTGACGAGCGAGGCATAAGCGGATGCAAGATGCAGCGGGGTCACCGCGATGCCGTGGCCATAGGCGACCGTCATCGTGCGCAGGCGCGGCCATTCGCCGCGCGGCCAGAGCGGGAAACCGCGCGCCGGAAGCTCGACATAGGGACGCTGGTTCATCGCCAACGATTCCATGGTCTTCTTGAGACGCTCTCCGCCCAGTTCGTCGGCGATATGCGCGGTCACCGTGTTCGACGAATGGATCAGCGTTTCCAGCACGTTCAGCGAAGAGCCGTAATTGTGCAGGTCGTGGATCGTGAACTTGCCGACATGGAGCGGCGTGGCGGGCCAGCGGCGGCGCAGATCGGTGATCGTGCCCGCATCGAGTGCGGCGGCGACGGTGATCGGCTTGAAGGTAGAGCCGAGTTCGTAGACCTGGTTGGTTACGCGGTTGAACCCGCGCGGCACGTCGCCCGCCTTGGCCTGCTCCTCGGTGATGACGAGGTCGCTGGGCTGGACATGGTTGGGATCGAACGAGGGCAGCGAAGCCAGCGCCAGGATCTCGCCAGTATCGACATCCAGGATGACACCCGCCGCGCCCTTGGCCTTGCTAAGCGCCATGCCCTTGCCCAGTTCGTCCTCCAGCGCGCTCTGCACGCGGAAGTCGATCGAGAGCGTGGCAGGCTGCGCGCGGCCTTCGGGGCTGGTGAGCTGCTTGTCGAAGGCCTGCTCCATGCCGACCTGACCCTTGCCGAAAGTATCGACATAGCCCAGCACCGATGCCGCCATTGAACCCTGCGGATAGAAGCGCGTGGCTTCCTGCGGGTATTCCAGCGCCGGTTCGCCCAGCGCATGGACCTTGTTGGCATCCTCGGGCAGGATCGACTTGCGCAGATAGCCGGGCTTGTCCGAAGAGAGCTTGGCGATCAGTTCCGCCCGGTCGAGATCGGGGAAGATGCGGATCAGCCCGCTGGCGACTTCGGCCGGGGTATGAATCAGCGACGAACCCTCGCTCATCGCCTTGGGATTGAACCATAGCGAATAAGTGCGGAATTCACGCGCAAGCGGCACGCCGTTGCGATCGACGATCTCGCCGCGCTGGGGCACCAGCAGGTCCGACAGGTCGCCGCCGCGCACCGAAGGTCCGGTCACGCCCAGAAAGATGATGCGCAGGAACGCCAGCAGCCCGATCAGCGTGAAGACCCCCAGGATCCACAAGGTGCGCATCTTCGCGACCAGCAGCGATTGCTGCCTTACGTTGAACAGCTTGCGCCGGCCGGTCGAAACCGTGGTGGGGACCGCTCCGATCGGGAAGGCCGGAGCGTTCACTGCTGGGCGGCCTCCGCCACTTCGATCCGCGCCAGGCGGCTGCCGAGAGCAGCGGCGTCGCGCGCCATTTCCTCACGCTCTGGATCGCGGTTCCTGCCGCCCGTTCCCTTGGTTTCGGGCTGTGAGGCGGCGGCTGCGGCACCGTTCACCGGCGAGACCATCGCCAGCAATCCGCCGTTGTCCGCCCCAGCGTCGCCCGCAGGATCGGCATTGGCATAGCGGATCGGCGCCGGCGCGCCCGGTCCCACCGGCATGCCCAGCGCGGCAAGCTGGCGCTCGCCCTCGATGTACTGCGCGGCCGTCGGCGCCTTGTAGCCAAACTCGACGTCGTTCAGTTCCTTGAGCGCCTGCTGGTTCGAACGGGTCTGGAACTCGGTTTCCAGGAAGTTGATGTCCTGCTGGACCCAGACGATCCGCTTCTCGGTATCGTGAACCTGGCTCTTCACCGCATTGACGCGCAAAGTCAGGCCGATCGTCAGGGCGCCGCAGACCAGCAGCACGGAAATCCATCCAATCGAATGGACGCGATCGCGAGTGAGGTTCATGCGGCACTCCTGTGGTCTTTACGGCCATCTGGCGTTCTTGGGGGGGCTTGTGTGCGCACGGCGGCGCGCAGGGTGGCGGATCGGGAACGGGGATTGGCGGCAAGTTCCGCCTCCCCCGGCCGCACGGCTTTCGCCACCTGTTCGAACGTCGCCTGCGGGCCGGACCCCAGTTGCGGCAAGTGCCGCGACGTGGTCTGCGCCTGCCCGGCGGCGTCGCGCAGGAAGCGCTTCACCTTGCGGTCCTCGAGACTGTGGAAGGTCACCACCGCCAGCCGCCCCCCGGCGCGCAGCAGGGTTTCGGCCCCTTCCATCCCGGCATCGAGTTCGTCGAGCTCTCCGTTCACATGGATACGGATCGCCTGGAAGCTGCGCGTCGCCGGATCCTTCGGCGCGGAAGCTCCCTTGTAGTTTGCATTGTAGCCTACGGCCTTGCGGACCACGCGGGCGAGTTCGCCCGTCGTCTCGATCGGACGTGCGGCCACGATCGCGCGGGCGACGCGGCGCGACTGGCGCTCTTCACCATAGAGATAGAGCACGTCGGCGATCTGGGCCTCGTCCGCCTCGTTCACGAAATCGGCGGCGGACATGCCCGACTGGCTCATGCGCATGTCGAGCGGACCATCGGCGCCGAAGGCGAAGCCGCGCCCCGCCTGGTCGAGCTGCATGGAGGAGACACCGATATCCATGACAACGCCGTCCACGCTCGTGACTCCGGCTTCTTCCAGGCCCGCGACCATCTCGGAGAAGCGGCGGGCGTGCAACACGAGGCGGGGCGGATTGGCGTCCAGTTCCGGCCATTTCGCGCGGTTATCCACGATTGCAGCGATGGCGTCGGGATCGCGGTCGAAAGCATGGACGGTCGCGCCGGCATCGAGCAGGCGCCGGGTATAGCCGCCCGCGCCCAGAGTGCCGTCGACGATGACGTCGCCGCCCTGGGGGTTCAGGGCGGCGACGACCTCCTCAAGGAGCACCGGAACGTGGGGAACGCCCTCGGGTATGGTACGAGAGGCGCTCATTTCTTCGAAGCCTTCTGGAGTTCCTTGGCCGCCAGGCTGCGGCAGGCGGTTTGCGCCGCCTTCCAGCCATCGTCCATTTCGTTGAGGTTTTCCGGGCTCCACACCGTGAAGAAGCGGCCGTTGCCGCGGAAGTAGAGCTGATCGGTGACATTGGCGAGCGCGGCCAGATCCTCGGGCAGGACGAAGCGGCCGCTGCCGTCGAACGGCACTTCGTAGGACGCGTAGATATCCGCCGCGCGCTTTTCCGCGTCGAAATCCTTGCCCGCACGCACGGCCAGGTCCTGCTGTTCGCGAATTTCCTGTTCGAAGTCCTGGATGCGGGAGAGACCGAAGCCGACAAGGCAGGGCCAGCGGTCATGGGTGGTCAGGCAGAGCAAGTCCTTGCCGCTCGATTCGCGCACGGTGCCGCGAAATGCATTGGGCAGCACGAAACGGTTCTTGTCGCGTAGCAGCGAGAAGCCCTGTCCGTTGTAGATGAATGGCTGCCCAGCCATGATATCCCTGTTTCGCCCCTTGGCTCGCTTCTCGGGCATGACAGGGTCCCTCCCCACCGCGCAGTCGCACGATAGGGTCCGCGTCCTGAAGACAGGACACGACGAGACTCAGCCATTCCGATTGACATTGCTTTTATAACGGGAATTTCGGGGATTAAAGGGAAAATTGGGGATCGGAGGGAATTTATTGGCGGATTTCTTCGGATTTCAGGCACGGGTCGTCTTGCCGAGCCGCTATTTAAGCTCTGCGAAACCAATAAAATCGCTGATTTTTCACGGGTTTTCCCTTAGCGCAGGGCTATCCCACACGATCCCCAGTCAATCCCCACTCTCTGCCCAATCTATGAGCGCCCCCAAGGCCTCGCGTCGCCGGGCGAGTGCCGCAGGATCCGGCACTTCTTCCAGCAGCGCGGCATCGGAAACCGCGAAAATCCGGCCTTTTTCGACACGGCACCGGGCAAGAAGGCCTTCCGCAGACAACGTACAGGTACCCGGCGCATCCCCGGCTTTCCCCGCGATCCCGGATTTTCCCGTCGGCCGCGCGGACGGGCTCTCCCCGAAATTCCCCGCCAGGCGAAACCGGCCCGGCAGATTGACGGGGAGTGGGCCGCGTTCGGTATCGACAAGTCGCTCGCCGGGAGGCGCCGCCTCGTCGAACTCCAGCCCCATCCCCCACCGCGCGAGAATGGGAGATAGCAGCACGGTGTCCTGCGGCCTGCGCGGATCGCCCAGGGCAAAGCGGCTGGGCATGGTCAGCGCCGGATCGGCGAAGAGCAGCACGCGGCCGCCCTCCCGGACCCAGCGATCGAGAACGACGTTTTCCTGCGGTGACAGAGGGCGCGGCTGGGCCAGCACCAGCAGGGCGTCTCGCGGCAGCGCGAGCCGTCCTGCCGCGTCGACCAGGGTATCCAGCGGCTTCAGCGTTCCGTGCGAGGAGAGTTCCTCCATCGCCCAGTGCCCGGTCCGCTCGGGGGCGAGCAGTTCGCGAAGATCGCCGCTCTCGCCCCAGACGATCGGCAGGCTGGTATTGAGGCCGATGACACGCGCCGCGCCATGCGGCGGCGAATCGCCGCAACCGGCAAGCGTCAGGACGCCTGCCAGAAGCGTGAATGCATTGCGCAGATTACTGGCTATCGATGGGAACGCCGGTCGCTTCGGGATCGCCGGGAACGGCAGGCGCCGGGGTCGGGCTGGATTCGGCAGCGGGCACGACGCCGATATCCGCCAGGGGATCGCTCGAAGGCTTCTTCGGCTTGGCATCGACGGCGACGACCTGCTGGATCGGATCGGCGGTATCGATCAGGCGCGTGCGATCGTTGATGATGTTCGCCAGCCCCACGATCAGCAGCATGGCGCAGAGGCCGAACAGCCCCACCTGGAGGCGGTGAACAGCCTGCGAACGCAGCTCGCGCGCCGTGGGCGGCACGAAGTGCTGCGGGGTGGTGATCGGTTCGACCATTGTAGGCGGAATGTGCCCTGCCATCGACAGATCGTTTACCTCAGGATCGCAGCCATGGGAAGACGGGCAGATTCTTCGATTCCAGCCATTCCGGGTTGTAGAGCGACGAGAGGTAGCGGAAGCCGGTATCGCACAGGATCGTGGCGACCCGTGCGTCCGTCTTGCCCTCGGCCACCAGCTTGCGGCCGAGCGCGACGGCGCCTGCCACGTTGATCCCCGATGACAGGCCCAGGCATAGCCCCTCTTCCGAGAGCAGGCGGCGAACCCATTCCAGGCCTTCCTCGTCCGAGATGCGGAACTGGGTGTCGATCGGCGCGCCTTCGAGATTGGCGGTGATGCGGCCCTGCCCGATGCCCTCGGCCACCGAATTGCCCTCGGCCTTGAGTTCGCCGTGGGCATAGTAGTTGTAGAGCGCGGCGCCGTGCGGATCGGTGAGCGCGATGGTCACGTTCTCGTCGAAGGCCTTGAGGCCAAGGCCGGTTCCCGCGATCGTGCCGCCGGTGCCCGCAGCGCAGGTGAACCCGTCGATGCGGCCGTCAAGCTGCTGCCAGATTTCCGGCGCGGTGCTTTCGATATGGGCCTTGCGGTTGGCGATATTGTCGAACTGGTTGGCCCAGACCGCGCCGGGCGTCTCTTCGGCAAGGCGGCGCGAGGTGTGGACGAAGTGGCCGGGGTTCGAGAACGGCGCCGCCGGTACGAGCACCAGTTCCGCGCCGAGCGCGCGCAAGGTGTCCATCTTCTCGCGCGACTGGGTTTCGGGCATGACGATGATCGTCTTGTAGCCCAGCGCATTGGCGACCAGCGCAATGCCGATGCCGGTATTGCCCGCCGTGCCCTCGACGATGGTGCCGCCCGGCTGGAGCAGGCCCTTGGCCTCGGCATCGCGCACGATCCACAGGGCGGCGCGGTCCTTCACCGAGGCGCCGGGATTGGCGAATTCGCACTTGCCCCAGATCTCGCATCCGGCGGCTTCGCTCGGTCCCTTGAGCAGGACGAGCGGGGTGTTTCCGATGAGGTCGAGAGTGGAGCGCTGGGGAATGGGTGCAGTCATGGCCGCACAGGTAGGAAGTCAGACCGAAAGGCGCAAATGATTTGCGCTTCTATCTTTCAAATCGGGATTTTTGCGGGATCGCAGCCCCGCAAAAATCGTCATCCCGGACTTGATCCGGGACCGCTGGCCGCCCGCGCCTTGCTCCAAGGCGAATGCCTGAATCAGGCGCCCGCGAACGGCCAACGACCCAAATGAAGATCCGTTTCTCAGTCTTCCTGTGCGATCGTGACCTTGCAGCCTTCGAGAGCCGCCGTCACCGGCACCTGGCAGGACAGGCGCGAATATTCGTTGCGATGGTCCGAACTGTCGAGCAGGTCGTTCTCGTCCTCGCTCATGGCCGGAAGCTTGTCCGCGAAGGCAGGGTCGATGTGAACGTGACAGGTCGCGCAGGAGCAGCAGCCGCCGCAGAGAGCCAGAAGCTCGTCGAACCCGCTGTCGCGGATCGTTTCCATCAGAGTGCGGCCTTCGGTGGCCTCAACGGTGGATTCTTCGCCCGATTGATTGATGACGATGATCTGCGGCATTCTCGTCGATCCCCTTATGATACTGCATGTATCGCAACATGCCTATTCTGGCTTTTGTGGCCGGCTGCTAATGGCTGCAACCCCCTTTTGCAAGGTAATCGAACATGGGCTTGAGCGCGGACGCACTAAAACTGGGACTGGACGCCATCGCCGCGGAAGAACCCGCCATGGCCCGCGCGCTCGATCTGGCCGGGTACCCCGAGCCGCGCATCCGCCCGACCGGCTATGCCACCCTGCTCCGCACGATCGTCGGCCAGCAGGTTTCGGTCGCGGCGGCGGCCTCTGTATGGCGGAGGCTGGAAGATCTCCTCGGCGAGGGGATCGCACCGGAAACCCTTCTGGCCGCCGAATTCGAGGCGCTGCGCGGCTGCGGGCTTTCCCGCCAGAAGCAGGGCTATGCGCGCAGCCTCTGCGAACTGGTGCTCGCGGGGACGCTGGATTTCGAAAATCTGCCGCCTGATGACGAGGAAGCCATTGCCCAGCTCGTCCGCATCAAGGGGATCGGCAGGTGGTCGGCCGAAATCTACCTGCTTTTCGCGGAAGGGCGGCCGGACGTCTGGCCTGCAGGCGACCTTGCGGTTCAGGCCGGGCTGCACAGGATCCTGGGCCTGGAGGGCAGGCCGGACGAGAAGGAAACGCGCAAGCTGGCGGAAGGCTGGCGGCCACATCGCGGCGCCGCGGCGATCTTCACCTGGCATTGCTACAACAACCCGGCTCTCTAGCCAGACTCTCTAGATAGCGAAAACCCCGCGCCGCTCATCGAGAAAGCGCGCTTCCATCCACCGCCTCAGCCGAGGAGACTGGCGCTCGGTCAGGAGCGAGATCGCCGCACTCGCCAGCACGATGAGGGCGATCAGGGATGCGAACAGCGCAAGGCTGCGCCCCGCATCCAGCCCCCAGGAGCGCAGCAGCTGGATCAGCGGCCAGTGGAACAGATAGAGCGTGAAGGAGAAGCCCGCGAGCCGCTTCGCTGTCGCATCCAGCGAGACGATCGGCTCGGCGAAGCGGCCCGAAAGGCTGCGCGCCGCTGCCAGCACCGGCATCATGAGCAGGCCCATGGCGATGTCGGACAGCGCCCATTGCGACCACTCGGTATCCCCCGGCCACCAGGCCTTCAGCAGCGGATTGAGCACCTCGCGGTCCACTTCGAACAGGGCCAGCGCCAGCAGGCCCGCGCCGACAAGCACGAAAGGCGCGGCGGCCAGCGGTAGGCGCCGCGCGGCGGGCACATGTGTCAGGGCGACGCCGAAGAGCCATACCGGCATCAGCAGCAGGATCGCGCCGCCTGCCGCCAGACAGCCCAACACCACGGCGACGACGCGCGCCCAGCCGCGCAGGAACACCGCCAGCGCGAAGATCGCATAGTACCAGACCTCGTAGCAGAGCGACCAGTAAGGCGGGTTCCAGACCGGCCCGGCCACACCGGGCCAGGCGCTGAGGAACGTGAGCGGTGCAAGAAGCTGCCGGGTGATCGCCAGCGCATCCTCCGGGCTGTTGTCCATCCGCACCGGGCTCGGTCCTGCCAGGACATAGGCCGCCAGCGTGCTGAAGATCAGCGCCGGGATCGCCACCGGCAGGATCCGGGCCAATCGCGCAATCGCGTATCGCGGCAGGCTGGATCGGCCGCCCAGCACCGATGTGCTGATGACCAGCCCGGAGAGCACGAAGAACACGATCACGCAGTAATGCTGCATACGTACGCCGAACGGGAACCAGCCCTGATAGAGCCCCAGTTGCACGGCATGTCCCACCGCCACCAGCAGCGCGGCGCCGAAGCGCACGAAATCCAGCACGACCGAAAGCGGCCGCGTGAGGAAAGGCTCCCCGGCAGACTGCGCCACGGCGCGGTGCCCGTTCAGGCCTGGGGCGCGACTGCGTTGATGAAGCGGGCCATGTCGACATCGCGGCGGCTGAGACCGTCGGCATCGTGGGTGGTCAGCGTGATTTCAACGCGGTTGTAGACGTTGAACCACTCGGGGTGATGGTCGGCCTTGTCGGCCTGGATCGCCACGCGGGTCATGAAGCCGAAAGCCTCGTTGAAGTCCGCGAACCGGAGCTTGCGCACGATGGCCAGTCCATCCTCGCGCAGCTGCCAGGCAGGCAGCCCGGCCAGGGCTTCGGCACGTTCGGCATCGGTAAGACGGGCTATGGACATTCGGGACGACTCCGGCAGCAGCCAAGACCATTGGCAACTTGGCACTGGGGGGCCTTTCCACTATCGCGTCGGTGCATGCAAGGGGCCTCCATCGCCATCGACGATCTCGCCTGCCGGCGCGGCGACAGGCTGCTGTTCCGCGGCGTCAACGTGCGCCTGCACGCGGGAGAGGCGCTGCGCGTCTCGGGCCGCAACGGCATCGGCAAGTCCAGCCTGCTGCGTATCGTGGCCGGACTGGCACCTGCCTTCGCCGGGACGGTCAGCACCGAAGGCGCGATCGGCCTTGTCGACGAGCGCCCTGCCCTCGATCCCGCGCGGCCTCTGAGCGATGCGCTGACGTTCTGGCGGCAGATCGACGGCAGCACGGAAAACGCGTGGGAACTCGAACGGCTCGGCCTGGCAGACCTGCTCGACGTGCCGGTGCGCTACCTTTCGACCGGGCAGAAGAAACGCGCGGCGCTTGCCCGCCTGCTCGGCCAGAAGGCACGGATCTGGCTGCTCGACGAACCGCTCAACGGGCTGGACGTCCACGCCGCGACGCTTGCCGAAGAACTGACGGCGGAGCACTGCGCGGCGGGCGGGATCGCGCTGATCGCCTCGCACCAGCCTTTCACGGTGCCGGGAATGGCCACGCTCTCGCTTGCGGACCACGCGGCATGACGGGGCGGGTCCTGCCCCTGCTCCGGCGCGATCTGGCGCGGCTGCTGCTGGGCGGGCGCGGCGGCGGGGCATTGCTGCCGGTCCTGTTCTTCCTGTCCGTCGCCATGCTCTATCCCTTCGCGGTCGGCCCCGACGCGCCCTTGCTGGCGCGGACCGGGGGCGGCGTGATCTGGGTGGCCGCCCTGCTTGCCGCGATCCTGCCGCTCGACCGGCTGGTCGAGCCCGACATCGAGATGGGCCTGTTCGACCAGTGGGCCCTGCGCGGCATTTCCGAAGAACTGGTGATCGCCGTGCGGGTCCTCGCCCATTGGCTGAGCTTCGGCCCGCCGCTGATGCTGGCGGCCCTGCCCGCCGCCGCCCTGCTCGGGCTGGACGGCCACACTCTGGCCATGGTCGAGATCGGGCTCCTGGCAGGCACGCCCGGCCTTGCCGCGCTCGGCGTCACGGTGGCGGCGCTTACGGCCGGCCTGCGCGGCGGCGCGGCTCTGGGAGGACTGCTGATCATTCCCATGGCAGTGCCGGTGCTGATCTTCGGCGCAGGCAGCCTCGGCGCCGGTGGGACCAGCGGCCTTGCGCTCACTGGCGCCGCCAGCCTGGTCCTGCTCGCCATGGCACCTTTCGCGGGCGGTGCGGCCGTACGCGCGGCGCGCGGCTGAAGTTTCATCGCCCTGGCGGTTGGCGCAGCGCCCTCCCGCCACGCATAGTGCCTCCAGACCCGGCGGGAACCGGGCTGGGGAGAGTGCCATGCGCCATCGGATCGGGGGCCGGATTCCGCCCCCTCGGGACCTGACCGAAAGAGCGGAAAAGGAAACCGGCCTCAGCGACTTCGGCGCGGAGGGCTTTCGCGAGGGCCTGAAAATCCTGGTGGATTCCCTCAACAGCGAGGCCCGGCTGAATGCCCTTGGAGAAAGCGCGTTGACGCAGCGGATCCTGCTGCACCTCAAGCAGAGGCTGGAAATCGAGGCGTGGTATCGCCGCCACCCCGAGATCGAGGACGAGGAAATCCGCAATCCTCTGTTCGGCGTCAGCCTGCCGCGTACCGGCTCCTCGGCCCTGTCCTTCCTGCTCGCCAGCGATCCTGCGGTCCGCTACCTCAGGGTGTGGGAGAGCAGCCGTCCCTGCCCGCCGCCGGGCATGGTGGAAGGCCCCGATCCGCGTCGCGGCGTTTCGGCGAGCAGCGCCGACGAACAGCTCAAGGGCGGTACGCGCACACCTACCGGCATCGACGGTGCCATGGAGTGCCAGGACCTCATGGCGCTCGATTTCAGGAGCCAGATCTTCCAGGCTTTCGCCCAGATACCGCGCTATTCGGAATGGCTGCTCCAAGCGGACCTTTCCGGGACTTACGCCTATCACAAACGCGTGCTGAAGCTGCTCCAATGGCGTCAGCCCCGCCGCCCCTGGCGGCTCAAGGCACCGACCCACCTGCTCTATCTCGATGCACTGGTCGCAACTTATCCAGACGCACGATTTGTCATGACGCACCGCGATCCGGGCGAGGTGATCCTCTCGGTTGCGGCGGTCTACGCCGATATCGCCGGGAAGTTCAGCGATGCGCTCGACCATGCCTGGCTGGGCGAACTCAACTTGCGCACCTGGTCCGAAGCCATGCGGCGGGGCATCGCATTTCGCGATGCTGGTGGCGACCCGCGTTTCCACGACATCCATTTCCGCGCGATGCTGGCCGATCCCATCGGGCAGGTCCGGGAACTCTATGCCTGGCTGGGCGAACCGATATCCCCCGCGTTCGCCCGCAGCATGGCGGATTGGTGGCAATCCAACGAAAACGCGCAGCGGATGCCCAGGCCGGATGCGACGCTCTTCGCCCTCGACCCCGACGCCGTAAGGCAACATTTTTCCGAGTATCGCGCGCGAATGGAGCGATGGGCGCCCTTCGGCGAGGCCGCATGATCTCTCAAACCACAGGTGAAGACAGATGGGTGAAGTAACCACCGGCGCGGTACGGTTCGACAGGGCCGCGCGGGAAACGCAGACGATCGCGGGCGGCCCCCGCTACGCGCCGCTGCGGCTCGACGAAGTGAGTCCCGAGGGACAGGAGCAGGTCGATGCGATTCGCGCGGCGTTCCAGATCCCCGAAAGCCGCCCCTTTCCCGACGTCAGCCTCATCACCCTACGCCATCCGGGCATGTTCAAGGGTCAGATGGTGCTCGGCATCGAACTCGCGGCCAAGGGCACGATTCCCGGACGTGAGCGCGAGTTGATGATCCTGCGCCTGGCCCTGCTGGCCCGTGCCCCATTCGAATGGTGCGAACATGTGGATATCGGCAAGGCCTTCGGGATCACGTCCGAGGAAATCGAGCGCGTGATCGCAGGCTCCAGCGCGCCGGGTTGGACGGAGCACGAATCGGCCATGCTTCGCGCCGTGGAGGAACTCGTGGCGGACCATTGCATCGGCGATTCGACTTGGACGATTCTCGCCGCCAGCTGGGATGAAAAGCAGATGCTCGAGCTTCCCATGCTCGTGGGCGCCTATCTGATGACCGCGATGCAGCAGAATTCTCTGAAAATTCAGCCCAAGGGCGGCTTCGACTACCGCTGAAGCAGCCTGTCCGGGGCGGAGTCGCGAATCACCTCTGCGAATCGCTAATTCGCCGTCCCGACTCGCTCACTGATTCGCGCGCCGATTCGCCGAACCGTCGTCCCAGCGGACGGGGGCCTTTTCGCGTGGAAAATATCGCCCGGTTTTTGCCACGGCTCATCGGTGCCCGTTCAGGACGGCCACTGTGGACAAATCCGGCAAAAACCACGGACAACCGCGGTAAAAGCTATGGATTTTCGGGGAAAAAACGGGCCGGGGCGGTTTCTCGCGCATAGCGTGAAATCGCCCCGGCCCAGTCGACAGGAAGGGCAGGCAGGCGCCCCATGACAAGCGCCGGCCCTAGGTCCTTGGTGCAGGCTTGACGGGCAAGACAAGCTGCGTAGACATAGCTAATGATAATCATTCTCAAATACAAGCCCATGGAGAACCAGGCATGTATCAGTACGTCGATCGCCCCCTGAATTCGCTCGACGAGGGCTGCCGTTTCCTCGTCTGGTCGATGCGCGCCTGGGTCACGACGCTGGGGCGTCGCCAGTGCCCGGCGCAGGCCTTGGCCCCCGCTTTCGCGAAGTGGCGGATGATCGGCGGGCTCCAGCCGTTCCACCGCGCGATGCTGCTGTTCAACCGCGACGCGCTGGAGACTTTCGCGTTCTGCCCGATGGCCTGCAGCCACGTATCGGAGCACGAGGCGGTGATTCTCGAACTCATCACCTCGCTGCGCGACCGCGGCCCGCAGCAGACGCGCGAGACGCTGGAACTGGTGGTTTCGGAAGACAGCGTGGGCGACGTGCTGGAAACCCTGTCCAAGCTCGGCGCGGCCATGGCTATCGCAGGCATATTTCCGGGCGAGACGGTGCCTGCGAAGAACATGCGGCACTGAGTGTTTGGGGAGTTTCCGAGTCTGAAACTCCCCTAATAGTTCAGATTCCGATCAGTTCGCGCCCGATCAGCATGCGCCGGATCTCGTTCGTGCCCGCGCCGATGTCGAGCAGCTTGGCGTCGCGGAGATAACGCTCAACCGGCCAGTCCCTGGTGTAGCCTGCACCGCCCAGCGCCTGCACGGCCTCTCCCGCCACGCGGAAAGCATTCTCGCTCGCCAGCAGGATGGCTCCGGCAGCATCGAAGCGGGTGGTCCGCCCGTTGTCGCAGGCCCGCGCCACCGCGTAGACATAGGCCCGCGCCGACTGCAGGGCGACGTACATGTCCGCCACTTTGGCCTGCATGAGCTGGAACGTCCCGATCGCCGCGCCGAACTGGCGCCGTTCGCGCACATAGGGGATCACGGTATCGAGGCAGGCCTGCATGATGCCGATCTGCAGCCCCGCCAGCACCACGCGCTCGTAATCAAGGCCGCTCATCAGCACTTTCACCCCGCCGTGCAGCGGTCCCATCACGTTTTCCGCAGGGACGAAGCAATCGTCGAACACCAGTTCGCTGGTGGGCGAGCCGCGCATGCCCATCTTGTCGATCTTCTGCCCGATCGAGAAACCGGCCATGTCCTTCTCGACCAGGAAGGCGGTGATGCCCTTCGAACCGGCCTCGGCGTCGGTCCTGGCATAGACCACCAGCACGTCGGCGCAGGCGCCGTTGGTGATCCAGAACTTGGTGCCGTTCAGCCGGAAACCGCCGGGCACCGCATCCGCGCGTAGCTTCATGCCCACGACATCCGACCCTGCCCCGGCCTCCGACATGGCAAGGCTGCCGACATGCTCGCCGGAGATCAGCTTAGGCAGGTAGCGGGCCTTCTGCGCGTCGCTGCCCCAGCGGCGGATCTGGTTGACGCAGAGATTGGAATGGGCGCCGTAGGACAGCCCGACCGAGGCCGAGGCCCGGCTGACTTCCTCCACCGCAAGCACATGTTCGAGGTAGCCCAGGCCAAGTCCGCCCCACTCTTCCTCGACGGTCATGCCGTGCAGGCCGAGTTCGCCCATGGCCGGCCAGAGGTCGCGGGGGAACCAGTCTTCCACGTCGACCCGCGCGGCGATCGGCGCGATCTTCTCGTCGGCGAAGCGCGCAACGCTCTCGCGGATCATCTCTGCCGCCTCGCCCAGCGCGAAGTCGAAATCGGGGGTTGCCTTCATACCCATCATCCCGGTTTTTCCGGCCACCAGATCCTGGGGCCGCTCGTTGCCGCACAAGGTAGCGAGGAGGCGCTACGCAAACAAATTGAAACTATCCGTGCCATTCGATAAATTTTACCAATGATAAAGCGCGCCCATATCCGCCATTTCCTGGCCGTGGCCGATTCCGGCAGCTTCAAGCAGGCCTCGGCGCGGCTTCACGTCACCCAGCCCACCGTCTCCACCAGTATCGCGGAACTGGAGCGGCTGGTCGGATCGCCGCTCTTCGTGCGCGATCGCCGCCATGTCAGGCTGACCGAGGCGGGCGGCGCCTTCCTGCCGATCGCCCGCGACCTCGAAGCCGGTTTTCGCCGCGCGGATCAGTTCGGCCGGGCCATGCCGCAGCCCTGGCCCGGCCTGAAGCTGGGCGTGATCCCGACCGTTTCGGGCGCGATGCTGGAAACGGTCGTGCGCGAACTGGCCCGCGATTTCGGGATCGAACTCGTCGAGGGAGACGACCGCAGCCTGCGCGGGGATCTGGCCGCCGGGAAGATCCAGCTCGCGCTGACCCTGCTGGGAGAAGACGAAACAGGATGTTCCGTCCATCCGCTTCTGGAAGAGCCCTATGTCCTCGTCATGCCCGGCACGCATCGCCTTGCGGATGCGGCTTGGATCGCGCCGGAGGACCTTGCCGGGGACATCATGATCGCGCGGAGGTCCTGCGAAGTGCTGCAAAGGACCAGCCGCTTCTTCACGGCGGCAGGCGTGCGACCCCGTTTCGCCCTGCGCAGCGATAACGAGGATCGCTGCATGCGCATGGTCGCGGCCGGGCTCGGGGTAACGGTGGCGCCCCGGTCGCTGGCGCCGGATGGCACCGCCACGGCACAGATAACGGGCTATGGGCTGCGTCGCAGGCTGGGTCTGGTGCGTGGCCCCGGCTTCCCGGCCGAAGCAGAGGAACGACTGACGGCGACGCTGGAGATCGTCACCGTCAGCCTTCCCTCCCTGGCCCTTCGATCTCGCGACGCTCCCTCATAGCGCCGCTCGGCGGTCTCCTTTCGGAAGCCCCGATCAATCTGCCTTCAAATCCTGCCCTGAAACCTTGGCACCTAACCATCGACCTTACGCCCAACGGCTTTTTCAGGCCGCAAGCGGGGGCGCCCCCGAACCGGGTGTCCCTTTTTACCCCCGATCCGGGAAGCGCGCCCCCAACCGCCATGCGGTCGCGCGCCGACAGCCACCTCGTTGGGAGAAGAAGCTGCTGCCGGCACGGTCGCACGTTTCGGTGTTGCCCTATGCGTAAAGAGGTGACAGGGTGCGATCAAACGCAATGAATATGACACAGCGTTGCAAAAATTAGAGCAGGTAGAGAAACCCCAGATGCCGGCCTTTTCGCGCTTCCTGCGCTATTTCATGGCCGTCGGCCGCCTCGGCTCGATCCGCAAGGCGGCCGACGAACTCAATGTCTCCGCCTCCGCCATCGACCGGCAGATCCTCAATGTCGAGGCGGAACTGGGCCTTCCCCTGTTCGAGCGCCTGCCCACTGGCCTGCGGCTGACGGCGGCCGGCGAAATGATGATGGCATCGGGCGCGCAGTGGCAACAGGGCATGGCCGGCCTGCGCGGAAGGATCGAGGACTTGCGCGGGCTCAAGCGCGGCCATGTCGACATTGCCGTGATAGACGCCTTGGCGACGGGGCAGGTTCCCATGATGATCGCCGCCATCCAGCAGCGCTATCCCGGCATCACCATCGGCGTGAAGGTGCTGGGCAACGATGCCGTGCGGCGCGCGGTGATCGGCGGCGAAGTGGACTGCGGCATTCTGTTCGAGCCGCAATCCTACCGCGAACTGTCCGTCCGCGCCTTCACCGAAGTCGTCCTCGGCTTCGTCACCCCGCCCAGGCACCCGATTTCACGGCGCGACGAGGCCCGCTTCTCGGTCTGCGCGGACGAGCCGATGATCATCCCGGCCGAGCCGCTGGCGGTCACCCAGCAGATCTCCGTGCTGGAAGGCGCCACTGGCATCACCCTCAACCGCAAGGGCACGGCGGACAATATCAGGATGATCACCTCGCTGGTGCTGCTGGGGGCCGGGGTCGGCGTTCTCACTTCGCTCGACGTGCAGACCGAAGTGCAGCAGGGCACGCTGGCCTTCACCCGAATTTCCGATTCGCTGCTGCGCCCGATGACCCTGGCGCTCTGCACCGCTTCCGCCCGCACCCCTTCCTACGCGGCGGCCATGGTGATCGGCGAGTTCGAGAACGGTTTTGCCGCGCTGGGTCACGCCGCTTCAAGAACTTAGGCCGGGGGAGCGCCGCGAAAATCCTCGCGATCGGCTCCGCCGCCAGTGTCATGATTGCAAATTTCGCACCGACGCGGTAACGGGAGCAGCTTCCTCTCCAAATGCCCGTTCAGGATTTCATGCTCATGAGTGAAGCTTCCGAGCCTCAGCTCCACTATCTCGAATATTACGAGGATTTCCTCGCCAAGGTCCGCCAGCTTTCGCGTCAGGTGGCGCAAGGCGAATGGATGCCCGAATTCATCATCGGCCTGGGCCGCGGCGGACTGGTTCCAGCAGTCTATATCTCGCACCAGCTCTCGCTGCCGATGCTGTCGATCGATCACTCGTCGAAGATCCCCGGCTTTGCCGACGAACTTCTCGCGAAAGTCGCCGCCATGAGCGCCGAAGGCACGCGCATGCTGTTCGTGGACGACATCAACGACACCGGCGGCACGATCGAATATGTTCGCGGCCAGCTCACCCAGGGCGGCTGCAACCACGACAATCTGCGTTTCGCGGTGGTGATCAACAACAAGAGCTCGAAAGTCGAAGTCGATGCCTGGGCGGACGTGATCGATCGCGCCGATGACAAGCGCTGGTTCGTGTTCCCCTGGGAATCGGTAGGCACGCGGGACAGCATCGTCGAAGAGGCGCTTTCGGTGCCCGAGCGGTTGGCCTGAGGTTCCGGGGGTCCCTGCGTTTATCGAAAGGCCCCAGGACTTCCTCTCGTCTGCAAAACCTCCCTGAGCCCGTCATCATCCCTGTCCGCGAGCGCCAGCATCGCCAGATAGGGATCGCCCTCCAGCCCCAGCACCCGCGCAAAGGCAGGCTCCGTCTTCGCCCCTGCCCGCCGGGCCGCCATGACGGCTTCGTGCAAGTCCGCGCCGCCCAACCGCAGCAGGCGCGCTTCCACCGCGAAGTGGCGCCAGCCGTGCTGCGCCTCCACGGGCTGCGCCTGGCCGAATATCTCGAACGGCACCCCCGCCAGCGAAAACACCGCGATCACCGGGCGATCCGCCTTGCGCCACTGCCACATCGCGAAGTCTTCGAAGTCCCCGCAGGCGTCCCACAGGGCCGCGGCGAAAGCATCGGCATCGGGCGCGTGGCAGAGCACGTCGATGTCGCTGCCGGAGACCGCGAGGCCGAGCGGGAACGTGCCTGCGACGCGCGGATCGAACGCGGCAAGCCGCGTCAGGATGCCGCTGGCGGCCAGCGCCGCCCGCCAGTCGGGTTCGGTCAGCGCCCCGCTTCCAGATAGGCGTCCAATCGGGCGAGATGTTCCGCCACGGCCGCGTCAGGCAGGAACGAGCCGGTGAAGCTGTTGCGCGCCAAAGTCGCCAGCGCCTTCCGGTCCAGCCCTCGCGCCGCTGCGATCGCGCGGTAGTTGTCCGCCACATAGCCCCCGAAATAGGCCGGGTCGTCGGAATTGACGGTGGCCTTGAGACCGTGGGCGAGCATGGCATCGATCGGGTGGTCGGCCAGATCGTCCACCACGCAGAGCTTGTGGTTGGAAAGCGGGCAGACCGTCAGCGTCATTTCCTCGCGCACCAGCCGTGCGATCAAGGCCGGGTCTTCCAGCGCGCGATTGCCGTGGTCGATACGGTGGACGCCCAGGACGTCCAGCGCCTGGTGGACATACTCAGGCGGGCCTTCCTCCCCGGCATGGGCCGTGATCTTCAGGCCCTTTTCGCGCGCGGCGGCAAAGACGCGGGCGAACTTCTCGGGCGGGTGGCCCAGTTCGGAGGAATCGAGCCCCACCGCCTCGATCCGGTCAAGCCAGGGCTCGGCCTCCGCCAGGGTGGCGAAAGCGGCTTCCTCGGGAAGGTGGCGCAGGAACGAAAGGATCAGGCTGCTCGACATGCCGTGCTCGGCGCGCGCCGCTGCCATGGCGGAGAGCAGGCCCTCGATCACGTCTTCGAAAGGCACGCCGCGATCGGTATGGGTCTGGGGATCGAACATCAGCTCGGCATGAACCACGCCGTCGGCCGCCGCACGTGCGAAGTAGGCGGCGGCAAGATCGTGGAAATCCTGCCGTTTCAGCAGCACGTTGGCGCCCGCGTAGTAGATGTCGAGAAAGTCCTGGAGATTCGAGAAATCGTAGGCCGCCCGCACCTCCTCCACGCTGGCGAAGGGGATCGATACGCCGTTGCGCTCCGCCAGCGCGAACATCAGTTCGGGTTCGAGGCTGCCTTCGATGTGGAGGTGAAGCTCGGCCTTGGGCAGGCCGGTGATGAAGCTGTCTAGGTCGGTCATGTCCTGTTCCCGTTCCGGGCCGCCCGGTGGACGAGGCGGCCCAGCAGATAAGTGCGCGCCACGGCGCGGTCGTCGCCGAGCACCTGCAACGCGAAGAGCCGCTGCGCAAGGTCCGCGCCTCGGGTGCGGCGGGAAAGCAGCGGCGTGGCTTGCGGGTCGAGGACGAGGAAATCGGCCTCCTGCCCCGGTTCCAGGTTGCCGACGCGGTCGGCGATATGCAGCAGCGCCGCGCTGCCTGCCGTCGCCAGCCAGAGCGCGCGAAAGGGGTCTAGCGCAGTGCCTTTCATCTGCCCGGCCTGATAGGCGATGCCCTGGGTATGGAGCAGTGAAAAGGTCGTGCCCGCGCCCACGTCGGTGCCGAGGCCGAGGCGCAGGCCGTGGCGCTGCGCCTGCTCGAAATCGAAGCAGCCGGAGCCGAGGAAAAAGTTGGAACTGGGGCAGACCGCGATCCCCGCGCCGCTTTCGTTCAGGCGGCGGCAGGCGCGATCGGACAAGTGGATGCCATGCGCGAAGACCGAGCGGCCGGTGACGAGCCCGAACCGGTCGTAGACGTCCAGATAGTCCGCCGCCTGCGGAAAGCGGGCGGCAACTTCGGCGCATTCGCGCCGGTTCTCGGCCAAGTGCGTGTGAAGGAGCGCTTCGGGGTGCGCGGCCAGCAAGGCACCGGCGTCGGCCAGTTGCGCATCGGTGGACGCCAGCGCGAAACGCGGGGTTATCGCATAGCCCAGCCGTCCCCGGCCCCGCCAGCGCCGGATCAGCGCCTCGCTGGCAGCGCGGCCCGATGCAAGGTCGTCGCGCAGGCCCTCCGGCCCCAGGTCCATCAGGACCTTGCCGGAGACGATCCGCATGTCCCGCGCGCACGCCGCCTCGAACAGGGCATCGACCGATTGCTCGTGGACGGTGGGATAGACGAGCGCACTTGTCGTGCCGTTTCTCAGCAGTTCGTCCAGGAAGAAAGCCGCCACCCCGTCCGCATGGCCCTTGTCGGCGAAGGCCGTTTCGGCGGGGAAAATGTGCCGCTCCAGCCAGTCGAGCAGTTGCTCCCCGTGGGAGGCGATCCGGTCGGTCTGGGGATAGTGGACATGGGCATCGACGAAACCGGGCACCATCAGGCCGCTCAGGCTCTCCATCGAAACCTGCGGAAATCGGGCGATCAGTTCGGCATAGGCCCCGCGCGCCACGACCACGCCGTCCTCCACCACCAGAAGGCCGTCGGGCTCGTGCCGAACGGCTTCGGGATCGCCCGTGGGGTCGCGGGAAACGGAGAGGATTTCGGCGCGGAAGGCGTGGATCATCCGCTTTTTACTAGGGCGTAAACTCCCGGATGACGAGAGCGCGCTTGTTCACCCTCCCGCCAGCCATGCGAAGCGGGCGACGAAGACCAGCGCCAGCAGCAGCAGGAACCAGTCCTTCCGCTCGATGGTCCCGCGCACCAGCTTGAGCAGGGCATGGGCGGTGATGCCGAAGGCAAGGCCGTTGGCGATCGAGAACGTGAAGGGGATCATGGCCACGGTCAGGAAGGCCGGGATCGCCGCCAGCGGATCCTCCCATTGCACTTCGGTGAGCGGCAGCAGCATGAGCCCGCCAACTATGATCAGCGCAGGCGCCGTGGCCGCCAGCGGGATGACTTGCGCATAAGGCGCCACGAACATGGTCGCAAGGAACAGCAGGCCGGTCACGACCGCGGTAAGCCCCGTGCGCCCGCCCGCCTGCACGCCTGCCGCGCTCTCGACATAGCTCGTCACCGTGCTGGTTCCCGCCATGGAGCCGACGATGGTGGCGGCCGCGTCGGTCATGAGGATGCGATTGAGGCGCAGGATACGCCCCTGCCCGTCGATCAGACCGGCCCGCTTGGTGACGGCCACGAGCGTGCCGATATTGTCGAACAGGTCGACGAAGAGGAACACGAAGAGGATCTCGAACAGGCCGAGGCCATGGCTGCCGGAGAGTCCGAATACACCCGCAAGGTCCAGCTTGAAGGCGGTGCCGGTCAGCGCTTCCAGCGAATAGGGCTCCGGGTGGACCGATACGAGGCCGAAGAGCCAGCCCAGCGCGGTCGTGGCCAGAATGCCGATCAGCATGGCGCCGCGCACGTTCCATACCGAAAGTGCGCCGATCAGCACCAGCCCGAACAGCGCCAGCGCCGCGCCCGGTGCCTTGAGGTCCCCCAGCGCGACGATCGTGGCGGGATCGGCCACGACGATGCCCGCGCTCTTGAGGCCGACGAATCCGATGAAAAGCCCGATCCCGCCCGCGACGGCGGCAAAGAGATATTGCGGGATCGAGGAGACGATGAGCTGGCGCACCCCGGTGACGGTCAGTGCCAGGAAAGCCACGCCGGAAAGGAACACGCAGCCCAGCGCCACTGGCCATGGCACGCCCATCTGCTGGACGACGGTGAAGCTGAAATAGGCATTGAGCCCCATGCCGGGCGCCAGCGCCAGCGGCGTATTGGCAACCAGCCCCATCAGGATCGACGCAAATGCCGCCGCAAAGCAGGTCGCCGCCGCCACCGAGGCCACCGGCATGCCCGCCGCGCCCAGGATCGCGGGGTTGACCAGCACGATATAGGCCATCGTCAGGAAGGTTGTCGTGCCCGCGAGCACTTCGGTACGGGCATCGGTGCCACGCGCGCTCAGGGCGAAGCGGCGTTCCAGCAGACCGCGTCCCGGCAGGCCATTGCGCTCGATTTCGGTCCGGCTCCGCATCGCGTCCTGGCTTCCCCTGGAAAGGTTCGATTACTCGCCCCCTCCTATCCACAATTGCCAGATGCTGCCAACGCTTCGTGCCCTGGGGAGAGACTACGCAGGCTCCTCCACCCACTCTCGCCGCAATGCCGGACCGGCAAGGCTCATCAGCAGCGCCGCCAGCAGGTAGAGCCCGAGCCCGATCAGCATCGAATAACGCAGCGATTCCGCGCCATAGACCGGCGCCAGCGCCTTCGACAACACGCCCAGCGCATAGATCCCGCCGCCAAGGCCGATCAGATTGTTGATGAGCAGGAACAGTGCCGAAGCCGTTGCCCGCGCAGGGGGCGGGACGAGGTGCTGGACGGCGCTCGTCACCGGGCCGAGCCATACATAGGCCAGCGCCTGCGGCACCAGGAACAGCAGGAAGGCGAGCGGCACGCTGGAGGTCCAGATCCCGCCCGCGAACAGCGGCACGGCGGCGACATAGGCCAGAGCGGGAACCCGGCCGTACCAGGCACGGTCGCCCTTGCCGAGACGGTCGGCCAGCAACCCGCCCATGAGCACGCCCGCCGTCCCGCCGATCAGCAGGACCGCACCGATGAACCACGAGGTCTGGACGAGATCGAGCGCGAAACTGCGCTGGAGCAGGCTCGGCAGCCAGAAGGCAAGGCCGTAGCCCAGCATCGAACTGGAAGCGGCGCCGAAGCTCAGCAGCCAGAATGCACGCTTGCCGGCAAGCAGCGCGGCCACTTCGCCGAAGCGAACCGCAGGCGCGGTCGTGACGACGCGGGGCTTGTCCCTGACCACCAGCTTGAACAGCGGCGCGATCAACAGTCCCGCCAGCCCCACGGCGACAAAGGCCGCGCGCCAGTCCACCCGCGCCGCGACGTAACCTCCCGCCAGCACCCCCATCGCCGAACCGAGCGGAATGCCCAGCGAATAGACCGAAAGCGCGAAGGCCCGCCGCTCGCTGGGGAAATGATCGCCGATCACGGCATAGGACGGCGCGACGCCGCCCGCCTCGCCTACCCCCACGCCGAGCCGGGCCAGGAAGATATGCCAGAACCCCGTGGCCGCCCCGCACAAGGCGGTGAACAGGCTCCAGACCACCAGCGAGCCGGTGATTACCCACGAGCGGCTGGTGCGATCGGCCAGCCAGGCGAGCGGCACCCCGAGCGTGGAGTAGAGCATGGCGAACGCCAGCCCGCCCAGCATGCCCATCTGGGCATCGTCGAGACCCAGTTCCTGCTGGATCGGCGCGGCCAGGATCGCGAGGATCTGGCGGTCGACGAAATTGAAGATGTAGACCAGCAGCAGCATCGCCAGCACCAGCCGTGGCGATGCCGCGCGGGCACTTTTATCGTTCATCGTCAGCCTCATTCGTCGTCCCGGATTTTTCGAAAGCGGGAAGGCACCCGCGTCTTGCCGCGATGTGGGTTGTTCATGGCCAGCGGTCCCGGATCAAGTCCGGGATGACGGGACCTGCTCTCGCAGGAACGCAGAGATTGCCGCCACTGCGGGCAATTCGTCGAGAATCGGTGCGTGGCCGACGCGCGGCACTTCCACCGCGGCGAAAGGCCCCGCGTGGCGCTGCGCCATCTCCCTCACCGTCCCGGCGGAAAGCAGATCGGATAGCGCCCCGCGCACGACCAGTACCGGGGCCGCATCCAGCAGGTCCCACAAGGGCCAGAGATCGGGCGGCACGGTCTGCGGCGTGTCCCCGTCCATACCTTGCGATATCGCCGGGTCGTAAGCGAAGGACACGGTTCCGTCCGCATTCTCGCGGCAGGTCCTGCGGGCGAAGGAGAGCCAGTCCGCACCGCCGAAATCCGGGAAAGCGGCAGCGTTGACGGCGCGGCACCGCGCCGCCGCTTCCTGCCACGAGGCCATGGTCCTGCCCGCGCCGACATAGCCCTGGATCCGCGCGAGACCTGCGGGGTCCAGCACCGGGCCAATGTCGTTGAACACGAAACCGGCAGCAAGCTCAGGCCGCAGGGCATTCATCACCATGGCCATGAGCCCCCCCATCGACGTGCCGATCAGGCAGGCGCGGGTCACGCCGAGGCCGTCCAGCAGCGCCAACATATCCTGCGCATAGACGTCGGGCCGGTACTGCGAGGGCTCGGGGTCCCACTGGGAAAGCCCCCGCCCGCGCTGGTCCGGCACGATGAGGCGATATCGTCCGGCGAGATGCGCGGCGAGCGGCTCGAAATCGGCGCTGTTGCGGGTGAGGCCGTGCATCAGCAGCAGATCGGGCGCCCCTGCCTCGCGCGCCGGATAGTCGCGCGCGGCAAGATCGAGCCTCCCGCAGGCGCTGCGGTAGCGGTGGAGGCGGTAATCCATGGCGGCATTGTCCTTTCGGCCCGGAAACGGGCGCGATGAAGGGCTGAAACGTTTGGCGGCGGTGATGGGCCTCACCTTCCCCGGATGAGGCCCACCCGGCGTGATCAGAACTGCAAGGTGCCGGTCACGAAGACCTGCCGCGGGTTGCCGTAGAACGCCGTCAGCGTGCCTTCCTTGCCCAGCGAAGGGATCATGTTGCCGCTGCCGTCGCGCAGGATCGTGCCGGTAACCGGATCGGCCCGCATGAAAGTATAGCCCGAAGTCTTGTATTCCTTGTCGAGAATGTTCTTGCCGTGGACGCCCAGGCTCCAGAGCCCGCCCGGCGCGGTGTAGACCAGGCTGGCATCGAGCAGGGCATAGCCCTTCTGGTCGATATAGGGGTTCGGGATCTCGAACTGATAGGTCTTGCTGCGATAGGACAGCGTGGTGTTGAGCGAGACGTCGCCCTCGCCCACCGGGGCGTTGTAGGCCAGAGTCGCGCTGGTGGTCCATTTCGGCGTGTTCTGGACCTTGCGGTAATCGGCCACGTCCACCGGGCCGACGCCGGGCACCTGGGTGATATATTCCTTGTAGCGGGCATGGATATAGCCCACCGATCCCGAAAGGTTGATGCGGTCGCCCGCGGTCATCAGGTTCTGCGCCAGGCGGGCATTGGCCTCGAACTCGGCGCCGTCGATCTTCGCCTTGCCGGCATTGGTGATCACGCCGCAGAAGGTGGGCAGCCCGTTCACGGTGCAGCCCGAGGATCCGGGGATCTGGACGTCCTTGTAGTCCATGTGGAAAGCGGCCAGCGCCACGTAGAGTCCGCCGCCGAAGAGATTGCCCTTGTAGCCGATCTCGTAGCTGTTCACCGTTTCCGGCTTGAAGCTGAGATAGTCGGCCACTTCGCTGTCTTCGCGAATGCCGTCTCCGTTGAGGTCCGGCGCGTTCACGCCGATGCCGCGCGGGTCGAAGCCGCCGCCCTTGAAGCCCTGGGAATAGCTGGCGTAGATATTGTGGTCCGGCGTCGGCTTGAAGCTGAGCGAGGCGCGCGGAGTGAATTTCTTGAACACCGCCTTGCCCGAGAAATTCGTGTCCGGCGCTCCGAACGGCACGCCAAGGCCGCCGAAGACCGGCGATCCGCCGCCCAGATAGTTCTGCCGCAGGATCTGCGCCTTGCGTTCGTCCCAGGTGTATCGGCCACCGACGGCCAAACTGAGCTGGTCGGTGAAGTCGAACGTGAAATCGCCGAAGACCGCCCAGGTGCTGGTATCGACATCGGCCTGCGTGAACGCGGTCAAGCCGTTCAGCGCCGTGAACAGGCGCACGTCGAAGGCGGTATCCGCCTTGGCGCCAAGGTAATAGGCACCGATCATGCCCTGTATCCAGCTGCCGTTGTCGTAGAGCAGCTGGAATTCCTGGCTGACCTGCTCGTTGTCGTAATAGGCCGGTACGTCCACGTCGACGGCGGGCAGTGCGTCGAAGTCGATCGGAGAGGCGCTCCTGTCCTTGCGCCAGGCGCTGATCGAGCGGAACGTCAGCGCGTCGCTGAGATCCGCGCTGGCATTGATGGCGAAACCGTAGGCCTTCACGTCCTGCCGGGGATCGATGAGGCCGCCCTGGCTGTCGAACACGTCATCCAGCACCGGCGTGCCGGAAACCATGGCGGGGATCAGGCGATGGCCGCCGCGCGTGTTGGACTTGTCGCGCGTGTAGTCGCCCGAAATGCGGATCAGCACCGGCTGGCCGTTGCCGCCGATCTCCACGGTGCCGCGCCCGGCCCAGACGTCCTTGTTGTAGTTCTCTTCCCCGGTGGTCAGGTTCCTGCCGAAGCCCCCGCGCGACAGGCGCGCCACCGATCCGCCGACACGCACGAGATCGGTGATCGGGGTCGACACCGTCAGCACCCCGTCGGCCTGGTCATAAGTGCCGTAAGTACCGCGCAGCTTGAGCGAGAAATGGTCCGGCAACTCCCGCGTCACGTACTTCACCGCGCCGCCGATGGTATTGCGGCCATAGAGCGTGCCCTGCGGTCCGCGCAGCACTTCGATGCGCTCCACGTCGTAGATGTCGAGCACGGCCGCCTGCGGACGGTTGAGATAGACATCGTCCAGATAGATGCCCACGCCCTGTTCGAAGCCGGAGACCGGATCCTGCTGGCCGATGCCGCGAATGAAGGCGGAAAGCGTGGAGTTGGTGCCGCGCGAGACTTCCAGCGTGACGTTGGGCGTGGACTGGGCGATGTCGGTGATGTCGAGCGCGCCGGACTTGGCAAGCTGGTCGCCGCTGAAGCTGGTGACGGCGATCGGCACGTCCACCAGCCGCTCCTCGCGCCGACGCGCGGTGACGACGATCTCGCCGGTGCTCACCTCGCCGGTCGCGGCGGCCTGACCCTGGGTTTGCGCGGAAGCTTGGGCCTGCACCTCCTGGCCGACGGCAGGCATGGCGCCGCCCCCGATCGATGCCAGCACCAGCAGGCTGGATCCCCTGGCGCCCAACCATCTGCCGCCGAAACGCGCCTTGTGCATCACTGTTACTCCCATCGTATATTTATCTTGTCCGCCCCTCATATTGAAACATGAACCGTCTTTCAACATTGAAGGTTTGCCAAGGTGTCGATCAGGGTCTAACTGTGCCTTCGTGACCACAGAACGCGCCAAGCCATCGCCGCCCGCCAGCCGGGACCGCGCGCAGGAACCGGCCGCTTCGGCCTCTCATTCCGACAAGACCCCGCGAACCGAGCGGGGACGGCGCACCTTGCGCAAGCTGTTGGATGCCGCCGCGATCGAATTCGGCGAACGCGGCTTTCACGACGCGTCGATCACCGGCATCACCACGCGCGCCGGAACCGCGCTCGGCAGTTTCTATACGTATTTCGATTCCAAGGACGAGATCTTCCGCGCACTGGTGGACGATCTCTCCGGCAAAGTGCGCCAAGCCGCCCGCGAAGCGCTGGAGGCGCCCCTGCCCGCGCTCGAGGTGGAAAAGGCTGCGCTCACCGCGTTCCTGCGCTTCGCCCGCGAGCACAAGGAAATCTACCGCATCATCGACGAGAGCGAGTTCGTCGATCCGGCCGCCTTCCGCATCCACTACGAATCGACCGCGCGCCGCATCCGCGAGCGTCTGGCCGAAGGCGCCGACAAGGGCGAACTGCGCGAAGGCCTGGGCGAAGCCCACGCTTGGGCTATCATGGGCATGAACGTGTTCCTCGGCCTGCGCTATGCAGTCTGGTCGAACGAGGGCACGCCCGAGAGCCTTGCCGAGCTTGCCAACTCGATCCTGCGCGAAGGCATCGCCGCGCGGGATGCGAACGGGGACTGACCCAGGCCGCCGTTAACTTCTGCCGCTAGGCCAGTCCCCCTGCGGGACAGCGCCTGCAGCGCTCTGGCAATTGCGGCAGGCTTGCGCGATGACAGGCTGGAGAAAGCTGCCGAACCGACAGGAACCTTCCAACCGTGAATGCCCGCCTCCTGCTCGCCTCCGGTGTGCTTGCGATTGCCGTGATCGTCGGCGTCTTCGCACTGTCCTCTTCCAGGCCTGCCGCGCCGGTGCCCGACCGGGCCGTCGCCGCCGCGCACCCGACGAATCCCGCTCCCAAGCCAACCGTACCGCCCAAGGACGAGCCTTTCGTTATCAAGCGCATCCTGCCGATCGAGGGCGCCATCAAATACGGCGAATGGCACTGGGACGAGGCGGAGGTCCCGGCCGGGCCGATCGTCGTCACCGTGGACCTCGATGCGCGCGTGATCTCCGTCTTCCGGGGCGGCTACGAAATCGGCACCAGCGCGGTCCTGCTCGGCACCGAGGACAAGCCCACCCCGCTCGGCGTCTTCCCGATCACCCAGAAGGACAAGGACCACGTCTCCAACATCTACACCGGTGCGCCGATGCCCTACATGCAGCGGCTGACCAACGACGGCATCACCCTGCACGGCTCGCAAGTGGAACTGGGCTACGCCAGCCACGGCTGCGTCGGCATGCCGGTGGACTTCGCCGCCAAGCTGTTCGCCGCGACCAAGATCGGAGACAAGGTCTACATCACGCGCGGCAAGCAGGTGGGCCTGGGGGATAACCTCGCGGGCGGGTAGCCCGTCGCCCCGGACTTGATCCGGGACCGCTGGCCGTGAACAACCCAACCCTCGGCCGGGCGCTGACCAGCTAGGTTGCGTCTAAAGAACTGCCAGCGCTCCCGGATCAAGTCCGGGATGACGAGGTTGTGCATCAACGCCCACCTTGCGCACGCCGCCACAATGCCCGAAGACCCCGCCACGATGACTGAAACCAGCCTCTACGACCGCATCGGCGGCGCCGCGACGATCGATGCCCTCGTCGACAGCTTCTACGCCCGCATGGACCAGTTGGACGAAGCCCGCTCCATCCGCGCCCTGCATCCACAGGATCTCGCCCCGCTGGGGCAGGTGCTGAAGGACTACCTGTCCGAATGGCTGGGCGGCCCGGCGCTGTTCTCGCCGGTGCGCGGCCATCCGCGCATGCGCCAGCGCCACATGCGGGTGCCGATCGACTCCGCGGCGCGCGATGCCTGGCTGCTCTGCATGCGCGGCGCCCTGGCCGAAACGGTGGCCGACGAACAGGCGCGCGCCGCCATCGACGAATCGATGGCCCGGCTCGCCGACTGGATGAGGAATGTCCCCGACAGGGAACCCGCAGAAACCACGATTAGCCAGAACTAATACCCGATGAGGGCAATCCCCTTCGCCTTTCCTGCGGCTGCGGGCCTAGAATGACGGCCTGAAATTTCGATAATGCAGGAGAGCACGTGATGAGTGGTATCGTCGTTCAGAACATCGAACGGGCCGACCCGGCGGTGATCGACGGCCTCGCCAAGTGCGGCGTCGCAACCGTCCATGAAGCCCAGGGCCGCACCGGCCTTCTCGCCAGCTACATGACCCCGATCTATCGCGGGGCGCGCATCGCCGGTTCGGCCGTGACCATCAGCGCGCCTCCGGGCGACAACTGGATGGTCCATGTTGCCATCGAACAGCTTAAGGAAGGCGACGTACTGCTCCTGGCGCCGACCAGCCCCTGCGAGGACGGCTATTTCGGCGATCTCCTCGCCACCAGCGCCATCGCGCGCGGCTGCCGCGGCCTGATCATCGACGCCGGTGTGCGCGATGTGCGCGACCTGACCGAGATGGAATTCCCGGTCTGGTCCAAGGCGATCTATGCGCAGGGCACCGTCAAGAACACGCTCGGTTCGGTGAACGTCCCGGTCGTCTGCGCCAATGCCGCCGTGAACCCCGGCGACGTGATCGTGGCCGACGATGACGGCGTGGTCGTGGTGCCGCGCGAAAAGGCCGCCGAAGTGCTCGCCGCCGCACAGGCCCGCGAAGCCAACGAAGGCGAAAAGCGCGAGAAGCTGGCCGCCGGCGTGCTCGGCCTCGACATGTACAAGATGCGCGAGCGCCTCGAAAAGGAAGGCCTCAAGTATGTCTGAGCGGATCACCTCGTGGCACGCGGCCCCGAGCAAGCCGCTCTACACCCCGCCCGCAGGCGCGATTGACGCCCATTGCCACGTCTTCGGCCCGATGGCGCAGTTCCCGTTCAGCGCCAAGGCCAAGTACCTCCCCGAGGATGCCGGGCCGGACAAGCTCTTCGCCCTGCGCGATCACCTCGGCTTCGCCCGCAACGTGATCGTGCAGGCGAGCTGCCACGGCACCGACAATGCCGCGACGCTCGACGCCATCGCCAAATCCGACGGAAGGGCACGCGGCGTGGCCGTGGTCGATCCGGCGATCTCGGACGCGGACCTCGCGAAGCTGCATGAAGGCGGCATTCGCGGCATCCGCTTCAACTTCCTGAAGCGCCTCGTGGACGATGCGCCGAAGGACAAGTTCCTCGAAGTCGCCGCTCGTCTGCCCGAGGGCTGGCACGTCGTGATCTACTTCGAAGCCGACATCCTCGACGAAATGCGCGCCTTCATCGACGCGATTCCCGTGCCGGTCGTGATCGACCACATGGGCCGCCCGGACGTGACCCAGGGACCGGACGGCGTGGACATGAAGGCGTTCCGCACCCTGCTCGATTCGCGGTATGACATCTGGTTCAAGGCCACCTGCCCCGACCGGCTCGATCCTACCAACGATCCGTGGGACAAGTTCGCCGAAGCCGTTGCGCCGCTGGTGGCGGACTACCCCGACCGCGTGATCTGGGGCACCGACTGGCCGCACCCGAACATGCAGGACAACATCCCGGACGACGGCCACCTCGTCGACATGATCCCCCGCATCGCGCCTACGGAGGCGCTTCAGCAGAAGCTGCTCGTGACCAATCCGATGCGGCTTTACTGGCCGGAAGAGCTTTGAGTTAAAGGAAGGCAGGGGAGCATAGCCCCCCTGCACCCCCAATACTTTCTCGGCGCGCCCCGCACTCGCGGTTGGCGCGCCGTTTGCGTCGGAAGACAAAAAAGCCTGCGGCGCAGGCAGCGCACGAGGCATCTGCGCGCGCAACATAGACATTCCGAGGGTCCGGGGGATCTCCTGAGCTTGTCGAAGGGCCCCGGGTCTTCCTCTTCTACTTCAGCCTTTCCGCATGCCAGCCCACATGCTCGGCCATGAACGTCGAGATGAAGTAGTAGGAGTGGTCGTAACCCTCCTGCATGCGGATCGTCGCGGGCTGCCCAGCCTTGGTGCAAGCCTCTTCCAGCAGATGCATCTTGAGTTGGCCTTCAAGGAAGCCATCGGCCGTGCCCTGATCCACCAGCAGGTCCGGCAGGCGCGCACCGTCCTCGATCAAGGCGCAGGCGTCGTACTCACGCCATGCGGCACGGTCCGTGCCGATGTAGCCCGTCAGTGCCTTCTCCCCCCAAGGGCAGTTCAGAGGCGAGACGATCGGCGCGAAGGCACTGACCGAGCGGAACCGCGACGGATCACGCAGCGCGATCGTCAGCGCGCCGTGGCCGCCCATCGAGTGGCCGGTAATCCCCTGCCGCGCCATGTCGGCGGGGAAGTGCTCGGCGATCACGGCGGGCAGTTCGATCTCCAGATAGGAGCGCATGCGGAAGTTCGCCTTCCACGGTGCCTCGGTGGCATCGACGTAGAAGCCCGCGCCCTTGCCGAAGTCATAGCCTTCATCGTCCGGCACATCGTCACCGCGCGGGGAGGTATCCGGCGCGACGAAGATCACGCCATGCTCGGCGCAGGCGCGGCGGAACTCGCCCTTCTCGGTGACGTTGGCGTGGGTGCAGGTCAGCCCCGAGAGGAACCACAGCATCGGCAGCTTCGCGCCCGGTGCATGCTCGGGAACGAAGACCGAAAAGGTCATCGGCGTGCCGGTCTCGGCGGAGGCGTGGGTGTAGACACTCTGCACGCCCCCGAACGCCTTGTTGGTCGAAACCGTCTCCATCAGAAGACGACGACCGAGCGGATCGACTTGCCTTCGTGCATCAGGTCGAAGGCGGTGTTGATCTCTTCCAGACCCATGACGTGGGTAATCATCGGGTCGATTTCGATCTTGCCGGTCATGTACATGTCGACGATCTTCGGCACGTCGGTGCGGCCCTTGGCCCCGCCGAACGCGGTGCCGCGCCAGTTACGGCCGGTGACGAGCTGGAACGGGCGCGTCTCGATGGTCTTGCCCGCTTCGGCCACGCCGATCACGATCGAGGTGCCCCAGCCGCGATGGCAGGCTTCCAGCGCCGTGCGCATCACTTCGGTATTGCCGGTGGCGTCGAAAGTGTAGTCCGCACCGCCGTCGGTCATCAGCACGATCTTGGCGACCACGTCCTCGCGGCTCATGCCCTTGGTGTTGAGGAAGTCGGTCATGCCGAAGCGGCGGCCCCATTCCTCACGGTCCGGGTTGATGTCCACGCCGATGATCTTGTTCGCCCCGGCAAGACGCGCGCCCTGGATCACGTTGAGGCCGATGCCGCCAAGGCCGAAGATCACCACGTTGTCACCCACCTGCACCTTGGCGGTGTTGATGACCGCGCCGACGCCGGTGGTGACGCCGCAACCGATGTAGCAAGAGGACTGGAACGGCGCGTCTTCACGGATCTTGGCGACGGCGATTTCCGGCAGCACGGTGAAGTTCGAGAAGGTCGAGCAGCCCATGTAGTGGTAGATCGGCTGGCCCTTGTAGGAAAAGCGCGTAGTGCCGTCCGGCATCAGGCCCTTGCCTTGCGTGGCGCGGATCGCGGTGCAGAGGTTGGTCTTGCCCGACAGGCACGACTTACACTGGCGGCATTCCGGGGTGTAGAGCGGGATCACGTGGTCGCCCGGCACCACCGAAGTCACGCCCGCGCCCACTTCGCGCACGATGCCCGCGCCTTCGTGACCGAGCACGCTGGGGAAGATCCCTTCGCTGTCAAAACCGTCCAGCGTATAGGCGTCGGTGTGGCAGATGCCGGTCGCCATGATCTCGACCAGAACCTCGCCCGCCTTGGGGCCTTCCAGATCCAGCTCGACGATTTCGAGCGGCTTCTTGGCCTCGAAGGCGACGGCGGCGCGGGTCTTCATCGGTATGCTCCTTGAATGTCTTGCGCGCTTTGTAAAACCGGACGCTGCTGTGATAAAGCGCTCGTTCTGAAAAGGATTATCACCGTACGGGGACAATGATGCTGGGCCAGTGGGATGGTATCGAGGAATTCGTGATGGTGGCCCGCCACGGCAGCTTCACCCTGGCGGCGGAAGCTTATGGCGCCAGCGTCACGCATATGAGCCGGGCGCTGGCGCGGCTGGAAACGCGGCTGCAGGTCCAGCTGATGCTCCGCACGACGCGCACCCTGCGGCTGACGGAAACGGGCCAGATCTTCCTCGATACCTGCCGCCGCCTGATCGAGGAGCGTGACGAGGCAATTGCCGCCATCACCTCGCAAGGCGAGCCGCGCGGGCACCTGCGCGTCACCTGCTCCTACGCGCTGGGCGAGAAGTTCGTGGCGCCGCTGGTGCGCGAACTGTCGCAGGCCTATCCGGCGATCTCGGTGACGCTGGACCTGGACAACGCGCTCGTGGACCTGATCGCGGCGGGGTACGATCTGGCGATCCGCACCGGGCATCTCGACGATAGCCGGCTGGTGGCGACGCGCGTGGCGAGCCGCGCGCTGGTGACTCTCGCCTCGCCCGCCTACCTCGATGCGCATGGGCGGCCGCAGGATCTGGCGGACCTTCGGCACCACGAATGCCTCGTCGGCTCGGCGGCGCAGTGGCATTTCACCGGGGGCAAGACCTTCCGCCCGCAAGGCCGCTGGCGCTGCAACAGCGGCAATGCCCTGCTGGAAGCGGCGCTGGCGGGCATGGGGCTATGCCAGCTCCCCGCCTTTTACCTTGGCGACCATGTCGCGGCGGGGCGGCTGGAGCCGGTGCTGGTGGATCTGGCGCCGGAGGAGGAGCCGATCTGGGCGGTCTATCCGCAGCGCCGGCATCTCTCGCCTAAAGTCGGGGCGCTTGTGGCGCATCTGCGGGCCAACCTGCCTGCGCGACTGGCCGAGGCGAGCGCCTAGCCCGTCGTCCCGGACTCGATCCGGGACCGCTGGCAATTCTTTAGGAGCAACCCCTCAGGAAAGCGCCCCGCCGAGAGCACGGTGACGCCAGGCCAGCGGTCCCGGATCAAGTCCGGGACGACGGCATTTCTGTTACCCGATCACCAGCGGCGGCGTACCGCCTTCTTCCACATCGTCGTTGGCATGTTCGACCGGATCATCGATCGTCGGCGCGGGCACGCGGAAGTAGCCATGCCGTTCCGCCCGCTCGCCAAGCTGCTGGCTCGACGTCAGGCTGATCAGCCAAGGCGAGGCGAGCAGGCCGAGAGTGAGCGGCGAAAGCCACAGCGCGGTCACCGGATCGATGAAGGCCGTGGCCGCAAAGAGCACGCCAAGGGCGATATGCTCCTTGAGGTCCGGCAGCACTTCCCGCACGGCGATGCGGCGGGCGTCGCGCTCCTGGGTGTTCCAGTGCGCGGGAATGCCGAGCGCGAGGCCGACCAGTGCCTTGACCTGCATGACCATGGTGACCGGCGCCAGCAGGATCGCCAGCGGCACTTCCAGCGCGACGGAGCGCAGGACGCCGCCCCAGCCGCCGAAGCTGCGGCGGCGCTTGCCGTCGGCCAGAACCCAGATCGTGCCCATGGCCTTGGGGCCGAACAGCAGCAGCACGGTAAGCCAGAGCACGCTGGGCGGCGTGCCCACGCCCAGAAGCTGCCCGCCCTTGCTGGCCGCCGCCTGCGCGATGGACGTGATGAGCAGCAGCAGCCAGCTCGGCGAGGTCAGGTAGGCCGAGGCGCCGATCAGCAGGTGCAGGCGGCTGGCCCAATGCAGGCCCGAGGCGTCGAGCAGGCGCAGATGCTGGAGATTGCCCTGCATCCAGCGCCGGTCGCGGATCGCGTGATCGACGATGGTGGGCGGGAATTCCTCGTAACTGCCGTCGATCATGACCATGTGGACGGCCCAGCCCCGGCGGCGCAGCAGTGCCGATTCGAGCATGTCGTGGCTGAGGATGTGCCCGCCGAACGGCGGCTTGCCCGGAAGCTCGGGCAGCCCGCAGGCTTCCGCGAAGGCGCGGGTGCGCACGATGGCGTTGTGGCCCCAGAAGTTCGATTCCGCGCCCGACCACCAGAGCAAGCCCGCCGAGGCGATCGGCCCGTAAGCCTCGCTGGCGAAGCGCATCCAGCGCTGGAACACCGTCTTGGCATTGATGATCATCGGCACGGTCTGGAGCAGGCCGATCGAGGGACGCTCTTCCATGATCGCGGCCATGCCGACGATGGCATCGCCGCTCATCAGCGAGTCCGCGTCGAGGATCAGCATGTTCTCGTAAGCACCGCCGAAACGCTGGACCCATTCGGCGATATTGCCGGGCTTACGGGCGATGTTCTTCTCTCGCCGCCGATAATAGACGTTGATCGGCGCTTCGGCGGCCACTTCGCGCCAGGCGGCTTCCTCGCGCTTGCCGTGGAAGGCATTGGAATCGCTGAGCACGAAGAAGTCGATCCATTCCGCCGCGCCGGAAGCCGCGATCGAATTGGTCATGGCCCGCACACGGCCGAAGGTGGCCTCGACGCTCTCGTTGTAGACCGGCATCAGCACGGCCGTACGGTGCCGCAGCGAGGAAGCGGGGCTGGGAATGGCGGTAAAGCCGGGATGCTTGCCGCTGATGAGCTGGAGGAAGCCGATCGTCGCGGTGACGAAGCCGAAGGAAATCCAGCAGAACAGCGGCACGAAGAACAGCAGCAGGATCACCTCGATCACGTCGAGGCCATCGCGCGAGAAGGCGAAGCGCACTTCGCTGGAAGCGGCAAGGCCGATCGTGGCGGTGAGCGCAATCAGCAGCAGACGCTTCACCAGCATACCATGCGGGCTGGTAGGCACGGCGATGGTGCCGGGCGCGATGCCGTCCAGATCCTGGATCGGCATGGCCAGCGGCGCTTCGGCCGGAAGTGGGTTCAGAGCGCGGTTCATGGCTGGACTCCCTGGATCACCGTCTCGCTGAGCGCCTGCTCGCCGCGCTTGATGTATAACCTGAATTCGGGCGCGGGGACAGCCGCGGGCTTGACGTCCAGCGTCACCCGCCAGCGTCCTTCCTGCCCCGCCACCGGATAGGCGGCGGAATGGAGCAGTGCCTGGGGCGGCAGGTTGGTGACTGCCGTCACCCCGCTGTCGCGGCCAAGTCCCTTGAGCGCACCGCCTTCGAAGTCGAACACGAACTTGCGCGCCTCCTGCGTGGTCGGCGTATCGCCCGGCCGCCCGGCCCGGCCCTGCCAACTGTCGACGCAGCGCGCCGCACCCGCAGCGGCGCTGGGATCCTGCGAGGTCCAGGTCAGACGATAGGCGTATTCGCGGCTGCCGCCTGCCTTCGCCGGTTCGTCGGAAACCCAGAAGGCGGCGATATTGTCCTGCGTCTCGGCATCGGTAGGCATGCGGTAGAGCATGACCGTGCCTGCCCCCCAGTCCCCCTGCGGCTCGATCCAGAGCGAAGGGCGCCGGTCGTAGAAGGCCCCGTCGTCCTGATAATGGTCGAAGGCCTGGTCACGCTGCAGCAGGCCGAAGGCTTTGACATGATCGGCGCGCAGGGCATTGGTGCGGTTTTCCGAAGGATTGGCAAGCGGCACCCAGATCCGCTCGCCATTGCCGGACCAGAGCGCCAACCCGTCGGAATCGTGGATTTCGGGGCGCCAGTCCGCACGCTTGGTGGAATCGGACTGATCGTACCAGAACATGCTGGTGATCGGCGCGGCGCCAAGCCGCTCGATATCGCGGCGGAAGAACAGCGCCGCGCGCACGTCCTGCGTCACGCCTGCGGCGGACTTGCGGCAGTCGAAAGCATAGGCGCCCGTCAGGCTGGGTCCGTCGAGCAGGGCATGGATGCGCACATGGTCGCCGCCGAGGTTCTCGATCCAGAACGCGGTGAAGGCGGGAAACTCTTCCGCCTTGGGCAGCGCCGTGTCGATGGCGATGCCGCGCGCGGAGAGACCGTACTGGTCGCGCGAGCCCGAGGCCCGGAAATAGGAGGCGCCGAGATAGGCCATCCAGTCCGAGTGCTGGTCCGCGGTCATGACCCGGAAGCCCGCCGGATCGGCCTGCCTGCCGCCCACGAACAGGCCGCGCGCATCGACCAGCTCCCGCGCCGCGCCGTTTTCGACAAGGTGAAGCTTCACGGCATGGGGCGAGGTGCCCTGCGCGGTCGGGAACAGGCGGACATTGCCGCCCAGCGCCTGCGCCTGCCCGTAAGTCAGCTTGCCCACGGCGTCGAAGTCCTTCACCGCATGGGGCGAGGTCGTGGGCGCCGTCCACGGCTTGCCGGCAGCGGCGCGGGCCGTCTGGACGAGCGTGTCCCAGGAAAACGGCCTGGGCGCTGCGAATTTCGGTTGCGGGGCAGCTTCCGCCATGCGCGGAAAGGCGGCAAGGCCGGCCATCATCGCCAGCAGGCCGGAAAACTCCCGCCGGGCGATCGACCGCCGCGAAGCGGCGGGATCAGCCTGGATATCGGCCTGATCGGCACTGTTCGGATCGTTTTCCGGGCTGGCGCCCCTCATGTTCGTTCGGTTCATGCGGTCAATACGCATAGACGAAACCAAAGTTTCGTTGCGCCTGAAGGGTCCTTCTATTGTTTGCCCCGCTGCCGGAGCGATTACCGGCCCAGGAGCGGTTACCGAGTGGGCGGGTTGCGCCATCCGATGATCACTTCGTCACCGGGCTTGAGATCGTTGGCGAAGACTTCCGTGCGTTTGCCATCGCCCGCGCCCGTGGAAACATAGACCCGGCGCGGTTCGCCGTCCGGTGAAACGAGATAAATGCGCGCCCTGCTGCGATCGGACGAGTTTTCCGGCTCGAACGTGAGCGCCCCGTCCGGCACCAGCATCACGCCCTTGCGCGGCGGCAATCCGATCTCGACAGTCGCGGCCATGCCGGGGCGGACGGTTTCGGCGGGGTTTTCGAGCGCGAAAGCCGCGCGGCGCGAACCCGGCGCATCGGCCCGGTCCACCAGCACGCGGGCCAGCGTGGCCTGCTGGACGTCCCCCGGCATGGCATCGAGCCGCACCCTGGCCACCGTGCCCGTGCCGATCTCGGCATCCCCGGCCTTGGCGAGCGGGACCTCGATCTCCAGCGTCTCGTCGCTGGCCGCGATCGTGAACAGGCGCATGCCGCTGCGCACGCGCTGGCCGGTGCTGATGTTGCGATCCACCACGAAGCCCGCGATGGGCGCCCGCACCACAGCCGAAGCAAGCTTCTCGCTATCGGCCTTGAGGCTGCTGCGGGCGGCGGAAAGCCGCGATTCTGCGGCGGACACTTCCCGGCTCGCCCGGTCCACCGCGCTGCGCGCGCCTTCAAGCTCGTTGATGGCGGGTACGCGGTGCCCGGAACGGCGCCAGACATCCTCGAACCGGCCGAGACGCGCCGCCGCTTCCTCGCGCGCGGCGCGGGCCGCGGCAAGGTCGGACTCCGCTGCGGAAACCAGCGCGCGATCGGCAGAGAGCGTGCTGCGCAGCGGCTCCGCATCGATCGTCGCCAGGACTTGTCCTTCCTCGACCCTTCCGCCTGCGGGCACGCCTTCGGCCGAAACCGTGCCGTCCAGCGCGGCGGCCAGCACGACCTCGCCGCTGCCGTGGATGGTGCCGCGCTCGGAAATCAGCGGTACGATATCGCCCCGCTCGACGATCGCGGTGTAATAGGGCGAATCCGTACCGCTCAGGAAGCGCACCAACAGCAGGATCGCCGCCACCGCCGCCACCGCCAGCAGCAGCAGGCTGAGCAGATGGCTACGCCCGCGCCGCCGCCCGGATCCCAGGAATGTATCGAGTACCCCCGATTCGGCCTCAGTCACAGGTCGCAGTCCCCATCGGCGGGTTCAGGTCGGCCGCCGACCAGCCCCCGCCTTCCATCTTGTAGAGGCGGACAATCGCCGCTGCCCGGTCGGCCTTGATGTTCACGCGCGCCTCGTCCGCTGCAAGTGCCGCCGCTTCCGCCACATAGAGCGTCGCGAAATCGCCGAAACCGGCCTTGTAGGAAGCGCGCGCGTCCGAAACCGCCCTTTTTGCCTGCGCTGCGGTTTCGTCGATCGCGGACTGGCGTGCATCGAGCGCCGCCAGCGACTGGCGCATCGAGCCCATTTCCGTCCGCGCGCCGGTTTCCGCCTTCTCCAGCTTCTGAAGCGCGTCGCGCAGGGCGGGCGCGGTCGTCTCGTCGGTGGGCGCGGCGCGCGCGGCGTCGAGTTCGGCCTGCGTCACTTTGGCATGGGCCAGGCTCGATTCGAGGCGGCTGCTCAGCGCCAGCAGATCGGCACGGCGAAGCGGCGCATCGGCTGCGGGCGGCGCACCGGGCGAGATCACGGGGACTTCCGCCTTTTCGCCCAGCGCGGTGAGCAGATCGTTATCCGTCATGCCGGTCATCGCCGCGAGCGCCGCGCGGGCGGCATCGAAGCGGGACCGCGTGGCGGAAACATCGGCGTCGACCACGCCCGCGATGCTGTTGCCGAGGCCTCCGTCGATGGCGGTGACGAGACCGGCCTGACGGCGGAATTCGGCAATCACGGCATTGTCGCGGAACTGGTCCAGCCGTCCGGTGCGAAGCGTGAGGATCTGCTGGAGGCGGCGGACCTGCACATAGGCGAGCGCCACTTCGGTCGCGCGATCGGCGCGGGCCTGGGCATAGGCATAAGCCCAGGCCATGCGCGCCGCGTCGCGTTCGGGGGCCTGGTCCTTGCCGACCAGCGCCCGCACTTTGCCCGCCAGCCGCCGCGAGGCCGCAGCGTCGGTCTCTTCCTGCTCGTGGAGGCGCGCGGCGCGGCAGGCCAGGTCGTTGTCGGCGGCGATGCCGCGCTCGACGAGATTGGCCAGCAGCGGATCGCCCGCCGTCTTCCACCAGTCACCGTCCGCAGGCGCCTCCACCGGCGGTGCGATCACGAGGCTGGCATCGGCTTCGGGCGCGGCCGTGGTAGCGCACCCGGCCAGCGCGCAAGCGAGCGCTCCGACCATCAAGGGCCGGGAAGCACTGAAAGGGAAAGCATGTTTTCGCACGATTGCTGCGATAGCAGCAAAGTCCGCAGAGGCAATCATGCTGCGCATGCGAAGCGGCCAACTTCTTGCTCCAGGCGCGAAAAGCCCCTGCCCCACATCGACCGAAAGGCCGTCGATCCACCGCTGACCACACCTCTATCCATTACCCTGCCGGCCCTCCGCTCAATCCGTTTCGACAACCGAACGCACGGAAAGGCGTCAGGTTGTCGAAAGGAACGGCGATGAATGCCGATCGGGCGGATAAGGTTCCGGCTCCTGCCCGGTTATCGAGTCAGACGGGGAGACCCACGTAGTTCTCGGCAATCACCCGCCGCGCGTGTTCGCTCGACGCGATATAGTCGAGTTCCGCCAGCTGCATGCGCCGCTCGAACGGGCCGTCCTCGGGGAAGCGGTGCATCAGCTTGGTCAGCGACCAGCTGAACCGCTCCGCCGCCCAGACGCGGCGCAGGGCCTTGGTCGAATAGGCCGGGATCGCGTCGTTATCGGCCTTCCTGAAGAAGCCGGTCAGCGCTTCGTGGGCATAGTAGACGTCGCTGGCGGCGAGATTCAGGCCCTTGGCGCCGGTTGGCGGCACGATGTGCGCCGCGTCGCCGCAGAGCAGCAGACTCCCGTGGCGCATCGGTTCGAACACGAAGGAGCGCAGCGGGGCGATCGACTTCTCGATGGAGGGGCCGCGCGTTATATGCGCGGCGGCATCGGGGCCGAGGCGGATCGAGAGTTCATCCCAGATGCGGTCGTCGCTCCAGTCTTCCAGCTTCTCGGTCAGCGGCACGTCGATGTAGTAGCGGCTGCGCGTATGACTGCGCTGCGAGGCGAGCGCGAAGCCGCGTTCGTGGTGCGCGTAGATCAGTTCGTGGTTGCAGGGCGGCACATCGGCCAGGATGCCCAGCCAGCCGAAGGGATAGACGCGCTCGAAGGTCTGGCCGACGCTCGCCGGGATCGCCTGCCGCGAAGGGCCGTGGAAGCCGTCGCAGCCGACGATGAAGCGGGCGTCGATGCGGTGTTCGCCGCCGTCCTTATGGTAGGTAAGGTAAGGTGCATCGCTTTCGATGTCGTGCAGGGCGACATCGCTCGCCTGGTAGATCACCTCAAGCCCGCGTTCCTCGCTGGCTTCCATCAGGTCGCGCGTGAGTTCGGTCTGGCCGTAGACCATGACCTGCTTGCCGGTCAGTGCCTTGATGTCGATGCGGATCAGGCGCTCGCCGTCGGCCAGGTTGAAGCCGTCGTGCGGCAGGCCCTCTTCCTTCATGCGGGCATCGAGCCCGAGGCGCTCCATCAGCGCGACGGTGCCCTGCTCCAGCACGCCAGCACGAATGCGCGAGAGGACATAGTCGCCGGTCTGGCGCTCGACCACAACACAGTCGATACCCTCGGCGCGGAGCATGTGCCCGAGGAGGAGACCGGCCGGACCGGCACCGATGATGGCTACTTGTGTGCGCATTTTCGCATTCTCCCAATTCCAAACCTGCGGGCTCGCTCTTCGACCTTGTGGCCGACTTCATGGGGTGCCTCGCTTCGCCATCGGGATTGACACTGCGCGCGGTCTGGCGGAATGCACCGGAAGGCCATTCTTCAGGTACTTTCGAGACACACCTCATGCTTGCCCGTCCCGTCCCCTCCTATGTCCTCTACGGCGAAGATATTCCCGAAAGCACTGCGGAATTCGGGCATATCGAGACGATCGCCGCGCGAAGTTCCTTGCATGACTGGGAAATCGCGCCCCATCGCCATGTCCGGGGCGTGCAGGTCATGCTGGTATCGAAGGGACAGGTGACGCTCACCATCGACGATACCACCGAGACGCTGGAGGCGCCCTGCCACATCGTGGTTCCGGCCGGCAGCATTCACGGCTTCCGCTTCCGGCCGGAGACCCTGGGCTACGTGCTGATGCTCAGCAGCGGCTTTGCGGAACGGCGCAGTGGCCCCGGAGATCCGCTGCTCCATGCCGCCACCCACGGCCGCTTCGCGCCGACGCCGCCCGAGATATTGCAGCGGGTCGAGTTTCTCTGCGCCGAAATGCTCGCCATCCCGCAGGACTGGCGGCGGCCGAATGCGCTCTTCCTGTCCATGGCGGAGGCGCTGCTGCGTTCACTGCTGCCGGAGGAGGAGACGGCGGACGAAGGCAGCGGCGACCAGCGCATCTCGCACCTCCGCCACCTCGTCGAACTGCACTTTCGCGACCAGTTGCCGGTAGGCTGGTACGCCGAGCGGTTGGGCATGACCGCGCGCACCCTCACCCGCCTGTGCCGCGCCCGGCTGGATTGCTCGCCGCAGGAACTGCTCCACGCCCGGCTCGCGCTGGAGGCGCAGCGGCTGCTTTGCTTTGCCAATGCCAGCGTGGTGCAGGTCTCGAACGAACTGGGGTTTTCGGATCCGTCGTATTTCTCGCGATTCTACCTGCGGATGACGGGGCACCGGCCGCATCTGGACAAGTCCACCCATGCGCATGGGGAATGAAGGGATAAGGAAAAGCAGGGGAGCATAGCCCCCCTGCACCCCCATGACTGTCTAGGTCATGCCTTGCCTATCCGTTGTGCGCCCATGGTGGCATCGGGCGATTTATTGGCTGCGCCGCAATGAGCGCACGACGGCCAGGCAGCGCGCGAGATAGACATTCCGAGGGTCTGGGGGATCATCCCCCAGAACTTCATCTTCTTACTTCGCCAAAACAACCGGCCCGATCAGCCCCGAGGGCCTCAGCGGCGCATCGGCGCGATACGTCGGCATGGCCGTCCAGGTGATCGGTTTCGCGCCCGGCTGAGCATCGCCGACCAGGCGATTGACCCAGAGGTTCGCCACCTTCACCTCGATCGTGTTCGCACCACGCTTCACCGCCTTGCCCACGTCGATCCGGTAAGGCGCATGCCAGACCGCGCCGACCGATTTGCCGTTCACCGTGACTTCCGCCAGATCGCCCACCTGCCCGAGATCGAGCCAGAGCGGCTGCCCGGGCTTGGCGCCCCCCGGCAGGGTAAAGCTGCGCGAATAGGTCGCCTCGCCGGAGAAGTACTTTACGCCCGCTTCCGCGTTCCGCTCCAGCGGGGCCAGCTTCGCCATCTCGATCGAAGCGGGAGCGCCTCGGTCGGCCTGGAACTTCACTGTCCAGCCGTCGTCGAGCGACGCCAGCGTCTGTACCGGCTTGGTCGGCAGTGTCAGGCTTTGCTTCATGGCCGCCTTGCGGAATACCACGAAGACCGCATCGCCTTCGACTAGCGAAAGCGGCACGATGGTCTGGCCGTTTTCGATGCGATAGCTTACCGGCTCGCTGGTTCCGGTTTCGGGGTGCCAGAGTTCCGGGACCTTGCCGGTGATGCGGAAGCGCGCCTCGATGCTCTGCGGGCCTTGCGGGTTGGAGAGGTAGTAGATTTCACCCTGCCCGTCGCGGCGGTGGACGAAGGGAATCTTCGCGTCTGCTGCCGCGCCGGTGAAGGCGAAGTCGGAAGCCACTCCCATGGCCTTCAGCGCGCCTTCCGCGTCCTTGCCCGCGATCACCCGGCCATTTCCGACCACTGCGTCACCACTGCCCGGCCAGAGCTTCGCCACCAGAGCAGACCATTCGCCGGTCTGCCCTGCCATCATGCTGGGCGTAGACACCGGCGCATTGCCGATCACCGTCGCGCCGCCTTCCACCAGCGCCGCCAGCTTCTTCAGCGCCCCCAGCGTCATGCGCTGCGAGGAACCGCCAAGGTAGATCGCCCGGTAACGCGCGCCGCTGGGCGCGGCGACCTCATTGCCGTCGTTGGACAGCAGGCCGGTCAAGGCATCGTAGCTGAGGAAATCGTATGCGTGCGATACCGGCGCATCGGCCACCGGCTTGTCGCCATAGAGCCCGGTCAACGGCGCTTCCTCGCCGTAGAAATAGGCCACGTCCGCCACGTTCCGCCCCGCCTGGAGCAGCAGCGACGAGCGCGCAATATAGTCCACCCAAGGCTTCGCCATCTCGCCCCAGCTTTCCATCCGGTTGAAATACTGGCCGAAGATGAATAGCGAGAGGCCGGGCTTCTTGTCGTCCACCGGCACATGGACCGAGGTGTGGACCACGGGCCGGTTGACGCCGTTGACGAACTCCATGTCGATGAAGCGCTTCAAATCCTTGGGCGCGAAAGCCCAGGGTGACATCGAGGCAGTCATCGATTCCGCCGCGACAAGGTTCTGCCCATAGAGATGCGCGACCGACGCCGCGCCCTTCATGTCGGCGATCAGGGTCTGGCGCGGGCCTTCCTCGCGGAAGGTCCACATGGCGGCCATCGGAATGTCCGTGTGGCTGCGCATGGACATGTCGTCGCCCAGCATCGGCCGCTTGTCTTCCAGCGCCTCGCCATAGACCTTCAGGCCGTTCTCGTGCGCGACCTTGGCGACCGTGCCGTAGTGCTCGCTCGCCAGCAGATCGGCCAGGGTGCGGCGATAGTCGTAGAGGAACTTGTCCGTCTCCGCCCGGGTGCCGACCAGCACGCCGGTGAGCGTCGGCAGCCATGGCCGCGCATCGTAGCCGCGCAGGCGCTGGAACTGCTCCAGCATCTTCGGCGTCCAGTTCGCCTCGCCCACCTCGATCGAGTCTGTCAGCAGCGCGCGTACGCCGCGCTGGCCGATCATGTCCGGCCCGGCGGCCTCCTTGTACATACCGATATAGTGGTCGAGATAGCGGCGCACCGCGTCGCCATCGAACTTGTCCACCTCCAGCCCTGTCGCCTCGGGCGGCGCGGGGTGGTTGGTGGTGCCGAGCAGCGAATAGCCCATGCGCAGCACCCGCCAGCGCTGACCCTCGGGGAGCGCCGGAGCCTGCCAGTCCAGCGTGCCGTCGGCCCTGAGCTTGCCGGTCAGGTCGATGACGCTGCCGGGCGCTACGCCCTCGGCGCCGTCCTTGGGCTCTGCCAGCGCGTAGTAATCGCGGCTCATCACGAAACCGGCCTTGGTCTCGAAACGGTCCACCCTCGCCCCGCTATCGAGCGCGAACGTGCCGACGATCAGCGGCTTCTTCGCCATCATGGCGCCGACGCCGTCGAACAGCCCGCCCATGGCAATGCCCGGCGCGGGCGAGCCGAGGCCGCCGTCGGGCTTGCGGGGATTGAGGACCAGCCGGAAATGCGCGGCCGTGACGGCAGGGAAGCTGACAGTGGTGGGCACTGCGCCCAGCGTCAGTGTGGTGATCGGCGTCCACGCCTTGCCGTCCACACTCGATTCCAGCGCGCCGGTGAAGGCCGCTCCGGCGAAGGGGATCACCACATCGGGGACGAAGACCGTGGCCGAGCCGGCCTTTGCCGGCTTCGCATAGTCGAGCCGCAGGCTGGGTGCTTCACCATCCTTGCGGGCCAGCGTCACGCCTTTGGCGAGATCGCCGTCGAACAGCGTCGCCGCCGACAGCCCATTGCCAAGACCGTCGACCGCGCGCGGCAGGGCGGCGGCAGGCGCAATGGCTTCGGGCACGGCAAAGACACCGACTTCGCCATAGTACGACGGGCCCGGAGGCGCGGGATGGCCGGAGATCATCTCCTCGATGGAGAGCGCGGGTGCGAGGCTCTGGTAAGGCCCGGTCTGCACCGGCGGCGCGGTCAGCTTGCCGGAGAAGCGCTGTCCGGCAGGCACCGCAGTCTCGGACCAGACCAGCTTCTTCAACCCGTCCTGCGGCTGCACCCATGGGCCGCCGGTTTCGGACCAGCCGGGCGAGGCGGCAATGGCCAGTTCCAACCCCTGCCGGTCCGCCTCATGCGCGGCGAAGCGGAAGGCGTCCTTCCACTCGGGCGTCATGTAGACGAGGCGCTTGTCCACCACTTGCGGCGTCTGGAGGTTGGCGTCGAAGTTCTGGAGGCCGCCGATGCCGACGCGCTTCATCCAGGCCATGTCCTTGGCAATGCCGTCCTTGGAAATGTTGCCGTTCATCCAGTGCCACCAGACGCGCGGGCGCGCGGAATTGGGCGGATCGCGGAACTGATCTTCCAGCGAGGCGGCTGACGTATCGGTGTTGGCGGCAGGCGGCTGCTCCTGCGCGATAGCAGGAACGGCAACGAGTGCGGTGGCGACGCACAGCAGAGTACGCAGCGTATGGATCGGCATAATCCCTCCCGGATCCAATGGTTGTTTTTTGGCGCAGCGGCCATGCCGGGAGGGCTTTTGCCCTTCCCGGCGGCAGTTCAGGTATCGAAAAGGATCAGACGATCCCGGCGCCGAGGCCCACGGCCTTGCGTTCCTGGGCCTTGCGGTCGCGCCAGCGGCTTTCGCGGTAGACGCCCAGCACGTCCGCCGCACCGCCCGCTTCCACGCGCGCCTTGGCGAGGATGGGGCTGACATCGACGTTGTAGGCCCGGCGCAGCGCCTGGAAGGCCATCATCGTGTCGTTGGCTTCCTGCGAAAGATGCAGGGCCTCGCGGTCCACCAGCAGGGCCTTGGCGTAGCAGGAGCCGATGGCTTCGGCGGAGGACAGCATGGATTCGATCGGGTCGGTCACGTTGTGCGACTGGTCGATCATGTAGCTGGGCTTGAAGCCGTCTCGCGGCGCCAGTTCGGCCTCGACCAGTTCGTTGAACACCAGGAACAGCTGGTGCGGGTTGATCGAACCCGAATCGAGATCGTCGTCGCCGTACTTGCTGTCGTTGAAGTGGAAGCCGCCCAGCTTGCCGAAGCGGTGGAGGCGGGCGACGATCTGCTCGATATTCACGTTCGGCGCATGGTGGCCCAGATCGACCAGGCACTTGGCCTTGGGGCCCAGTTCCTGCGCGGCGAGGATCGAGGAGCCCCAGTCGCTGATGACGGTGGAGTAGAACGCCGGTTCGAACATCTTATGTTCGAGCAGCATGCGCCAGTCGTCCGGCAACGCGGCATAGACTTGCGCGGCCGCGTCCAGATAGCGGTCGAGGCTGCGGCCGAGATCCTGCTGGCCGGGGAAGTTGGTGCCGTCGCCCACCCAGACGGTGAGGTCGGTGGAGCCGAGCTGCCGGCCGATCTCGATGCATTCGATGTTATGCTCGACGGCCTGCTGGCGGGTCGCCTCGATGGTCGAGGAAAGCGAGCCGGTGGCGTAAGTGTGCGCCTGGTCCTTCTGGTCCTGGAAGGTGTTGGAATTCACCGCATCGAAGCCCAGGCCGAGGCTGGCCGCCTCTTCGCGCAAGGCCTTGTAGTCGCTCACCTTGTCCCAGGGGAAGTGCGGCGAAACGCGCGGGGTCAGGCGCGAAAGCTGGTTGATGACAGCGCAGTCTTCCAGCTTCTCATGAATGGTGGTCGGCTCGCCCGCGATGGGGAACTTGGCGAAGCGGGTGCCGCCCCGGCCAGCGCCCCACGAAGGAACGGCGACCGAGAAGGCGGCGACCTTGTCCTTGATCGCGTCGATGGCGATGCCCGAACGCTCCAGCTTGCGGCCGAGCGAGGCATATTCGTCCTCCAGCGCATCCGCGGCGCGGGCATTGGCTTCGGCGATCAGCTCATCGGAAATCGGCAGTCTGCTCATTCTTCTATCCTCTTGCCCGTTCGGGGACCGCGCCGGTCCGCGCGTTCCCCGAATTCATCTCTTATCAGCGCGTGAAGGCCTGTGCGTTACCGGCATCGACATTGATCATATTGCCGGTGGATTTCGCCGACTGGTCGCCGGCCAGGAAATAGACCGCCTCGGCAATGTCGGACGGCAGCACGTCGCGCTTCAGCATGGAGCGGTTGCGGTAGTGCTCTTCCAGTTCCTTGCCGGTGTCGATGCCATGGGCGCCCGCGCGTTCCTTGCGCCAGTCGCCGTCCCAGATCTTGCTGCCCTTGATCACGGCATCGGGGTTGACGACGTTGACGCGGATGCCGTGCGGCGCGCCTTCCAGCGCCAGGCAGCGCGCAAGGTGGTTCGCCGCCGCCTTGGCCGAGGCATAGGCCGAGGCATTGGTGGCAGCGGCCACGCCGTTCTTCGAACCGATGAACACCACCGAAGTACCGCCCTGCTCCTTCATGCCCTTCAGCAGCGGCCAGGCGGCGCGGCTGGTGAGGAAGTAGCCTTGCGCCAGCACGTCGTAATTGCGGTTCCACAGCTCGATCGTGGTCTCCTCGATCGGGGCCGAGGAAGCGATGCCGGCATTGGCGACGAGGATGTCGAGCCCGCCGAATTCCCGTGCGGCCACGGCGAAGGCTTCGGAGACTTGCGCTTCATCGGTCACGTCGCAGACGGCGGCGCGGACCACGTCCTTGCCAAACTGCTTTGCGAAACCGGCGCGGACTTCCTCAACGGCACCCGCATCGCGGTCCGCCAGCAGCACGCAGGCGCCGTCCGCCATCAGGCGCGCGGCGGTGGCGGCACCGATGCCGCCAGCGCCGCCGGTGACGAGCGCCACGCGGCCGACCAGCGGCTTGGGAGCGGGCATGCGCTGGAGCTTGGCTTCCTCAAGCAGCCAGTATTCGATGTCGAACGCTTCCTGCTCGTCGAGCGCGATGTAGTCGCCGATGGCTTCCGCGCCGCGCATCACGTTGATGGCGTTGCCGTAGAATTCCCCGGCAAGGCGCGCGGTGGTCTTGTCGGTGGCGAAAGTGATGCGGCCCACGCCCGGCACCAGCACGACCACGGGGTTGGCATCGCGCATCGCGGGCGAGTTCGCACGCTTGCAGCGCTCGTAATAGGCTGCATACATGTCGCGATAATCGGCAATCTTCTGCGCCAGATAGTCCTGGTCCCGAAGACGCGTGGGGTCGAGGGTCAGGGGAGCGATCTTGGTGCGCAGGAAGTGATCGGGGCACGAGGTGCCGAGACCGGCCAGCCGCTCGAACTCCACCGAGTTCACGAATTCCAGCGCCTCTGCGTCGTCCGAGAAGTGTCCGACCTTGCGGCGCGCGCCGGTCATCAACCCCCGCAGGCGCGGCATCAGCTCGGCGGCGATTTCGGCGCGGTTTCCGGCCGTGTCATGGGCCGCGCCGCCGAAGGCAGGCTTCTCGCCCAGCTTGGCATTGAGATAGTTCGCCGCGTCCGCGATCAGGTCGACGGTGTGTTCGTAGCAGGCCTTGGCGCTGTCGGCCCAGCAGATGATGCCGTGGCCTGCCAGCATGACACCTTCGACGCCCGGATTGGCCGCAACATAATCGCGAAGCTGGACGCCGAGCGTGTAGCCGGGGCGCTTCCAGCCGAGCCAGCCGATCTTGCCGCCCCAGATTTCCTGCGTCGCCGCCTCGCCGCCCGAGCTGGCCGCCAGTGCGATGATCGCATCAGGGTGAACGTGATCGACATGGGCGAACGGCAGCAGCGAGTGCAGCGGCGTATCGATAGAGGCCGCGCGGCCGTTCAGGTTGAACGTGCAGTGCGGCAGGTAGCCGACCATCTTGTCGTCATCTTCGGGCCCGGCATAATGCGCCTCAAGGCCGAGCAGCTTTTCCTGATAGAGCGTGGCGAAACCATCGAGCTTCATCGAGCCGATATCGCCGCCCGATCCCTTCACCCAGAGCACTTCCACCGCCTGGCCGGTCAGCGGATCGATCTCCTCCAGCTTCGCGGAGGTATTGCCGCCGCCGAAGTTGGTGACGGTAAGGTCGGAGCCCAGCAGGTTCGAGCGATAGAGCAAGCGTTCTTCCGGGGAAAACGTCGCGGCGAGCGAATCGTCCCAGCGGCTGGAAGGAACGGCAAAAGGAAGCGCCGCAGTGCGGGAAGCAGTCAGGGTATCCATGATCATCCTCTACCAATTCGTGCTTGCATGAGCAATCTGTTTCGCTACAAAACGATCACGTTCGATCGTCAAAGTCAATCATAATTGGTCAGAACGCGCAAAAGGCAGAGGATGATTGGAAGAGGCATGACCGGCACGGGTACATTCATCGTCGTCGATATCGGCAAGACCCTCAGCAAGGTGACGCTCTGGACGCGCGGCGGGCGCATGCTCGACCGGCAGGTGCGCCCCAATGCGGTCTGCGCGCACGAAGGGCTGCGCCGCCTCGATGTCGAGGGAATCGGCCAGTGGCTGCGGGCAACGCTGCGTGGCTGGTCCGGGCATCCGGTGGAAGCGATCATCCCGGTGGCGCACGGTGCGGGCTTTGCCGCGTTGGGCGGAGCGGGTGGCGCAGAGGGCCTGCTGTTCCCGCCGCTCGATTACGAGCAGGCCGTTCCCGAAGAAATCGTCGCGGACTATCGCCGGGAACGGGACGCCTTCCCCCTCACCGGATCGCCCGCCCTGCCCGACGGCCTGAACCTGGGCACCCAGGTCTACTGGATGAACCGCCTTCACCCTGCCGAGATGGCCCGCGCCACGCTGGTGCCCTGGGCCCAGTACTGGGCCTGGTTCCTTTCCGGGCATGTCGCCAGCGAAGTGACCAGCCTCGGCTGCCATACCGATCTCTGGTGCCCCGCCGACGCGCGCTTTTCGCCGATGGCCGAACGTTTCGGCTGGGCAGAGCGTTTCGCGCCCGTCGTCAAGGCAAGCGACGCCGTGGGCACGCTGCGTGCCGAGATCGCCGCCGAGACCGGCCTGCCTGCCACGGCGCAAGTGCTGGCAGGCCTTCACGATTCCAACGCCGCGCTGCTCGCCGCGCGGGGCTTCGCGGAGATCGCGCGCAAGGAAGCGACGATCCTGTCCACCGGCACCTGGTTCATCGCCATGCGCCTTGCCGCCGAGACCTTCTCGATCGGCTCGCTGCCGGAAGCGCGCGACACGCTGGTCAATGTCGATGCCTACGGCTGGCCGGTGCCCTCGGCCCGCTTCATGGGCGGTCGCGAGATCGAATCGGTGATCCAGATCGACACCCGCCGCGTCGATATCCGCCCCGACCAGCCGAAACTGATGGAGGCCGTCCCCGGCCTGCTCGCGCGCGGCACGATGATGATGCCCACGCTCGCGCCCGGCTTCGGTCCTTTCCCCGAGGGCAAGGCCGACTGGATCGACAAGCCCGAGGAATGGGCCGGAACCTGGTATGCCCGCCGCGCGGCGATCTGCCTCTATGCGGCAATGGTGGCCGACACCTCGCTCGACCTGATCGGATCGAAGGCGCGCCTGCTGATCGAGGGGCGCTTTGCCGACGCCGAAGTCTTCGTGCGCGCCCTCGCTGCGCTGCGCCCCGAAACCGAAGTCTACGTGGCCAACGCCCATAACGACGTTTCGTTCGGCGCGCTGCGGCTGATCAATCCGCTGCTGCAAGCGCAAGGTGGCCTCCGCCGGGTCGAGCCACTCGAAGGCGACCTCATGGCCTACCGCGAGAAATGGCGCGCACACATGCGGGAGCTTGCCTGATGATCACCGCCTCGATCCCCGACTTCCGGGAAGCCGCCCGCCGCCGCCTGCCGCGCTTCCTATTCGAATATATCGACGGCGGCTCCTATGCCGAGGCGACGCTACGGCGCAATGTCTCCGACCTCGCCGAACTGGCGCTTCGCCAGCGGGTGCTGCGCGACGTATCGCAGCTGGACCTCTCGACCGAGTTGTTCGGCCAGAAGCTGGCCCTACCCGTCGCCCTCGCGCCGATCGGCCTGGCCGGGCTCAATGCCCGGCGCGGCGAGTGCCAGGCGGTGCGCGCGGCGGAACAGGCGGGGATTCCCTTCACGCTCTCCACCGTCGGCGCCTGCACCATCGGCGAAGTGGCCAAGGCGGCGAGCAGGCCCTTCTGGTTCCAGCTCTACATGATCCGCGACCGCGCCTTCATGAAGGACCTGCTGGCGAAAGCGGTCGAGGCGGGCTGCTCCACGCTGGTCTTCACCGTGGACATGCCCGTGCCCGGCAGCCGCTATCGCGACTATCACACCGGCCTTGCCGGAACCGGCGGGTTCAAGGGCGCGGCCTGGCGCTTCGCCCAGGCCGCCGCGCGACCGGCATGGGCCTGGGACGTGGGCATCCACGGCCGCCCGCATACACTGGGGAACGTCGCCCCAGTGCTGCAAGGCCGGACCGGCATCGAGGACTTCTTCGCCTGGATGCGGGGCAACTTCGACCCCTCGATCAACTGGCGCGACCTCGATTTCATCCGTTCGGAATGGAAGGGGCCGCTGGTCATCAAGGGCATTCTCGACCCTGAGGACGCCAAGGAAGCCGCCGCGCTCGGTGCCGATGGACTGGTCGTCTCCAACCACGGCGGTCGACAGCTTGACGGCGTGCTTTCCAGCGCCCGCGCCCTGCCGCCCATCGCCGATGCGGTGGGAGACCGCATGACCGTGCTGGCCGATGGCGGCATCCGCTCCGGTCTTGACGTGGTGCGCATGCTGGCGCTCGGCGCCAAGGGCGTGCTGCTCGGCCGCGCCTGGGCCTGGGCGCTCGGCGCCGGGGGTGAGGCGGGCGTGACGAAAATGCTGAAACTGATCGAGGCCGAGATGCGCGTCGCCATGGCGCTCACCGGCACGACGAAAATCGCAGAGATCGACAGAACGATCCTGGCGGGAGGGACCTGAAAATGACGCAAGTTCAAGGAGGGGAGGACAACTGGCGGAACACGATTCTGGCCGGCCTCGCCAACTATATCGATGCCGGCTCGATCGTCGCCGGTTCCGCCGCGCTCGCGCTGTGGCAGGAGAGCTATCACCTCTCCAACGACTTCGTCGGCCTGATCGCCGCCTTCGGCCCCAACGCCATAGGCGCGGGCGTGGGCGCGCTGATCGGCGGCTGGCTCTGCGACAAACTGGGCCGCAAGAAGATCTACCAGTGGGACATGCTGATCTACGCGGCGGGCATGGCGATGCTGGTCTTCGCGGTAGCGCCCTGGATGATCGTCACCGGCTTCCTGATCGTCGGTCTCGCCGTAGGCGCGGACATTCCCGCAAGCTGGTCACTGATCGCCGAGCAGGCGCCTGACGATCGTCGCGGCAAGCATTCCGGCGTGGCGCAGGCGCTGTGGTATCTTGGTCCCGTGGTCGTGCTGCTGATGAGCCTTGCGCTCACCTCGCTCGGCGTGCTCGGCGCGCGGATCGTCTTCGCGCACCTCGTGGTAATCGCCCTCGGCCTTACCCTGCTGCGCTCCAGGATGAAGGAATCGGAGCGCTGGGTGGAGGCCCAGAAATCGGAGGTGAAGCGCCCGCCGGTTTCCAGCCTGTTCAAGGGCAAGTACCTGGCCTCGATCCTCGGGCTGGTCGGCATGTACGGGTTCTGGAACCTCTGGGCAGGCACCAACGGATTCTTCTTCCCCTACATCCTGCGCACCATGGGCGCCGCCACGCAGGCGCAGAGCGTCGCCATCCAGGCGGTCTCTTTCTTCGTCGCCATGATCTCGGTGACCTTCGTGTTCATGCGCCTGTCCGACAAGGTGAACCAGCGCACGCTGTTTATCGTCTCGGCGGTTATCCAGGTTCTGGGCATGATGCTGCTGGCAGTGTTCCCGCTGACGATCCCGGTCGCCCTGCTCTACGTCTTCCTGCTCCAGTTCGGCGGCGGTTTCGGTGCGCAGAGCTTCTTCCAGCTCTGGAGTTCGGAGATGTTCCCGACGATGCTGCGCTCCACCGCGCAGGGCGTCTGCTTCGCCATCGTGCGCATCTCTCTCGGCGTGTTCAGCTTCTTCGTGCCGATGCTCAATGCCACGGGCTTTACGAACCTTGCCTGGATTCTTACCGGGTTCCTTGTCATCAGCGGAATCATCGGCGCCCTCTGGGCACCGCGCAACGAGGGCAAGTCGCTCGAACAGCTCGAAGCGGAACAGGCCGATCCGGGTCATCGCTCTCAGAAGGAAGCACAAGTCGCATGCACGCCGAGGAACGCGAACGCCTGATACTGGAGGCCGTCGCCGACACGGGCTTCGTGAGCTACCGCGCTCTCGAGGCCCGGCTCGACGCCTCCCCCGCCACGATCCGGCGCGACCTGACGCGGCTGGAGGAATCCGGCCGCATCCAGCGTGTCCATGGCGGGGCGAAGCTGCCGGAGGACGATAAGCCTGACCGGCTTCAGGGCCTGGCGGGCACGCCCTTCGAACAGTCGATCACCCAGAACCTTCCCGCCAAGCAGGCCATCGGACGCGCCGCCGCCAGGCTCTGCGGCCCCAGCGAAGGGATCATGATCGACGGCGGCACGACCACGCTCCAGATGTGCCCCTATCTCGACGGGCTGGACATGCAGGTGCTGACCAATTCGCTGCATATCGTCCATGCCCTGCTGCCGCAGACGGGCACGCGCGTATTGCTGCCCTCGGGCACGGTGTTCCGCGAACAGAATATCGTGCTTGCCCCGGCCGGCGAGGATTCGATGCCGCGCTTCCACGCGCCCAAGCTGTTCATGGGCGCGGCGGCGGTCGGTCCCCAGGGGGTGATGCAACAGGACGTAATCCTCGTCGCCGCCGAGCGCCGGTTCATGGACCGGGCCGAGGAAGTCGTGCTGCTCGTCGACAGCTCGAAGTTCCACTCCTCCTCGGGCGCGATCGTCTGCGGGCTGGACGAGGTGGACATCATCGTCACAGACGCCGGGATTCCGCAGGACATGGCGGATCGGTTGCGGGACCTCGGGGTGAAGGTGGTAATCGCCTGAAGATAGCGTAGTGCGTCCTTGCGGCGCAGTCACCAAGTCTCCCGACGCCGCCATGCGCGCAAAACGGGTTTGGTCCGCGTGACCTAGACGGTCATGGGGGTGCAGGGGGTGTTGACCCCCTGCTTTTCCTCTTCCCCCCTTAAAGCGAATTCCGCCTCGCAATCCCCCCCAGCACCGAAGCACTCGGCTTGGGCATTCTCGCAAAGGTCTTCCGGTCCACGCTGCACAGGCCGAAACGCGGTTTGTAGCCGAAGATCCACTCGAAATTGTCCAGCAGCGACCAGTGCATGTAGCCGAGAACGGGCACCCCGTCGTCCATCGCCTGCTTCAGCCCTTCCAGCGCCGCCGGAATGAACCGTGCGCGCAAAGTGTCGTCCTCGGTGCCGACGCCGTGTTCGGAGACGAGGATCGGCACTTTCGTCACCTCGTGGGCATAGCGCACCGCGCCTGCCAGTGAAGGCGCCCAGACTTCGGTGCCCGACCAGTTGCGGTCGGCCCCCTCGGGCGCGGGCAAGCGCGCCTTGTCGTTCCAGACCGCGCGTTCGTAGTTCTGGACGCCCATGAAATCGTCCGCCTTGGCGATCTCCAGCCAGTCGCCGTAGAGTTCGGCGCGGACCTTGTCCCGCAGCGAGTTCCTGCCCGAGGCCTGCTCGTCGATGATCGAGAGCGTGAAGCCTACCGGAAGATCGCCGCGCACGGCCTTGATCGCTGCGCGGGCGGCCTTGTGCCCGGCCATGAGGCCCGCGTGGATCGCATCGATATCCTCGCGGCCCGCCACGTTGGCGCAGATGAATTTCTCGACGCCGAGGCGTTTGGCCGCCGTTTCCTGGGTCTGGCGCTGGATGTCCCAGACTTGTGGCGGCAGGATGTTCTTGAGGATGAGCAGGATGTTCGGCTCGTTGAGGGTCATGGCCATGGCGATATCGGCGCCGATGGCGCGGGCCACCTTGTCGCAGTAGCGCGCGAAGAGCTGCGGCGCCTCGGCATTCGTCCAGCCGCCCTGCGCGCTGAACCAGCGCGGCGCGGTGAAGTGGCTGAAGGTCACCAGCGGCGTCAACCCGCGCGCGTGGCAGCCCTCGACGATCCGCTTGTAGTGATCGAGCATGGCCTGCGAGAACAGGCCCTTCTCCGGCTCGATCCGCGCCCACTCCACGCCGAAGCGATAGGAGGTAAGGCCCAGCGCCTTCACGATATCCAGATCGGTGGCCCAGAGTTCCAGGCTGTTGCAGGCGTCGCCCGAAGGCTCGGCGAAGATCGTCGGCTTCTGGTTTTCGACGAACCAGAGGTCGGAAGCCGTGTTGTTACCCTCGATCTGGTGCGGTGCGGTGGCGGCGCCCCAGAGAAAGCCCTTGGGGAAAGCCGGGTTCGGGCGTTTCGCCGCAGCGCGTGCCGCAAGGGGTGCGGCGGCTGCAAGCGCTCCTGCGGCAAGCAGGCTTCGGCGGTCGAGATTCGCGATCTTGGTCATCGGACGTGCCCCTCAGGAATGGTCAGCGAAGAAGGAAAGCAGCTCATGCGACAGGCGGTGGTCCGCCGTGCCGAGATGCATGGCCATGGAGTAATGGTTGTGCCCGGAGGCATAGTGCGCGCGCGGCAGGTGGCCATGGCGGCCGAGGCGGGCCTGGAGGAGACTGGCCCATTCCGCCTGGAAGCGCGGCGGATCGAACGCAGCGCAGGCGATCAGGAGCGGCAGGCCCGTCGCCATCACCGCGCCCATCGGCATGCGCAGGTCGTAGCAGTCCTGCGGGCCGTAATAGAGCATGTCGCGCTCATCCAGCGGCGTGAAACCGTAGAGCCCCGATAACAGCGCGGCCCCGCGCACGAGCCTGGCATGATCCTCCCGCGCTTTCAGAAAGGCCGAGACGTGGACCGCGCCTGCCGAGGTGCCGAGCAGGAAGATCCGCTCCGGGTCGCCGCCATGCGCCGCCACGTTCGCCCGCAGCCAGTCGACGGCAAGGCCCACATCCTCCGCGCCCGAGGGCCACATGTGCGCGGGCGCGAGCCGGTAGTTCATCACCGCGCCGATCAGCCCGTTCGCCGCCGCCCAGCGCCCGACATGGGCATTGGCCCAACTATTCTCGCCGCCGCTTTCGCCGCCCTTATCGCCGACGAGGAACCCGCCCCCATGGATAAAAAGCACGACCGGCCGGGATCCCGCGCCCTCGCCATAGAGATCGAGGCGGTTGCGGGGATCGGGTCCGTAAGCGCAGTCGGTCGCGACCGGCGCGATGTTCTCGGCAAGCGCATGCTGCTCGGCATCGAACAGGCTGCGACAGGCCGCCACCACATCGGGGCCGAGCCTGGTTCCCATCGCCGCGATGGCGCGTGCGGTTTCACCAGCGGTCATGCCTTCTCACTCCCTCGGTGGGCGAACAGGCGGGTGAGCGCGAACGTCGTTCCCGCCACGCCCAGCCCGCTGCCATAAATCAGCTTCACGGCCAGCGCCAAGGACCAGCCGATCTCGCGCCAAGGCCCGAACAGGCAGAATGCGGCCAGCGCCGCCGCGCTTGCCAGTCCGGCCGAAACGACAACAAGAACGGTGCGCGCGATGAAGAGGCCGCCGCCGCTTCGCCTGACTGCCTTGCGCAGGCTCGCGGAGACCACCAGCAGCGGTACCAGCGACGACATCAGTGCCATCGCGGCGGCCTGCGGCAGGAAATCCAGCGCGAAGTTGTCGGGCGCGGCGAAGCGCAGCGGGCGATCGCTGACCCCGAAGACGCCGAAGAAAAAGGCCGCGCTCAGGACCAGGTTGATCGCACCGCTGGTGATCTGCTCGCGCCGCAGCCGGGCAGCGATGTTCATGGCCGACATCCCACATCGAAGCTCTGGAGATCGCGCGCGAGATCGACCGGCCCGGCATAGCGCGCGGCGATCCCCGCCCGAATGGCGGGTTCATATTGCGGCAAAGGCCCCGGCGGCACAGCGAAATGCGTAAGCACCACGCGCCCCACTCCAGCCTGCGCCGCGATCTCTCCGATCGCTTCGGGCCTCAGATGATGGGTGGAAAGATGGCGCTCCATGCCCGACAGCATCTCGGGCGAGGCGTCCTTGCGGCGCATGCGGATTTCGCCCAGCAAGGCATCGAGCGCGATGATCTCGGTCACGAACATGTCGCTGCCCCTGGCCAGCGCGGTAACCGCAGCGCTTGGCCCGGTGTCGCCGGTATAGGTCAGGCTGCGGCTGCCGAGCGCGAAACGATAGCTCAGCGAGACATTGCTGGCGTCGGGCCGTGAGTGGGACTTGCCGTCATGGTCGAAATGACTGTTGGCGACGGCCTTCACGCTTGCCCCTTGCCCGAGATCGAGCGACTGCCCATCCGCAAGTTCGACCGCCCGCACCGAATCCGCCGGACGCGGCGGCGGCGTGCCGAGACCGAAGCCGATGCTGCCCGGCGTCGCCAGCGAGGCAACGATGCCGTCCACCACCGCACGCGTGCCAACCGGGCCGTAGACGGTGAGGACCCCCGGAAACTGGTTCATCCAGCGCAGCCCGATCACCGCGGCCAGCCCGCCCGTATGATCGAGATGGTTGTGGCTGATGAACACCGTATCGATCCCGCCGAGATCGAGACCGATCCGGGCAAGCTGGTCCACGGTGCCGTCGCCGGTATCGACGAGTATCCGGCGCTCTCCGATGGTGAGCAGGTTCGCCGGTTCGGAGCGCTCCGCCGTCGGAACGGGGCCGCCCGCCGTGCCCAGCGTCGTCCAGCGCAGCGCCGGGCAGCTTGCGGCCGCGCGCGCGGAACCGGAGGAAATCGCCAGGGCCGAAAGGGCCAGCGCGGCTATTGCGCGTTTCACCTGCGCCTGCATGTTCGTCGTCATCCTCATGCCAGCGGCCTCTTGCGGGCCGTTCGGAAATGGGGCCGGGACCTCGCTCAAGGTCCCGGCCGGTGCTGATCAGAACTTCGTTTCGGCCTGGATGCCGATGGTGCGACGGCCTTCGCGGGTCAGCCAGTTCACATAGGCGCCGGAGTCCGCGAAAGGCAGGTGGATGACCGAGGCATGGAAGCGCTGGTCAAGCAGGTTGCGCACGAAGGCGCCGATGCGCCAGTTGCCGTCCGGGTGGCCGATCCCTGCGGAAAGACCGATCGTGCCGTAACCGTCCTGATAGGCATAGGCATTGGCCACCGCGTACTGCACCCGGCTGCGGTAGTAGATATTGGCCGACGTATCGAACTGGAGGCTGTCGTTGATCGGCAGCTTCACGTCGGCGCCCAGCGTGGCACTGTACTTGGGCGCCCCCGAGAGCGGCTCGCCCTTGGCCTGGACCAGGCTGGTGACGCCGTCCGCCGCGAAATAGCAGGTGTAACCGGCCTTCACGTCCTCGGGGCAGGCGGTGACGTAGTCGGTGAACTTGGTGTCCGAATACGTGAACCCGCCGTTGAACGAGAGTGCGGGGCTGACCCGCCAGGACGCGTCGATCTCGAAGCCCTTGGCAGTGAAGCCACCCGCGTTCTCGGTGACGAACTCGACGCCGTTGAACACCGAGGTCTGGAGGTTCTTGTACTTGTCGTAGAACAGGTTGGCGTTGAAGGTCACGGCCTTGTCGAACAGCTGAGACTTGATGCCCACGGTGATGTCGCGGACGGTCTGGGGCTTGACGTTGGTGCGCGTGCCGGTGAGGCCGGTGAAAGTCACCGTCGGGCCGAGGTAGCCGCGCGCGATGGTGCCGAACAGCATGACGTCGGGCGTGATCTTGAATTCGGCGCCGCCGCGGCCTGACCACGAGCCCTTCTTCGTGTTGCCGGTCTGGAGCGGAGTCGGCGTATAGGGCGTGACGAAGCCCGAACCGTCAGCTGCCGGGCTTGCAGGCGCGAAGTTGGGATCCACGACCGAGAAGTACGAGGCCTTCACCCAGTCATACTGATAGCGCAGGCCGCCGATCAGGCTGAACTGTTCGGTGACATGGAACTTGCCGTCGAAGAAGGCCGCCAGCGAGTCCGAACGCGTCTGGGTATTGCCCTGCCCGCCGGAGATATTGACGATGAAGCTCTGGAACGGATTGGCGGGGCGAAGCTGCGCGCGGTTGAAGTCGTTGTCGTCACCCACCTTGCGCCGCGATGCGTAGACGCCCGAGGTGAATTCCAGCTGGCTGCCACTGGGCGAACTGATGCGCAGCTCCTGCGAAAGGAACGACTGGTCGGTGCCGGTCTGCTGCGCGGTGAAGACCGGGACGCTCGAACCGTCGATGGCAAAGACCTGCGGGCCTTCGTCGAGGCGGCGGTAGGCCGTGATCGAGGTCAGGTTGTAGTCGCCCAGCGCGTAGTTGATCTCCAGCGAGGCGCCGTAGTTCTGCTCGGACGAGTATCCTCCGTAGTCCTCGACCGACTTGGTATTGTCGAAGCCTGCCGTCACGCCCAGCGATGCAAGGTTGCCGAAGCGCGCGGCCATCAGCGGATTGGCGAAGCTGGGCAGACGGTTGAGCGTCCAGAGCTGGCCGGGGCCTTTGCGGCTGATCTTCGAATAGTCGCCGATCAGGTAGATCGAAAGATCGTCGCTGGGCTCGAAGAAGAACTTGGCGCGGCCGCCGTAGCTTTCCTCGCCGCCCCAGGTCTCGTCACGATAGACGTTCTTGAGGAAACCGTCGTTGCGGCGATAGAACCCGAACACCGCGAGCGCCGAGTTCTGCGATACCGGCACGTTGACGCTGGCATTGGCATTCACTTCGTTCAGCTCGGCATAGCTCACGAAGGCCTTGCCGAAGAAGCGCGAGGGATCGGGCTTTTTCGTGGTGATATTGATGACGCCGGACGAGGCGTTCTTGCCGAACTGGGTGCCCTGCGGCCCCTTCAGCACTTCCACGCGCTCCAGGTCGCCAAGGCTGTTGATCGGGTTGCCGAAGGGAATGACCACATTGTCGACCACGGTGCCGACGTTCTGTTCCGAAGAGCTGGAGAAGCCGCCTGCCGAACCCACGCCGCGCAGGCGGAAGCCGGAATCGTTCGGCGAGGAACCGAACTGCACGCCGGAGAACTGGTACTGGATATCGGTCAGCTTCTGGAAGCCGCTCTCGGTAAGCTGGTCGCCAGTGATGGCCGAGACGGCGATCGGCACGTCCTGGAGGCGCTCGGCCCGGCGCGAGGCGGTGACGATGATATCGGTGCCCGAAACCGACTGCGTTTCAGGTGTCGCCACCTCCTGCGCCATTGCGGGCATGCTGAAGGCGCCGAGGGCTATGCCGGAAAGCAGGCTGAACTTGCTGATGGTGTTCATGTTGGTCTCTCCCCAAACGTATTGTTATTGCCGATTTTTATGGCTGGCTATTGCGACCCGTCAGGTCTCGTCGATGACGGGGTTGGAAAGGGTGCCGATCACGCCCACGGAGACTTCCACGGTGTCTCCGGCCTTGAGGTAGAGCGGGGGCTTGCGCTTGTCGCCGACGCCACCGGGCGTGCCGCTGGCGATCACGTCGCCGGGCTTCAGATCGGTGAAAGTGGAGCAGTAGGCGATGACCGTGGGAATATCCCAGATCATGTCCGACACCGGCTGATCCTGCACCAGTTCGCCGTTCACGCGGGTCTGCACGCGCTGCGAGGACAGGTCTTCCACATCGGCCGCGACGACCATCGAAGGGCCGAAGCCGCCGGTGCCGGGCCAGGTCTTGCCGGGGGTGAACTGGATGTTGTGGCGCTGCCAGTCGCGGATCGATCCGTCGTTGAAAGGCGCGAAACCGGCGACGTGGCCCCAGGCGTTCTCGGGTGCGATGCGGCGGCCGCCCTTGCCGATGATGACGGCCAGTTCGCCCTCATAGTCGAAGCGCTCGCTTTCGGGCGGGCGGACCATGGCCTCGCCATCGGCGATCAGGCTGTCGGCCCAGCGGGTGAAGATCGCCGGGTGTTCCTTCTGCTCGCGCCCGGTCTCGGCAACGTGGGTGGCGTAGTTGAGGCCGACGCAGAGGATCTTTTCCGGGTTCGGAACCACAGGCAACAGCGTGACGGCGGCGAAAGCGAACTCGCCTGTGGCGGGCAGCGCGGCAAGGTCACCGGCCAGCACGTCCTTCAGCCAGGTGTCGCTGCCGGGTGCGCCCAGATCGATCACCTTCTCGCCTTCGAGGCGGCCGAAGCTTTTGGTGCCATCGGGACGTTCGAAGCTGATGTAACGGTTCATGCGTAGTCTCCCCTGCCCCGCGTTGGCTGCGGCGGCGGTCAAATGGTCAGAGCGGCGCGGCTTCCCAGTCGCGGCGGAAGCGGAAGCGTTCCTCGGCGCGGCGAAGGCCTTCGAAATCCTTGTCGGACATGCCCCACTGGTCGATGCGGCCCGCGGGCCAGGTCCAATCGTCCGGCGCGCCGACCCTGTAGTCCTCCGGCACCTTCTCCACGGCGGTCGAGAACTCGATCACCGGGCCGAACGGAGCGATGAAATAGGCATAGACATTGGCGCCGGGGCCATGGCGGCCGGGACCCCATGCGGGAACCATTGCGTGATCGCGCAGGCGACCGATCCCCCGCATCACCGCATCGATGTCCTCCATCTCGAAAGCGACATGGTTGAGCGAGGCGAAACCGGCGCGGGCGAAGGCAGTGGAGTGGTGGCTGTCGTTGCAGCGCACGAAGACCATGCCCTTGGTGCGGTCGGACACGAGGAAGCCGAGAATGTCCTCCACCGCATAGCCGCAGGCTTCGGCATCGGCGGCGTTGAACACCACATGGGTCAGCTTCACCGGCAGGTCCCGCCCGATGATCGGCTCGACTTCAGCGGCGTCCACCAGAAAGCGCAGGATCGTGCCTTCGGGCAGTTCGACCAGCACGCCGTGCCCGCCGCCAAGGTCGTGGCTCTGGGTCGGGCTTGCTGTCCAGCCCGAGGCGGCCAAGCGCGCCTTCAGCGCTTCCAGTTCACCGGCCGTGCAGACGAAGGTGGTCGAGCGGACGAATTCGTCTTCCGACTTCTCGAAGGCGACGAGGTAAGGGAACGGGCCGGAGCCGCGCAGGTAATGCGTGTCGCCCTGAACCTCGGCAGCTGCCATGCCCCAGATTTCGATCATGAACCTGGCGGCGGCGGCCGGATCGGGCAGCGCCAATTCGATGCTGCGCAGTTTCATGCCTCTTGCTCCTGAAATAGTCCCGCCGCGCGGATGCCGGCGCGGGCGCACTGGGCATCGCACTCGCCGGTGTCACCGCTGACGCCCACGGCGCCGATCAGGATGCCGGCGGCATCGCGGATCACTACCCCCCCGGGCGAGAACGCGATGCGGCCGCCGACGACAGCGGTGACGCTTTGAAAGAAGGTCGGGCTGCCCTTGGCGCGCTCGGCAAGGACGGCAGTGTCCGCGTCCATGCCCACGGCGCCCTCGGCCTTGGCCTTGGCAATGTCGAAGCGGTAGAGGCTCGCCCCGTCCTCGCGGGCGAAGGCGACCGGGTGCGCGCCCGCGTCGAGCACGATCACCGCCAATTGCTTGGCATTGCGGGCCCGCGCTTCGGCGAGCGTGTTGGTGACGATGGTCTGGGCCTGAGCCAGCGTGAGAGTCATGCGGCAAGCTCCTGATGGCTGAAAAGCTGCGCCGCACGGGCGGCAAGGAGGTCTTCGGCGCTATGGTTGGCCGTGCCGAAGACGTAGTGGTCGGGGCGGATCAGCACGGCATCTGCGCCGTGTTCGTCGAGCCATGCAGTGACCGCGCCATTATCCGGCAGGGTGCCTGCCGAAACGCGGGTGACGCCCTCGGCCCGGCCCGGCACGGCATCGTCGCGCACGAAAAGACGCCAGTCGCCGCCGGTCAGGTCGTCGAGCTTACGGCCATCGGTCAGCACCGGCTGCACGAAGCGAACGCCCGCGCCGGAAGTCCGGGCGACAACCACGCCATCGGCGATAGCGGGGATCAGGTCATGCGCGGTCTCGCCGACCTTCTGGCGCGCTTCCTCGCGAATACGGGCATCGCGAGCGGCGGCGGCTGCGGGATCGAGTTCGCAGATGTAGCGACCGGCCGCGACCGCCGCGCCGATCACCGCGCGGACATGCGGATCACGCTCGCGCTGATAGGTGCCCAGCACCGAAGGCTCGGCGCCGTGGTTGGCCACCGCATCCATCTTCCACGCCAGATTGGCGACATCGCGCAGGCCGTGGCACATGCCCTGCCCGAAGAACGGCGGCGTCTGGTGCGCGGCGTCTCCGGCCAGGAAGACGTTGCCGACCTGCCACTGATGCGCGACGAGGCCGTGGAAGCGATAGGTGGCGGCGCGCACGATCCGGTGCGGCACATCGGCCATCCACGCGCCGACCAGTTCGGCCACCTTTTCCGGCGCCGACATCGCCGCGTCGTCCTCGCCGGGGAGCAGCATGAACTCCCAGCGGCGATGGTCGCGGCGGCCGGGAACCACGGTGGCAGGGCGCGAGGGATCGCACATCATCACCGAGAGCCTCTGGAGATCAGCCCCCTCCGGCACGCCGGAAAGCGGCGGAAACGCCACCGGCCCTTCCACTTCGGCATCGACGACAAGCCAGGGCTCCTCGAAATCGAGATCGTCCAGAGCGACGCCCAATGCCTTGCGCACTGTGCTGCGCGCGCCGTCGCAGGCGATGACCCAGCGGGCCTGCGCGGTGCGGGTTTCAGCCCCGTCGAGATAGTCGACCGTCACGCCCTCTGTGTCTTGCGTCAGCCCGGTGAAGCTGGCGCCCAGCGAGAGTTCGACATTCGGCATCGCCGCAAAGCCCTCGCGCAAGTGCGCTTCGAGTTCTGGCTGGTAGAAGAAGTAATCGTTGGCCCAGCCGAACGGGCGCGGCTTGCCCACGGTGCCCATGTAGCGGATCACACCATGGTCAGCGCCGACATGCAGGTGGCCGTCGGTGGCGATCATGTCGCCCTCCACCCGATCGATCACCCCGGCGGACTGGAACAGGCGCATCATCTCATGATCGAGATGGACCGCGCGCGGCAGCGGGTAGTGTTCCAGTTCCCGTTCGAGAACCAGCACCTTGAGCCCTTTCAGGCCGAGAAGGTTCGCGGCCAGCGCGCCCACAGGGCCGCAGCCTACGACAACCACGTCGTACGACATCGATTTAGCCCCTGATTTAACCCGTCGTTTCGATCTCGGCGGGCGCCTTGTGGAACGCCCCGCCCTTCATGATCATCTTCAGCCGGTCCTTGTCCTGCAGCACCGCGACGTTCGCCGTGGGGTCGCCGTCGACCAGCAGCAGGTCGGCCAGCCAGCCCTCCTTCACCAGCCCGACCTCAAACCCCATCAGCTCGCCGCCGTACTGGGTGGCGGAGCGCAGGGCCTCAGCGGGGGTGAAGCCGAAGTACTGGACGAAATGCTCCAGATCGCGGGCGTTGCGGCCATGCGGATTGAACGGAAAGCCGTAGTCACCGCCGGTCAGGATACGCACGCCGCGCGCCTTCAGTTCGGGCACCAGCTTGCCTTCAAGGCCCATGCGTTCATGCGCGCTGGCCTTCATATGCGTCATGTCGACGTGCGGCGGCGGGTTGGCCTCGATCGCCGCTACCGAAACGCCCGGACCGGGCGCGTAGAAGAACTTGTCCTTGTCCGCCGCCATGCGGTCCACCGTCGCCGCGTCCGCGAAGGAGCAATGGTAGAGAATGCGCGCACCGGCATCGAGCGCGAGGCCGATGGCTTCGGGCGAATAGGCGTGGGTGGCGATCCACATGCCCGCCTCGCGCGTCGCCTCTCCGGCCGCTAGCATTTCTTCGCGGGTGTAGAGCACCTGCATCGCCGAGCCGGGCTTCAGCGCATCTTCGCCGGAGACGACCAGCTTGATCGACTGGACGCCCTCATCCTTGCAGTAGGACACGAACTGGCGCATCGCATCGGGCCCGCGGCCGTTGAACACGTCGCCGGTCTCGACGCCTTCGTCGCCTTCCGGGCTGCGTTCGAGGGTGGAGGGCACCATGCGCGGCCCCGGCGTCTCGCCCGCCGCGATGGCTTGGGCAAGTTCCGGCTCGATCATGTCGCCGAGCGCGCCGGCCGAGTAGATCGAGGTGAAGCCGTGATCGAGCAGCACCCGCGCATTGCGCCAGGCCGCGACCTTCAACTCGTCCGGTGGGAGGATGAACTGGTGGTAGATCTTCTCGACCGAAGATCCCCAGGTGAGGTGGGTGTGCGCGTCGACCAGACCCGGCATCAACGTCTTGCCGCGCCCGTCGATGGTCACATCGGCAGTTTCACCCGCCAGTGCGTCGTCACCGTAGGCCACGCGGGCGATCCGCTCGCCATCCACCAGCACCGAGCCGGTCTGGAGAGCGCTGCCGCTGCCGTCGAAGATGGATACATCGCGGATCAGGGTCCGCATCGCTCTCTCCCGTCTTTTATCATTCGGTCGAGAGGGATTTAACGCCTTAACAGCCCTCAAGTAAAATAATGAGTTTTCTATTTGCCATAGGGATAAACTATGGAACCTCCGGTAGAGCCTGGAGCATCGCCTCTGCCAGCGGGGAGAGCCGCCGGTCCGCAAGCCGCAGCACGCCCACGCTGCGTTCGAAGACGGCCTCCTGAATGGCGATGGCCCGGATCGAGCCGTCCGAAGCGCCGTCAAGCGCGACCGTGCGCGGCAGCACGGTGACGCGATCGGTCTCACGCACGATGGCTCGGGTGGTGAGCAGCGAATCGCTGCGGATCGTCGTGCGCGGCACCGAGACACCGGCGGCGATGAACAGCGCGTCCACCTGGCGGCGGAAGGCCCCGCGCGCCTCGGGAAGGACCCAGGGGTAGTGCTCGACTTCGCGCAGGGAGACGCGATCCCCCAGATCGGCATGGCGCGGACCGACGATCAGCGCGAAAGGATCGCGCGCGCAAGTCACTTCCACCATGTCGGTGGGCACGTTCTGGATGCGGGTGGTGACGAAGGCCAGTTCGATCTCGCCCTTGCGCAGCATGTCGAGCAGTTGTTCGTCGGGTTTTTCGATCGCGCTCAAGGCGAAGTCTCCGACCGCCGCCTCGACCCGCATGATCGCGCCGGGCAACAGCGTCAGCAGCGCGCCAGGGGTCCCGCCGATCCGCAGCGGCCCGGCGATGTGGTGGCGGGCATGTTCCACATCGCTCACCGCGTCCGAAAGCAGGCGTGCCATGGCCTCGGCCGGACGGCGCAGCACTTCGCCCTCGCGGGTAAGTACGATCCCGCCCCGCCGCCGCTCGAACAGCGCGACGCCGAGGCGGCGCTCCAGCAGCGCGATGGTGTTGGAAACCGAGGGCTGCGACAGGTTCAGCATCCGCGCCGCCGCGCTTATCGAGCCGGTTTCGCAGACCACACGGAATGTCATCAGCGCGCGCGGATCGATCGCCGGCATGCGTGCGAGGGTGGGGGAGGATCTGTCCGCCATGTCGATATTGCTCTCCCCCGCCCTCTTTTTTGCAGCCAAACTGATTGTCCAGGCGCCCCGTCATCCTGAACTCGTTTCAGGATCCATTTTGCCGCTCAGGCCGACGGTCGGAACCGAGAGATGGATCCTGAAACAAGTTCAGGATGACGCGTGATAGGACGCAAGCCTTAAAGAAACGCACAAGCCCGCCCGGCTAAATCTGGCGCTTCTCCAGCTTGCGCGCCAGCGTGCGGCGGTGGAGGCCCAGACGGCGGGCCGCTTCGGAAATGTTGAACTCGCACTCGACCAGGGTGCGGTGGATATATTCCCATTCCAGCGTCTTGATCGAGCTCTTGCGCCCGTCCACCGGAACGCTGGCGTCGCCCTCGCCGCTGGTGAAGGCGGCCTCGATGTCGTCGGTGTTGGAGGGCTTGGCAAGGTAGTGCGAGGCGCCCAACTTGATCGCTTCCACCGCCGTCGCGATCGAGGCATAGCCAGTGAGCACGACGATGCGCGTCTCCGGCGAACGGGCGTGGAGCGACTGCACAACGGCAAGACCCGACGAGGCTCCGAGCTTCAGATCGACCACGGCATATTCGAAGGCTTCGCCCTCGCTCAGGGATTCGGCCTCTTCGGGGCTGCCCGCCGAGCTGACCCGGTAGCCGCGCCGTTCGAACGAGCGGCGCAAGGTGCGGGCGAAAGTCGGGTCATCCTCGACGATCAGCAGGCTGGCGCCGTCGGGATCGATCACTGCTGCTTCTGTCATATTGTCCCGCCTGAAGGGCCCCCGCCTGTATCCTCGCCCTTTCGGGGCTCATAGGCCAGTGTAGCAAGGGGAATCGCAAGTTGCACCCTTGCGCCGCCATCGGGCAGGTTGTCGACCGCCACTTTGCCGCCGAGCTTGCGGATCACGTTGACCACCAGGAACAGGCCCAGGCCGCCCCCGTCGCGGCCCTTGGTCGAGGCATAAGGCTGGCCGACGCGCGGCAGCATGTCCGGCGCGAAGCCGGGTCCGCGATCGCTGACGGTCAGGACGAGACGCCCGTGTTCCACCCAGGCCTCGATCACGACGAGGCTGGGGGAGACTTCCACGGCATTGTCGATCACATTGCCGATCACCTGGCGGAGGCCCGGGTCGGAAACGATCGAGCGGTCTTCCGCGATGCGATCGATGAAGCGCAGTTCGCCCGGCATGCGGGCGCGCCATTCCTCCAGGATCTCGCCCAGGAAGCCGCGCAGCGTGGTCACGGCGGGATCGATGCCGCGAATTTCGCCTGCCGACATCAGGATGCCGCTGACGATGTTCTTGCAGCGCGCCAGTTCGCGGCGCACGTCGGCAAGGTCGGCGGCCATGTCGGGATCGTCGGCAATGCCGGGCTGGCGCGCCCAGTCTCCCAGGATCACCGAGATCGAGGACAGCGGCGTGCCCAGTTCATGCGCGGCGCCCGAGGCGAGCAGGCCCATGCGGATGATATGGTCTTCCTCCACCGCCTGCTGGCGCAGCGCCGCGAGCTTGGCGTCGCTTTCGCGCCGGGTGAAGTCGAGCCGGGCGACGAAGACGATCAGCAGGACCGCCGCCAGCACGAAGCAGAACAGACTGCCGTAGATATAGAGTTCGAAAGGATGCTGGGCGTAGCGTGCGGGCAGCTGCAGCGGAACGTAGAAGTAGGTCAGCAGCAACATGCAAAGGCACGCGTTGATCGCCACCAGCGAACTCCAGCGCAGATCGAGGATCACCGCCGCGATCACGATCTGGAGCAGGAACAGGAAAGTGAAGGGATTGGTCGCGCCGCCGCTGTGGTAGAGCTGCCAGCAGAGCGCGATCACGTCCACCATCAGGGCCGAGAACAGCTCGCCCTGGGTGAAGTCGCGCCGCCGCAGCACGACGCTGGCGGAGGCAAGGTTGACCACGATCAGCAGCAGCGGCGCCAGCAGCAGGGGCGCCAGTTCCAGCTTCACGCCAAGCCCCTGCGAGACGATGACGATAGTGGCCAGCTGCCCGAAAACCGCCGTCCAGCGCAGCTGCGTGAGCAGGATCACATTGGCCCGGCTCGCCGAACCGCCCGGCAATGCGCCCGGCGCATGGGTCGCGAAGCCGGGCGCGAAAAGTTCTATCAGGCGGTCCATTGCCCGCGCCGCCACACGAATATCAGCGCCATGGCCGACATCGCCGCCATCGCGAACCAGGTCAGCGCATAGCTCAGGTGACTGTCGGGGAAGTGGATCTGCGTGAGACCGGGAACCGGGCGCAGGCCCTGAACGGCCGCGGCCTTTTCGACTTGCGCGTCGACGAAGGCCGGAGCGACCGGCCCGATGCCGCGCACCGTGGCCAGAGCCTTCACGTCGCGCGAGTACCAGCGGTCGGCGCCAGGCTGGTTGGACTGGAGAATGCTGCCGCCAGGCTCGGTGGGGCGAAGCAGCCCGGTCACCTCCACCTCGCCCGCAGGCGTCGTGGCCGCCGCCTGCTCGCGCGTGGTGCCGGCAGGAACGAAACCGCGGTTGATCCAGACCTGCCGGCCTTCGGCGGTCCTGATCGGCGTCATCGTCCAGTATCCGGTGCCGAGTTCGGTGGCCGCACGGACCAGCGCGGTGGCCCTGCCCTCGTAAGTCCCGGCGATCCCTACCCGCAGGTAATCGAGATCGCGCGCGCCTTCTCCGGTCAGCTTTGCGTCATCCGGCACCGCGACGGGCGCGGCGTGGACGCGCGCCTCCACGCGGGCGATCAGCGCATGTTTCCAGTGCATCCGCTGCACCTGCCAGACGCCCAGCGCCACGAAAGCGCAGAGTGCCACCAGCAGAAACGCGGCGAGCCCCCAGGGCCGCCGCGCTTCCGTTCGATCCGTTTCTGTCCGCATTGCTTCGGTCAGTTTCGTCTCTTTTCCCAAGCCTCGATCAGGGCAGCTGGCCCATCTCGTGGCTCGTCATCGGCATCATGTTGTGGTTCAGGTGGTACATCACCCAAAGCGAGCCGGAAAGCGTGATCACGAGAATGACGATCGTGAAGATCAGCGCCATCACCGTCCAGCCGTTCTCCGACTTCGTGTTCATGTGCAGGAAGTAGATCATGTGAACCACGATCTGCACCGCCGCGAAAGCCATGATCACCAGGGCGGTCGTCGACTTGTCGGCGATCGCGCCGGTCATCACCAGCCAGAACGGAATGGCGGTGAGAACGACCGAGAGGATGAAGCCGATCACATAGTCGCGCAGCGATCCGTGGCTGCCGTGATCGTCACCGTGATGGTTGGGGTGGACGTGCTCGCTCATCACAGCATTCCCATGAGATAGACAAAGGTGAAGACGCCGATCCAGATGACGTCGAGGAAGTGCCAGAACAGCGAAAGGCACATCAGGCGGCGCTTGTTGGCCGGGATCAGGCCCTTCTTGCCGATCTGGACGACCAGCGTGAACAGCCAGATCAGGCCGAACGTGACGTGCAGGCCGTGCGTGCCCACCAGCGAGAAGAACGCGGTGAGGAAGCCCGAGCGCATCGGCGTCGCGCCTTCGTGGATCAGGTGGCTGAACTCGTAGAGTTCGATGAAGAGGAAGGCAGCGCCGAACACGGCAGTGACCAGAAGCCAGAGCTGCGTGGCACCGCGGTTGTCCTTCTCCATCGCCAGCATCGCGAAGCCGTAAGTGATCGACGAGAACAGCAGCATGGCCGTGTTCAGCGCGATCAGCTTGAGGTCGAAGAGGTCCTTCGGCCCCGGCCCGGCGGCAAAGCTGCCGCCGAGAACGCCATAGGCTGCAAAGAGCATCGCAAAGATGAGGCAGTCGCTCATCAGGTACATCCAGAAGCCCAGCATGGTGCTGCCACCTTCGGGATGATCATGCTCGTCCAGGTCGTAGAACGCGGCCTGGAGCTGGGGCTGGGTCAGTTCGGACTTCATTGCAGTTGCAGTCATCGATCAGGCTCCTGCGGCTGCAAGCTGGCGCGTACGCTCGGCCTCGGTCTGTTCGACCGTCTCGACCGGGATGTGGTAGTCGCGCTTGTAGTTGAAGGTGTGGAAGATCGCGAAGCCGATCACGCCGAGGAACGACACGGCCGCAAGCCACCAGATGTACCAGATCATCGCGAAGCCGAGGACCGTGGACAGGCCGGCCAGGATCAGACCCGAACCCGTGCCCTTGGGCATGTGGATCGGACGGAAGCCGGCGGTCGGACGCTCCACGCCGCAGCGCTTCATGTCTTCCCAGGCATCGATGTCGTGGACGATCGGCGTGAAAGCGAAGTTGTACTCCGGCGGCGGCGACGAGGTCGACCATTCCAGGGTACGGCCGTTCCACGGATCGCCGGTTTCGTCCTTCAGTTCCTCGCGCTTCCAGATCGACACGGCGAACTGGACGAGCATAGCGCCGATGCCGCCTGCGATCATCAGCGCGCCGAAGGCGGCGATGATGAAGAAGATCTGCAGCGACGGATCGTCGAAGGTGCGCATGCGGCGGGTCACGCCCATCAGGCCGAGGATGTAGAGCGGCATGAAGGCGAACCAGAAGCCGGGGACCCAGAGCCAGAAGCTGACCTTGCCCCAGAACTCGTTCAGCTTGAAGCCGAAGGCCTTCGGCCACCAGAAGTTGATCGCCGCGAAGATGCCGAACAGCACGCCGCCGATGATGACGTTGTGGAAGTGGGCGATCAGGAACAGCGAGTTATGCAGCACGAAGTCGGCAGGCGGCACCGCAAGGAGCACGCCGGTCATGCCGCCGATGGTGAAGGTCAGCATGAAGGCCACCGTCCACATCATGGGCAGTTCGAACCGGATGCGGCCACGGTACATCGTGAACAGCCAGTTGAAGAGCTTCGCGCCGGTCGGGATCGAGATCACCATCGTGGTGATGCCGAAGAACGAGTTGACGCTCGCGCCCGAACCCATGGTGAAGAAATGGTGCAGCCAGACGAGGTACGAGAGGATGGTGATGACCAGCGTCGCGTAGACCATCGACGAGTAGCCGAACAGGCGCTTGCCGCTGAAGGTCGAGGTGACTTCCGAGAAGACGCCGAAAAGCGGCAGGATGAGGATGTAGACCTCGGGGTGACCCCAGATCCAGATCAGGTTGACGTACATCATCGGCGAGCCGCCGAAGTCGTTCGTGAAGAAGTTGAAGCCGAGGTAGCGGTCGACCGTGAGCATCGTCATCACCGCCGTCAGGACCGGGAAGGCCGCGACGATCAGGATGTTGGTGCAGAGCGAAGTCCAGGTGAAGATCGGCATGCGCATCATGGTCATGCCCGGCGCGCGCATCTTGACGATGGTCGCGATCAGGTTGACGCCCGAAAGCAGTGTACCGACACCCGCGATCTGCAAGGCCCAGATATAGTAGTCGACGCCGACCCACGGGCTGTACGCCAGGTTGGACAGCGGCGGATAGGCCAGCCAGCCGGTCTGCGCGAATTCACCGATGAACAGCGAGGCCATGACCAGCACCGCGCCCGCCGTCGTCATCCAGAAACTGAAATTGTTCAGGAACGGGAAGGAAACGTCGCGGGCGCCGATCTGCAGCGGCACGATGTAGTTCATGAGACCCGTGACGAAAGGCATCGCCACGAAGAAGATCATGATCACGCCGTGGGCGGTGAAGATCTGGTCGTAGTGGTGGGCATTGAGGTAGCCCTCGTTGCCGTTGAAGGCGATCGACTGCTGGATACGCATCATCACCGCGTCGGCAAAGCCGCGCAGGAACATGACGAGACCCAGGATCATGTACATGATCCCGATCTTCTTGTGGTCCACGCTGGTGAACCACTCCTTCCAGAGATAACCCCAGAGCTTGAAATAGGTCAGCCCGGCCACGAGCGCCGCGCCGCCGAGGGCGACGACGACGAACGTGGCAAGCACGATCGGTTCCTGTGGCATGGCGTCCCACCACAGGCGGCCCAGTATCGGGCTCCAGTGCGAATGGTCTACAACTTCCATTGTTCTATCAGTTCCGGGAAATCTGAGAGGAGTGCGCGGCGTCGTTGACGGCGACAGGCGATTCCGCCTTCGGCTGGGCGAGCGCCTGCTCGTCCTTGCCGAAGAGCGGCAGCGACTGCGGCGCCGCCATGCCCGCGCCGGTCAGCGAACGCAGGTTCGCGGGCGCCTTGACCGTGTTGTCGGGCGCGGAGCCCGGCATCTGGCGGCAGAGCGCGCGGACCCAGGCCAGCTCGCGCTGGACGGCGGCGTTCGGAGTGGCATTGGCCTTGGCGACGGCCTCGCGGCCGTGCTTGTCGTAAGCCAGCATCTCGACATTGCGGATACCGGCCTTGCCGAGGCCGCCGCGCGCGTCGAGCGCCATCATCTCGCTCATGCACATCTTGCCGGGCTCGACGCACATGTCGACGATGGCATCGTAGAGGTCGGGCGCGACGGTGGCGTAGCGGATGACCGGAACCTTCTCGCTCGGCTTTTCGAGCTCGAGGTAGGCGGCGCGGTCGAGCGCGGGGCCGGTCTTGTTTGCCTTCACGCCTGCTGCCCACTTGGCGAAGTCCGCCTCTGTGACGGCATGGGTGGCGAAGCGCATGTTGGAGAAGCCCGCGCCCGAATAGTTGGCCGAGAAGCCGACGGTTTCGATCGGCTTGTTGACCACGGCATGCAGGCGGGTTTCCATGCCCGGCATCGCGTAGATCTGGCCGGCCATGGCAGGCACGTAGAACGAGTTCATCACGCTCGACGAGGTGATCTTGAACTGAAGCGGACGGCCGGTGGGCACGACCAGCTCGTTGACGGTGGCCACGCCCTGCTCGGGATAGATGAACAGCCACTTCCAGTCGAGCGCGACGACTTCGACTTCCAGCGGCTTGGCGTTGGCGGCGACCGGGGTATTGGCGTCGATGCGGCCGATGGTGCGGTAGGGATCCAGAAGGTGGGTCGTAACCCAGGTCAGCGCGCCGAGGCAGATGATGATCAGCAGCGGCGCCGTCCAGATCAGGAGTTCGAGCTGGGTCGAGTGATCCCAGTCGGGCTCGTAAGTGGCCTCCTTGTTCGACGCGCGGTAACGCCACGCGAAGATGACCGTGGCGGCCATGACCGGAACGATGATGAGGAGCATCAGCAGCGTGGAGATGACGACGAGGTCACCCTGCTGACGCGCCACATCGCCGGCCGGATTCAGCACGACGGTATTACAGGCAGAAAGCGCGCCCGTCATGGACAAGGCGGCAAGGGCTCTGGCGAGCGCGGTCAAATGCCGCGGCTTCGGACGGGACTCGGGTGGGCGCATGGGTGGAGCGCCTAGGCTCATGCCGCGAGTGCGAACATAGGACATTTTGTCCAATCCCCTTGAAGCCGGACAATGACGATACGCCCCCCTTATGTAGCCGGGCGTTTCGCGCGCCCGCCTTGATTCGTCCGCGCACGGCAGGCCGTTATTGAGCCGTCCGCTCGCGGACCCGAAACGAAGGCCGCAGAATCGAAATGACCAGCATCCCCCAATCCGGCGAAGCCTTGGGCCAGTCCCGCGAAGCCCTGGGACTGCCGACGTTCAAGGAGCATCACCAGCCCTCGCCCGGTGAGATCGCCATCGGCGTGATCATCGGCCGAACCTCGGAGTTCTTCGACTTCTTCGTATATGCCATCGCCTCGGTGCTGGTGTTCCCGAAGCTGTTCTTCCCCTTCGTGGACGCGCTGACCGGCACGATCTACTCTTTCGCGGTCTTCGCGCTGGCCTTCGTCGCCCGCCCGATCGGCAGCCTCGTCTTCATGGTGCTCGACCGCGCCTATGGTCGCGGCACCAAGCTGACGATCGCCCTGTTCATGCTCGGCGGCTCGACCGCGGCGATCGCCTTCCTGCCGTCCTATGCGACTGCGGGCAGCACTGCGATCACCCTGCTCTGCCTGTTCCGCCTCGGCCAGGGCTTCGCCCTCGGCGGCACCTGGGACGGCCTGGCCTCGCTGCTCGCGCTCAACGCGCCCGAGCACAAGCGCGGCTGGTATGCGATGATCCCGCAGCTCGGCGCGCCGTTCGGCCTGATCGTGGCCTCGACCCTGTTCGCGTTCATGATCGCCGCCCTGCCTGCCGAGGACTTCCTTGACTGGGGCTGGCGCTATCCCTTCTTCGTGGCTTTCGCGATCAACGTCGTCGCGCTCTTCGCGCGCCTGCGCATCGTCGTCACCGAAGAGTTCGAGAACCTCTTCGCCAGCCGCGACCTTCAGCCGGTGAGCGTCAGCTCGACCCTGCGCACCGAGTGGAAGACCATCGTCCTGGGCGCCTTCGCCCCGCTCGCCAGCTTCGCGCTGTTCCACATGGTCACCGTGTTCCCGCTGTCGTGGGTGTTCCTCTTCACCCCCGATTCGCCGATCGGCTTCCTGCTGATCGAAGCCCTGGCCGCCGCCTTCGGCGTCGTCGCCGTGATCGCCTCAGGCCGCATCGCCGACAAGTTCGGTCGCCGTAACCTGCTGGGCACCTGCGCCGTCGCCATCGCCGTGTTCTCGGGCTTCGCGCCGCAGCTTCTTGACGCCGGTCCGGTGGGCGAGATCGCGTTCATGATCATCGGCTTCGTGCTGCTCGGCCTTGCTTTCGGCCAGTCCTCGGGCGTCGTCGCCTCGGGCTTCGCCAGCGAGCACCGCTACACCGGCTCCGCCCTCACCAGCGATCTTTCCTGGCTGATCGGCGCCGCGTTCGCCCCACTGGCAGCGCTGCTGCTGGCCACCAATGGCGGCCTGATCGCCTCGGGCGGCTACCTGCTCTCCGGCGCCATCGCCACGCTTCTGGCGCTCTGGCTGAACAAGGGCCTCGCCAGCAAGAACTGACGACTGGCCGCATCTGATCGGCCTCGCCCGATCGGGCAGACCGTTTCGAATTCGGGAAAGGGGGCGCTGGGCGCCCCCTTTTTCGTTTGCGCCCGAAAATATCGGAATGGGAGCCGAATCGGCCTATTACAGAGCCTTGGTCGAAATTTGGGCGAGTGTTCAAATAACGCCATGCCGTAGTTTACCGAAAATGAAGCCATTTCATTTGACAACCAAGGCTCTCCGCAAGCACCCCTCTCAGGACAAGAGCAAAGAAATCGGAGGGAGAGTTCATGCGTGCGTTCAAGCAGCTTATGCTGTGTTCGGCGGGCCTGTCGGGTATCTGCGGCCTGGGGGCGGCCTCCCCTGCCCTGGCTCAGGAACAGCCTGACGCGGTATCGGCAAACGAAGCCAACGTCATCATCGTCCAGGCACGCCGCCGCGATGAAGACGTGCAGGACGTTCCCGCCGTCATCGACACCGTCACCGCCGACGAAATCGGGAAGCTCAACCTTCGCGACTTCAGGGAAGTGTCCACCCTTGCGCCCGGTCTCCAGCTCGACACCAATGCCAACGGCATCGGCGGCAATGCCAAGATGCGCGGCGTCAACTTCGACGTGAACGCCAGCGGCAACAATCCCACCGTCGAATTCTACATGAACGACGCCCCGATCACCGCGGGTATCGTGCTCCAGCAGATGTACGACATCGGCCAGATCGAAGTGCAGCGCGGGCCTCAGGGCACCCTGCGCGGACGCGCCTCGCCTTCGGGCTCCATCACCGTCACCACCAAGAAGCCCGATCTCTATTCGCTGGGCGGCATGGTGGACATGACCGCCAACGACATCGGCACGCAGAACATCAAGGGCGCGCTGAACATCCCGGTGATCGAGGGCATAGCCGCGATCCGCGCGGCCGGTGTCTGGGACGAGAACGAGGTGGACCGCGTCCGCTCGATCTATACCAATCGCGATCCCTGGGCGCGCACCCGCAGCGGCCGCATTTCCGCGCTCGTCACGCCCACGGACTGGCTGCGCTTCGAAGGCATGTACCAGCGCCTGGACCGCGACCAGCGCAGCTATGACCAGATCGCATCGTTCTCGGAAGTGAACCCCGATGCCTTGCCGAGCCCGGTTACCATCTCGTCGAAGGATCGCCTGTCCAACTACGAGAGCCCGCGCCTGATCAAGCAGGTCTTCGATGTCTACAACTGGCGGGCGGAAGCCAGCGGATGGGGCCAGCGCCTGATCTATCAGGGGCAGTACTATACCCAGAAGATCCATTCGACCGAGAACTTCGACAAGGGCAACTTCTTCCCCGGTGACGTGAACCAGATCACCGACACCCGCTCGACCTCGAAATCGCATGAAATCCGGTTGCAGAACGAGGAACGCCTGTTCGACATGGTCGACTATGTCGTCGGCTTCTTCGACAGCCGGAACAAGCCCCATACCGACCTGACCAATCCGACGATGATCGGCGTGCCGCTGAGCGCCACGAGCGGGCTGCTCGCCCGCGTGGTCCAGACCCCGATCACGAGCCAGGGCAAGACCCACGAACAGTCGATCTTCGGCAACCTCACCGTCCACATCGGCGATGCCACCGAAATCTCGGGCGGTGTGCGCCACATCGACTATCAGGACGAAAGCCAGTTGATCGTCGGCCCGGTCACCGTCGCCAACAATGCCCAGAAAGCCAAGGAGTGGATCTACAGCGGATCCATCAAGCACAACTTCACGCCGGACCTGATGATCTACGCCGCGACCGGCAGTTCCTGGCGTCCCGGCATCAACGTTGTGGGCGACTTCAACATCGCGCCGTCGGCTCTCGAAAGATCGTTCCTGCAACTGCCGGCGGAAACCTCGAAGTCCTATGAAATCGGTCTCAAGTCCACCCTGCTGGACGGCCGGATGCGCTTCAACCTCACCGGCTACCACCAGAAATTCAAGAACTACCCCTACCGCGTCCCGGGTTCGGGTGTGTTCTACGTGAACACCGTTGCCATTCGGGACGGGAGCGGCGCCGTCACGGGCATCGCGCAGCAGGTCAACAACTTCAACTTCGCCGGTGCCGTTCCGGTCGAAGTCAACGGCGTGGAGGGCGATGTCTCGTTCGACATCATGCCCGGATGGAACCTCAATGCCTCCGCCAGCTATTCGCTGGGCAAGATCAAGGGCGGCACCGTGCCCTGCAACGACCTCGACGGAGACGGTGTGCCGGACGCGACCACGACCGCTCCCTCGCTTGCCGAACTCCAGGCAGCCGTCGGTGCGGACAACATCGCGGCATGCAATGTCTCGCAGCGCGCCTCGTTCATGGCGCCCTTCTCGGCCACGGTTCAGAGCGAATACGCCTTCCCGGCCTTCGGCGGGACCGACGCCTACCTGCGCGGCCTGATGACATATACCGGCAAGTCGCAGGGCGACCCCGGCAATGCCTGGGACGACGTGAGCGATTATGCGCTGGTCAACCTCTTCGCAGGCCTGCGCGCGGATGACGGCGCCTGGGAAATCGGGCTCTACGCCAAGAATATCTTCGACACCACGAAGACGCTGACGCGCACTACCCCGCTGTTCACCAGCTACCAGCGGCCGATCAGCGCCACTGCCACCACGGCCGCGACCTACACCAGCACTTATACCGGCGTGACCGTAACCGCCCCGCGCGAATTCGGCATCAACGTGCGCTACGCTTTCGGCTCTCGCTGAGCCAGCGCTGCACAAAAAAGGGGTGGCAAGGTTCGACCCTTGCCACCCCTTTTCCTGTTTCGGAGAGGCCCTTCAGGTCTGCTGCCAGGTCCCACCGAGTGCCCGGAACAGGTCCACTTGCGCGAAGGCCACGGCGCGGGTGGCCGCCGCATAGTCGGCTTCGGACTGGGCCAGCGTGCGCTGGGCGTCGAGCACGTCGAGAGCGTCGATCTGCCCCCTGCTCTCACGCGCCAGGCTGACATTGGCCGCCCGTTCCGCCGCATCGCGCGCCGAGCCTAGCCGCTCCTTGCGCAGGAGGGCATTGCGGTAGGCCGAAAGCGCCGTTTCCGTTTCCTCCAGCGCCCGCAGCACGGTGCCGTCGAACGCCGCCAGATCGGCCTTGGCATCCGCGCGGGCGCCCCCGATCCGCGCGCGAATCGCTTCCTGATTGGGGAAAGCCCAGGAGATCAGCGGGCCGATCAGCCAGCGCAGCGGACCGCCGCCGAAAATGTCGGTCGCGCCCACCGCCGTCGAGCCCACCGAGCCGCCGAGCGTGATTTTCGGATAGAGATCGGCCGTCGCCACGCCGACGCGGGCGGTGTCGGCGGCGAGACGGCGCTCCGCCGCCTTCACGTCCGGTCGCCGCGCCAGCAAGGTAGCGCCGTCGCCGACCGGGATCGGCTGTCCCACATCCGGCGTGGTCGTGCGGCTGCGCGCCGCCTCGGGCAGATCCTGCGGCGTGCGCCCGGTCAGGGTTGCCAGGCGGAACAGCGCCGCGTCGCGCGCGGCCTGAAGGCTTGGAATCATGGCCGCCTGCTGCTCGCGAAGCTGGGTCACGCGGATCACGTCGAGCTTCTGGTTCAGCCCCCGCTCGAAACGGGCATTGGTGATGCGGGTCGAGCGGTCGAGCAGGTCGACCGTGCGCTGGGCCACACCGACCTGGTCCGCCGCGCTGGTAGCATCGACATAGGCCCGCACGGTGTCAGCCACGACCGTCACGCGCACGGCATCGGCATCCTGCTGCGCCGCCGCGAGATCGGCGCGCGAGGCCTCGATCCCGCGCGAAACGCGGCCGAACAGATCCAGCTCGTAGTTCACCGCCAGTTCGCCGTCGGTGCGGCGGCCTTCCCGGTCGAAACCGGGAAGCACCTGCGCCTCGGAAACGCGGCCGTAAGTGCCGGTGGCGCTGATCTGGGTCTGCGGCAGACGATCCAAACGCGAACCGCGCAGGCCGGCACGGGCCTTCTCTATCCGGGCGACCGCCACCCGCACGTCGGTATTGGCGGCCAGCGCATCGGCCACGAGGCCGTCCAGCACCGGGTCCTTGTAGAGCCGCCACCAGTTGTCGTCCGGCCAGGCGGAGGTCACTTCGCCGGACTGGACGCCCGCGAAGGGCGCCCCTGCCTGGACCGGCGGCGTCGGCGCTACATAGTCGGGTCCGACGGCGCAGGCCGAGAGGCTGGTCGCGGTGAGAAGTCCCACGGCCAATATTCTGATATTCATGGACATATTCCGTCCTTTCATTCCGCCGGGATTACCGCATGGCTCTCGTGGTGCGGCTCGGCCGGCTTGCGCCGCAGGGCCGCCGCGAGCTTGCGGCAGACGACGTAGAAGGTGGGCGTGAACAGCAGGCCGAAGCCGGTAACGCCGGTCATGCCGAAGAACACCGCCGTACCCAGCGCCTGGCGAAGCTCGGCCCCTGCTCCCGTCGCCACCACCAGCGGCACCGCGCCGAGGATGAAGGCGAACGAGGTCATCAGGATCGGACGCAGGCGGGTGCGGGCCGCATAGACGGCTGCCTCCACCGGCGAATAGCCCCGTTCCTCCTCCGCCTGCTTGGCGAACTCGACCACAAGGATCGCGTTCTTGGCGGCCAGCGCGATCAGCACGACGAGACCGATCTGGGTGAGGATGTTGTTGTCCATCCCCCTGAGGTTCACGCCCAGCATGGCCGCGAAGAGGCACATCGGCACGATCAGGATGATCGACAGAGGCAGGGTCAGGCTTTCGTACTGCGCAGCGAGCACGAGGAAGACGAACAGCACCGCCATGCCGAACACGATTCCGGCGGTATTGCCCGCATGGGCCTGCTGGTAGGCGATGCCGGTCCACTCGGTGTCGTAGCCCGAAGGCAGGGTTTCGCCCGCGATCTTCTCCATCGTCGCCAGCGACTGGCCCGAGGAGTAGCCCTTGCCGTAGCTGCCGTCGATTTCCACCGCCGGGTGCAGGTTGTAGCGCACCACGCGGTAGGGGCCGGTCTGGTCCTTGAAGGTCGCGACCGAGCCGACCGGCACCATCGCGCCCAAATCCGAGCGGGTCTGGAGGTTGGCGATATCCGCCGTCGATCCGCGATGCTCGGCATCGGCCTGCGCGGTGACGCGGTAGGTGCGTCCCAGCAGGTTGAAGTCGTTGATGTAGGACGATCCGAGATAGACCTGCATCGCCTCGAAGACCTTGGCGGGGGAGACGCCCAGCATGTCGGCCTTGCGGCGATCGACATCGGCATAGACGCGCGGCGTATTCATCGTGAACAGGGTGTAGACCTGGCTCAGTTCGGGGGCCTGGTTGGCCTTGGCGATCAGCGCGCCGGCAGCCTTCTGAAGCTCCGCGAGACCGCGCCCTTCCTTGTCCTCCACGACCATGCGGTAGCCGCCCGGAGGGACGATGCCGTTTATGGTCGGCGGCGGGATCAGCAGGACCTGCGCCTTGTCGTAACCCTGCATCGCGGCCTGGGCCTGGGCCATGATCCCCTCATAGGTCACACCGAGAGCTTTCCGCTCCTCGAAGCTCTTGAAGGGGAAGTAGATGGCGGCGGCGTCCGGTGCGGCGGTCTGCGAGGAACCGTGGAAGCCGGCGAACATCACCGCGCCGCGCAGGCCCTTCACCGGCAGGATGCGCTTGGCGACTTCCTGCGTCACTTCGTCCGTGCGGTTCAGCGACGAGCCCGGCGGCAGGAAGATGGCGGCCAGGAAGTAGCCCTGGTCCTGGTTAGGGATGAAGCCCGCAGGCGTCGCCCAGAACATGCCGACAGTGGCGGCGATGAGCGCGGCATAACCGGCCATCATCTTCACCGGGCGCTTTACCAGAGTCAGCGTGAGGCGGGCATAGCCCTCGCTCATGCGTTCGAAACCGTGGTTGAACCTGTCGGCGGCGCCTTGCACCGCGCGCTTCCAGCGCGGGGCGTCGGCGGGAAGCCCATGCTTTTCCTTAAGCAGCATCGCCGCCAAGGCCGGGGACAGCGTGAGCGAGAGCAGCAGCGAGATGGCCGTGGCCGTGGTGATGGTGACGGCGAACTGCTTGTAGAACTGGCCCGACATGCCGGTGATGAACAGCGTCGGCACGAAGACCGCGCAGAGCACGAGGACGATGGCGATCAGCGCGCCGGTGACTTCGTCCATCGAGCGGCGAGCGGCCTCCAGCGGAGACATGCCCTCCTCGATGTAGCGTTCCACGTTCTCGACCACGACGATCGCGTCGTCGACGACGATGCCGATGGCGAGCACCAGCCCGAACAGCGAGAGGTTGTTGAGCGAGTATCCGACCGCCGCAAGCACGATCGCGGTGCCGACCAGCGAGACCGGGATGGCGATGATCGGAATGACCGCCGCGCGCCAGTTCTGGAGGAACACGAGAATGACGAGAACGACGAGGATCACCGCCTCGAACAGGGTGTGGTACACCGCGTCGATCGACTGGCCGATGAACTCGGTGGGGTTGTAGATGACGGAGTATTCCAGGCCCTTGGGGAAGTGCGTGGCCACGTCGTCCATCTCGGCGCGCACGGCCTTGGCGGCGTCGAGCGCGTTCGAACCCGGGCGCTGGAGCACGGCGATCACGACCGTGGGCTTGCCCGAGAGGTAAGTGTTGGTGGTGTAGTCCTGCGCGCCCAGTTCGACACGCGCGACGTCGCGCACGCGGACCTGGCGGCCTTCGGCATCGGTACGCACGACGATATCGCCGAACTGCTCGGGCGTGGTCAGGCGGCCCTGCATCTCGACGCCGACCTGATAGGCATTGCCCCGGTCATATGGCGGCGCGCCGATCGCGCCCGAGGAAACCTGCACGTTCTGCGCCTTGAGCGCATCGACGATCTCGCCCGCCGTCAGGTTCATGGCGGCAGCCTTGGTGGGATCGATCCAGATGCGCATGCCGTAGTCGCGCGAGCCGAACATCTGCACGTCGCCCACGCCGTTCAGGCGCGCGAGGCGGTCCTTCACTTGCGTCAGGGCATAGTTCGACAAGTAGTCGCGATCGAACGTGCCGTCGGGCGACTGCAGGTTCACGACCATCAGGAATTCGGGCGAGGTCTTGCGCGTCACCACGCCCATCGCGCGTACCGCGTCGGGAAGGCGCGGCTCGGCAATGGCGACGCGGTTCTGCACGAGAACCTGCGCGGCATCGAGGTCGGTACCGATCTTGAAGGTGACGGTGATCGTCACCTTGCCGTCGCCCGTCGACTGCGAGGACATGTAGAGCATGTCGTCGACGCCGTTGATTTCCTGCTCGATGGGAGCGGCCACGGTATCGGCGACGGTTTCGGCGGAAGCGCCGGGATATTGGGCGGTCACCGTCACCGTCGGGGGGACGATGTCGGGATACTGGCTGACCGGCAGGCCGAAGAACGCAAGCGCACCCACCACGGTGATGAGCACCGCGATGACGCCTGCGAAGATCGGCCGGTCGATGAAGAACCGGGAAAATCGCATGGGAATAGGCCCCTCTGGGGGGAGCGGTCACTCAGATGGAGCGCCGCCCCCCGGTTGGGTGAATGTCAGTTGGCGAGTGTAGCCTGCGCGGCCACGGGCGCGCGCAGGTCGGCATTGGGGCTGGCGGCGGCATTGACCGCCTTGGGCTCCGCCGCGATCTGGCCGCGGCGGGTATTGACCTTGGCCCCGGCAATCGCGGCCTGGTAATTGGAAATCACGACGCGGTCCGACGAGGCAAGGCCGGAACGGATGACGCGAAGGCCGTCCACCAGCGGGCCGAGTTCGACCGGCTTGGCCGCGACCACGCCGTCCTTGCCCACTGTCAGCACCACCTTGCGAGCCTGGTCGGACTGCACGGCATCGTCGGGCACCAGCATGGCCTTGACCGTGCCGCCCTCTGCCAGACGCATGTTGCCGAACATGCCCGGCGTCAGGAAACCATCGGCATTGTCGAGCACGGCGCGCACGCGGATCGTGCCCGAGCGCGGGTCCAGCCCGTTGTCGGTAAAGTCCAGCTTGCCGTTCCAGCGGTACTGGACCTCGTCCTGGAGACGGACCTGCACGTTGGCCGCATCCTTGTGCTCGGCTTTCTCGCGCTGGGTCTTGAGGAACAGTGCTTCCGAGGCGTCGAAAGTGAAATAGATCGGGCTGACCGCATTAATGGTGGTCAGCAGGGTAGCCCCGGTGCCGTTCTCGCCCGAGACAAGGTTGCCCACGTCCACCCGGCGATCCGAGATGCGGCCCGAGATCGGCGCGCGCACCGTAGCGAACTCGACGTCGAGCGCGCGCTGGCGCACGCGGGCCTCGGCGCCTGCCAGTGCGGCTGTGGCGGCGCGGACCTTGGCGCGAAGCTGGTCGACTTCGCTGGCCGCCATCGCCTCGTCACCGGTGAGTCCGGCAACGCGGTTATAGTCGGATTTCGCAAGGACGAGCGCGCTCTGGGCCGAGGCCACTTCCGCCTGCGCCTCGGCAAGCGCCGCGCGATAGGGACGTGGATCGACGGTGAAGAGCGGCTGGCCTTCGCGAACGAAATCACCGTCCTTGAAGAACAGCTGCGTGATCGCGCCCGATACGCGCGGGCGAACCTCTACCGATTTGCTGGGGGCGAAGCGGCCGACATAGTCGTCCCATTCGGTCACGTCGCGGATCAGCGGCGTGGCGGCCTGGACGACGGCGGGTGCCATGGGGGCCGCATCGGCCTCGGAATGGTGCAAGGTCTTCCAGCCGATGCCGGCCACCGCGATCAGCGCGATCGCGGCGACGGCGGCCTGACGCCCTCTTCTGGACCGGGTGCGGGGGAGCTCAGCCTCCGCCTGCGCCGCGGCGAGCGTCTCTGGGGATACGGGGAAATTCACGCGGCAAGCCTCCGAAACGGGGCGCGGGAGCGCCCGATAAAGTCGATGACGGCGCCGATCTTGGCCTCGCTGTGGCCGGCCACGCGGGCTTCCTTCATGACGGAAGCAGGCAGCGTGTAGCCATGATGCCAGGCCTGCACGGCCAGGCGGCGCAGCGCTTCCAACTGCTCGTTGGCGAGCATCGGCGAAGGCGGCTGCGGACCGAAGATCAGGCGGGCGAACCAGCCGCGCTTGCGCTGCGGCCGAAGCGTGTCGAGGCTGTCGGTCCGCGCCAGTTCGACGATCCTGCGCTCGAAATGCGACAGCGGATCGGCGGCAGCGAGAGGCGCCTCGGGAATGGTGCGGATAGCGGGCAGCGCCTGGAGCGCCGCATCGGTGAAGTCGATGAAGGCCATGTTCTGTGCTCCCTGGAAAGGTACCCGGCGCACGCCCTCGGGACAGGAGGGGGAAGGTAAGGGCGCACGCCGGGGTGTTCCGGCGCAAGGGGCACCGGAAAGTCTTGAGGCGCAGGAGGACATCGCCCGAAATCGCATTTCCGGGAGCGCCGACTGCACTGGTTCATATTCTCAGGAGCCGCCTGCGGGGGGGACAGGCAGCGCCAAGGGAAGCCCGGTTGACCGGACTCTGTGCGAACTTGGCCCCTGTCACTCCCTCAAGCGGCGAGTCGGGCTACCTCGTTCTGTACCAAGCGGTATATATTGCGATGCGGTATCTCGTCAAGCGACTTTCTGTACCGCTTGGTAAGATTTGTTCGGAAGCGCCGTTTTCAAGGGCCTGAACGCCGGTTGAATGGAATTTTTTCGGGCTGGAGAGGGCGATGAGAGACAAAACGTCTCGTAAGGGAGCAGCCCTACTCTCCAACTCAACGTCATCCTGAACTTGGTTCAGGATCCATTTCGCCATTCAGGCCGATGGTCGAGGTCGAGAGATGGATCCTGAAACAAGTTCAGGATGACGTAGCGGGAGGCTGAGGAGTTCTGACCAATCCCGAGGCGCTCAGCGCCCCGGCCACATCGTCAGGTAGGTATCCACGACGCCCTTCAGTTCCTGCGCACAGGAACCGCCCTGCGCCTTCACCGACATGCCCTGAAGCACGGTAGTGAGGCATTGCGCCAGGCAGCGGGCATCGACGGTCTCGGGCAGATCGCCCTCTTCCTTGCCGCGCTCGAAGCGTTCGATCAGCGAGGTTTCGGTGGCGATCCGGCGCTCGGTCACGAAATCGCGGATCGAGGGATCTTCCATCGTGCAGGTCACGGTGGACATCACCCCGAGGCAACCGTGCGGGTCGCTGCCGCCGCAGTGAGTCGAGATCGCGCCTTCCAGCAGCCGCTCGGCCACGCCGCGCGCGGTGGGTGCTTCCAGCGCCTTGCCGACATAGGCCAGCTTGTCGCGCTCGTAGAGGTCCAGCGCCTTCTTGAAAAGCGCTTCCTTATTGCCGAAACAGGCATAGAGGCTGGGCTTGGTAATGCCCATGGCCTCAGTCAGCTCCGCCATGGAGGCGCCTTCGTAGCCGCGTTGCCAGAACACGCGAAGCGCTGCGGTCAGCGCTTCATCGGGATCGAACTCACGTGGGCGACCACGAGTCGTTGTGGGGGCCGAACATTTCATACCGGTCGGTATATAGGTAGCACGCTCCCGTCCGTAAAGTGTCACGCTCGATCATAGACCGAGCGTGAAACACGAGACCGGGGCCGAAGTCCTCTTACCCTACGAAGGCGCGTTCGATCACGAAATCGCCCGGCTTGGCGTTCGAACCCTCGGTAAAGCCCCAGGATTCGAGATCCTGCGAGAAGTCCTTGATCATGTCCATCGAGCCGCAGAGCATCACGCGGTCGGTCTCTGGATTGAAGCGCGCATCGCCCTTCAGGCCTTCGAACATGCGGCCGCTTTCCACCAGCGAGCCAATGCGGCCGGTGGTGTGGAACGGCTCGCGGGTGACGGTGGGCACGTAGTGCAGCTGCACCAGCGCCTGCTCGGCAACCAGCGGATCCTCGGCCAGCTGGCTTTCCAGTTCCTCGCGGTAGGCAAGGTCGCTGACGCGGCGGACGCAGTGGACGACGATCACTTCGTCGTAGAGATCATAGACGTCCGGGTCGCGGATCAGCGACATGAACGGCGCCAGGCCGGTGCCGGTCGAGAGCATGAACAGGCGCTTGCCGGGCAGCAGCGCGTCGGTGACGAGCGTGCCGGTGGGCTTGCGGCCGAGATAGATCTGGTCGCCCGGCTGCACCAGCTGAAGGCGCGAGGTCAGCGGGCCGTCCTGCACTTTGATCGAGAGGAATTCGATTTCCTCGGCCCAGGAAGGGCTGGCGATCGAGTAGGCGCGCAGCAGCGGACGCTTCTCGCCTTGGAGGCCGAGCATGACGAATTCGCCCGAGCGGAAGCGGAACGAGGCCGGACGCGACATCGTGAAGCTGAACAGGTGCTCGTTCCAGTGACGGACGGTGAGAACTTCCTCGACCGTCAGGGCGGCAGTGGGTTCAAGTGGGGCCATCACGGCCTGACCGTCGCTCATCAATTCATTCCTCGGGTGGTAAAGTAGCGAAGCCCGCGCGCGGGCCCGATGAAAAGCCCAAACAGGCGCGAGACCCCAGAGTCAAGGTTTCGTCAAGGGTTTCGGCCAGATTTCCAGCAAAGGCCGAACCGCCCTGTACAGGGTTGCGGCGCATAGCAGAAGCATTCGCAGGCGCAAGCGCCCGGTGCCGGAAGATGCCGAAGTGGGCCATGAAGGTTCCGCCTAGTAGCCTTCCTGCCCCGGCCCGCAACGCAATTGCGTTTTCACGTCGGAAAGCCAGACTTGCCGGAAGCCCAGCGCCGGCCTGCGCGCGCTTCGCGCGGACGACGGGGAAACCAGAAAAGGAAGACGGCGGAACCATGCCCGGCGACCTACATTTATTGCTATCGACTTTCAATAGCATTGAAGCAACCACCGCCGAAACCCTTCAGCCGGGGCGGAGTTGACCGCGCAGTTTCTTAAGGGCCTCGTTCAGTTCACCCAGCCCTTCCGCAGATAGTCCGGTCGACTCCAGCAGTTCGGCCGGAACGCAGCGCGCCTCTTCGGCCGTTTCCCGCCCCTGCGCGGTCAGGCTGACGCGCACGACACGCTCGTCCTGCGTGGAACGGCGCCGCTCGACCAGGCCCGCCGCTTCGAGTCGCTTGAGCAGCGGGGTCAGCGTATTCGATTCGAGAAACAGCTTCTCGCCCAGTTCGCCCACCGTCTGACCGTCCTGCCGCGCCAGCGCCAGGATCGCGAGATATTGCAGGTACGTGAGACCGAGCCGATCGAGCAGCGGCTTGTAGATCCGGTTGAACGCAAGTCCCGTCGAATAGACGGAAAAGCACAGGAAATCCTCGAAGGGATCGAGATCGGCTCCGGGCTGGGATGAAGGGGGCTTGGTCATGGGAACAATATAAATCGCACGCGATTGAATCGCAATGCTTGACATCAAGCATCGAGCGGCACATTTAAATCGTGCACGATCTAATCTTTAACGATCTAATGGAGAACGAACATGTCCATCACCCCGATCTACAAGACCAGCGCCACGGCCACCGGTGGACGCGACGGCAAGGCCCGCACCGATGACGGCGCATTCGAAGTCACCCTGGGTACGCCCAAGGAACTGGGCGGCAACGACCAGGGCAACAACCCGGAACAGCTTTTCGCATCGGGCTATGCGGCCTGCTTCCTCGGCGCGATGAAGTTTGCCGCCGGGCAGGACAAGAACCTGCCCCGCGTGCCCGCCGACACCACCGTGAATGCCACCGTCGGCATCGGCCCACGCAGCGACAAGGGCTTCGGCCTGACCGTCGAACTGCTCGTCACCCTGCCCGGCGTCGAGCGCGCCGCCGCCGAGGCGCTGGTCGCGGAAGCGGACACGATCTGCCCCTACAGCCACGCCGTGCGCGGCAATGTCTCGGTGTCGCTCGCCGTTGCCTGACCGGGGCGCCTGATGACTGGATGTGAATGCCGGGGAAGCCCTTCCCCGGCACCGCATTTCGAAAAACTCGAACAATTCAAATCAACTTATCTGAATTCCCGGAAGGCCCGGAAAAGGCGAAAAGGATCGCAGTCCAGACACAGAGCCAAACCAGCCAGGAAAGTCCCCGCCATGTCCCGCTTTTTCGAACCCATCCAGGATCGCGCCAGCCGCCTCGCAGACGCCGCCCAACCGGTCATCTTCGCGATGGGCACGGCAGGGCTGACCGGCGGCGCCATGGCCGCGCTCGCGCTCTTCACCGATCGCGCCATCCAGTCCCGCGCCGCAGGCGCCGCCCTGCGCTGATCGCCCTTCCCTTTCCCCTCGCGATGGGAACCGCGGCTGAGGCTTTCCCAGAGCACGCGGACAGTCTATCTGTCCCCGCGAAAACGCCACCATGCCTCCTGCCGCGCCGCCTTCCTCCTCCCGATCGGGCCTTGAAGCGACTTTTCTCGAAAACCGGGACAAGCTGCTGCACTTCCTGCGCGCACGCGGCGCGGGCGATTCGGCCGAGGACCTCGTCCAGGAAGTCTGGCTGAAGATTTCGCGCAGCAATCCCGGCCCGGTCGCCGCACCGCTCTCCTACCTGTTTCGCACGGCCGATCTCCTGATGATCGATCGCTTCCGCTCGGCCCGCCAGTCGGTGGTTCGCGAGCGCGACTGGAGCGACGTCCATGCGGGCGACGCCGGTGCCTCCCCCGAACCCTCCGCCGAGCGCCGCCTTGCCGCCGCGCAGGAAGCCGCCCGCGTGCTCTCGCTGCTCGAAAGCCTGGGGCCGCGCGTCTCGCGCGTGTTCCGTCGCCACCGGATCGACGGCGCGGCACAGAAGGATGTCGCCGCCGAACTTGGCGTCAGCCTCAGCACGGTGGAAAGCGATCTGCGCGTGGCCTATCGGGCGCTGGTGGAATGGAAGGAACGCAGCGATGAGGCCCCAAAATGAGGCCTGAAGCAATCGTCTCCGTCTTCGTCGCAGAAGGAGTGCGCGATGAGTGAAGACGACAAGATCAGGGCCGAGGCGCTCGACTGGGCGCTGCGCACCGGCGATCCCGGCTTCGAGGATTGGGAAGGCTTCACGCGCTGGCTGGAAGCGAACGCCGCCCATGCCGGTGCCTACGACGCCGTGGCCGCCGCTGCCGCCGACGCGGCCGACCTGATCGCCGCTTCGGCCCCCGCCAACGACGATGTCCATGAAGATGCCCCCGATTTGCGTCCCGCCCGGTCACGGCGCGCGCCCTGGATCGCAAGTGCCATGGCCGCCTCGCTGGCCGTCGTCGGCGCGCTGTGGATCTGGCAGGCGGGCAGCCGCGACCTCTACCGCGTCGAAACCGCGCCGGGACAAGTGCGTACGGTCTCGCTCGATGCGCAGACCCGCGTCGATCTGGCAGGCGGCACCGCCATGGCGTTCGACCGCAAGGACCCCCGCTTCGCGCGGCTCGAAAGCGGCCAGGCGCTCTTCACCGTCCGCCACGACGAAGCCCGACCTTTCCGCGTGACGGTGGGCGAGGATTCGCTGGTCGATGTCGGCACCGTGTTCGATGTGCGCAGCGACGGCGAGGACCTCAGCGTCGCGGTGTCGGAAGGCGCGGTGCAGTTCAATCCGAAGGCGCAGGATTTGCGGATCGCGCCGGGAGAAGTGCTCCAGCGTCGCGGCCGCTCCGGTGACTATACGCTCGGCAAGATCGCCGCGGCGCAAGTCGGCGAATGGCGGGAGGGCCGGGTGACGTTCGATAACACGCCCCTCGATGCCGCTGCCGCCGACCTCGCCCGCATTACCGGCGTGGCCTATGTCGTCGCGCCCGGCCAGAAAGACCGGACGGTCTCCGGCTCGCTGCTGGCCGCCCCGCTGCGCCGCGACCCGGCTGCGCTTGGGCCGCTGCTGGGCGTCAAGGTGCGCGAGGACGGCAAGCGCTGGGTGATCGACGTGCCCTGACAGTGAGAGGTGCGGCATGGCTTCTGGCGGCCGTCATGGCCATGCCCCTGCCCGTCCTCGCGCGCGAGGACGTCGTGGTCACGCGTGCCGGAACTGCAGGGCAGGCCGTCGTCGAACTGGCCCGCCAGACCGGCACCAGCATCGTCATCGCCGATCCGGCCGTGGCCCGCCGCACGATCCCGGCAATGCGCGGGCGCATGGAAGTGGCCGAGGCGCTGGGCCGCCTCGCACGTGCCGCCGGGGCGCGGGTGGTGGCGGTCGGCCCGTCGGCCTGGCGTCTGGAAGCCGCGCCCGCCCCGGCAATGGCCGCTCGGCCGATCCGCGAAACTGCCAGGGCCACGCCCCCGCGTCCGCCGATCGAGACGCATGGCCAGCCCATCTTCGTCCAGGCCACCAAGCGCGACTTGCGGGTCGAGGACGTGCCCGGCCAGCTTGCGATACTCGACGGCAAGGCACTGGAATCGGGCGGGGTCGGCGGAACCGAGAAGATCACGCGCCAGCTTGCCACCGTCTCCTCGACCCATCTCGGCAGCGGCCGCAACAAGCTGTTCATTCGCGGCATCGCCGATTCCAGCTTCACCGGCCCGACGCAGGCGACGGTGGGCCAATATATCGGCGACATGCGGCTGACTTACAACGCGCCGGACCCGGACCTGCGCCTTTCCGACCTGGCCCGCGTGGAAGTGCTCGAAGGCCCGCAGGGGACGCTCTACGGCGCGGGATCGCTGGGCGGGATCATCCGCCTCGTGCCCAATGCACCGGTCATGGGCGAAACCGGCGGCTCCGTGATCCTGGGCGGATCGATAACGCAGCACGGCACGCCCGGCGCCGATGCCAGCGCAACCGTAAACCTGCCGGTCGCGGGCGAGAACGTCGCGCTTCGTGCCACTTTCGACAGCGCCACGTTCGGCGGCTACATCGACAAGCCCCTGCTCGGCCGCACCAATGTCAACCGATCGGACATGCTCGGCGGCAAGCTGGCCCTGCGCGCGCAGATCGCGCCGGACTGGACGGTGGACCTGCTCGCCCTCGCCCAGAGCACCGAGGCGGACGACAGCCAGTATGCCGACCGGAACGGCAAGCCCCTGGAAAGCTCGGCGCGGGTGCCGGAAGGGTCGAAGGCGGACTATGCCCTCGGCCAGTTCGTCCTGTCCGGCCGGATCGGCGCGGTGAACGTGCGCTCGACCACCGGGCTGGTCGCGCAGGACCTGCACGAGCACTACGATGCCAGCGGGCCTGATGGAGGCACTCCGGCCGAACCGCGCCTGTTCTCGCAGGACAACGACACCCGCATGATCGTGCACGAGACGCGCCTCTGGCAGAGCGAACGCCGCGGGTTCGGCTGGCTGCTCGGCGCCAGCTACACGCACAACCGCACGACCCTGAACCGCGCCTTCTCCAGCCCCCTGCTCGACATGCGCAAGGCGGCGACCGGCGTGCGCAATACCATCGACGAATTCACGCTCTACGGCGAGGCGAGCTTGCACCTGACCGGGCCGCTCACCGGGACCGGCGGCGGCCGTTTCACCCGCTCGCGCCTCGGCGGCGACGGTGAGGATATCGCGCCTGCCACGGCCACGTTCCTGAGCGCCTCGGGCGTGACCGCGCGGCGCTCGATGAACCGGTTCCTGCCCTCCTTCGCGCTCAACGCCCGCTTTTCGCCCGAAGACTCGCTCTACTTGCGCTATCAGGAGGGCTTCCGCCCCGGCGGCTTCGCCATCGAGGGCAATGCCGTACGCCGCTTCCAGAGCGACCGCACCGGCACTTTCGAGATAGGCGCCCGCCATGGCCGCGCCGGGTCCAGCCCCTTCGACCTCGCGCTGAGCCTGTCCTACACGCGCTGGCAGGATATCCAGGCCGACTTCATCGACGGTTCCGGCCTGCCCAGCACCGCCAACATCGGCGATGGCCGGGTCTGGTCGGCCAGCCTCTCGGGCGGCGTGCTGCTGGCGCCGGGGCTGCGCGTCGAACTCGGCGCAACCTGGAACGAGAGCAAGGTGGACGAGCCATCGGCAGCGCTCGTCCAGTACGTGCTGGCGCCGGTCGGCCTTGCCGCCGCCACCCTCTCCCGCGCGGACGTGCTGCGCTATGTCTCCGCGCGGGGCATGCAGGTGCCGAACATCGCCCGGTTCGCGGGCCATTCCGCCATGGCATGGACGCACGAGATCGGCCCCGAGTGGACGGCAAGCGCCAATGCCTGGGCCAACTACATCGGCCGTTCGCGCCTCGGCATCGGCCCCGAACTCGGCGCGCCGCAGGGCAACTATTTCGACAGCGGCTTCGACGTACGCCTGGGGACCGCCGGATACGGCGTGACCCTGAGCGTCACCAACCTTGCGGACGTGCGCGGCAACCGCTTCTCGCTGGGCACCCCGTTCAGCACCGGCCGCGAGCAGGTGACCCCGCTGCGCCCGCGCACCCTGAGGCTGGGCCTCGACGCGCGGTTCTGACTTCCATCCTTCGACAAGCTCAGGATGAACGGGCTTCGACAGGCTCAGGATGAGCGGGTTCGGGAGCAGCAGCAGGAAAACCACACCCGCTCAGGCTGAGCCTGTCGAAGCCCCCACCCCACCCCGAAACTTTTTTCCAAGGCTGCCCGCGAAGGTCTCCGTCTCAGTTCCCGATATCGACCTGAAGGGACGAAGATGCCTCGCTACCTGCTTGCCTCCACCGCGCTTCTCGCCATGGCGACCGCGGCGCACGCCGAAGACGTGACTACCAAGAAGACTTCGCCGCTGCTGACATCCACGATCAAGAGCGGCGCCGCCGACGCGATCAACGTGACTAAGGACGGCTCGGTCGTCCTGACCGGCGGCACCGGCGTGACGATGGACAGCAACCACAACGTCGCCAACGCCGGTGCGATCACCGTCTCCAATGCCAACGGTGCGCGCGGCATCGTCGCCAATGCGGGCACCACGGGCGATATCGTCAACACCGGCACGATCACGCTGGACGAGCCCTATACCCCCACCGACGACGACAAGGACGGCGATCTCGACGGCCCCTTCGCGCTGGGCGCCAACAAGATCGGCATCCGCACCGAGGGCGACCATACCGGCAAGATCACACAGAGCGGCACGATCACCGTGGAAGGCAACGATTCCGCCGGTATCTCGCTGGGCGGCAAGCTGACCGGCGCCTTCACGCATGACGGCAAGACCAATGTGCTGGGCGACAATGCGATCGGCGTGAAGACCGGCCAGATCGACGGCAATGTGCGCCTTGCAGGTTCCGTGCAGGCGCAGGGCAAGAACGCGATCGGCGCGCAGTTCGGCGGGGACGTCAACGGCGCCATGGTCGTGCAGGGCGCGATCGTCTCGACCGGCTATCGCTATCCCACCCCGCCTGCGGATCCCTCCAAGCTCGATGCCGACGACCTGCTCCAGGGCGGTTCCGCTATCGTGGTCGAGGGCAATGTGACCGGCGGCATCGTCCTGGCCGTGGCGCCCAAGGACAATGACGCCAACAATGCCGACGAAGACGGCGACGGCATTCCCGATGCCACCGAAGGCGCGGCCAAGGTCGCGACTTACGGCAAGGCCCCGGCCATCGTGATCGGTTCGGCCACCAAAGACATCGCGATCGGCCCCGTCGCCAGCACGGCCAGCAAGTACGGCCTCCAGATCGACGGCACCGTGGAAGGCCACGGCCTCTATGCAGGCATCGACGGTAACGGCGTGGCCATCGGCGGCCTCGGCGGCAATGTGACGATCGCCAACGGCATCGGCATCAACGGCGGCATCGCGGCGACCTCCAAGGATGCGGCGGCCACGGCCCTGCGCCTCGGCGCGGGCGCCAGCACGCCGCTGATCCAGAACGCGGGCACCATCAGCGCCTCCGGCGCGCAGGCCGTGGCGCTTCGCATCGATGCGGGCGCCAGCCTGCCGACCCTGCGCAACTCCGGCACGATCAAGGCAGCTGCCGTCAACGAGAACGGCTCGGCCACCGCCATCAGCGATGCCAGCGGCACCCTGAACCTCATCGAGAACAGCGGCGCGATCTCCGCCACCGGCGCCAAGGCCGGTTCGGGCAAGAACATCGCCATCGACCTCTCGAACGCGGGCGGCAGCGTCACCGTGAAGCAGACCCAGGTCGGCGCGGGCTTCACCGCCCCCTCGATCGTCGGCGACATCCTGCTCGGCGGCGGCAACGACCTCGTGGACATCGCCGACGGCACGGTGACCGGCAATGTGACCTTCGGCGGCGGCAACAATACCCTCGCCCTTTCCGGCGACGCCGTGCAGACCGGCAATGTCGCATTCGGCGCCGGTTCGGATGCCATGACGCTCGCGGGCACTGCGCGCTTCGTCGGAACCGCCGACTTCGGCGGCGGCACCGATACGCTGACGCTGAGCGGCACCTCGGTCTTCTCCGGCGCGCTGGCGGGCGCGGGCAATCTCGCGGTCAAGGTCACGGGCGGCACGCTAGACGTGAACCGGCCTGCCGCGATCGGCTCGCTCGACGTCGGCAAGGACGGCGTCCTCGCCGTGACGCTGAACAAGGCCCCGGGCATGGGTTCGGCGTACAATGTCGCGGGCACCGCATCCTTCGCGGACGGCGCCAAGCTCTCGATCCGGCTGGCCGACGTCTCGACCGCCGAGGGCAGCTATCAGGTCCTCACCGCCGGGACGATCCTGGGCCGTGACCAGCTCGATGCCGCCACCGACCTCGTGCCCTTCATGTTCAAGGCCACCCTCGACGAGACGGCCGCCGCCAATACCATCGTGGTCGACGTCGCCCGCCGCACGGTGGCCGAACTCGGCCTCAACCGCTCGCAGGCCACCGCCTACAACGCGATCTTCACGGCGCTCAGCCAGGACGAGAAGATCGAGGACGTGTTCCTGGGCATCACCAACGGCGACCAGTTCCGCCAGGCCGTTGGTCAGATGCTGCCCGACCACGCAGGCGGATCGTTCGAGGGCATCAGCCTCGGCACCCGCACCGTCGCGCGCCAGCTCATGGATCCGGCCAACCCGGTCTGGGGCGAAGGCCGTTTCAGCACGACGATGAACCTCTCGTTCTGGGGCAGCGACAAGAAGGCCGGTGCCAGCGCCGCCTACAACCTCAGCGGCTACGCCATGTCGCTCGGCGCCGAGTACCTCACCGGGATCGGCCGCTTCGGCGGCACCTTCTCGTACATCTGGAATCGCCACACCAGCGGCGGCACCAGCGAGATCAAGTCCAACTCCTTCGAACTCGCCGGCCACTGGCGCGGTCAGTTCGGCGCGGTCCAGGGCTTTGGACGCGCCTCGATCGGCCGCTCCAACCATGACAGCGAGCGCCAGTTCGTCGGCGCGATCGGCACGGAGAACGTCAATCGCACGATCAAGGGCAAGTGGGACGGCACTTTCGTGACCGCATCGGGCGGCGCGGCGTGGGAAGGCGGCGGCAGCCACTTCTTCTATCGCCCGGCCGTGACCGTGGACTACGTGCGCCTGAAGGAAGACGGCTATACCGAGACCGGCGGCGGCAAGGCGCTCGATCTCACGGTGGCCTCGCGCACCAGCGATGAACTCGGCGTCAACGGCAGCATGACGCTGGGCATCGACTTCATGGGCATGCAGCGCCGTGACGAAAACTGGTTCCGCGTGGAAACCGAAGGCGGCTGGCGCGAGATCGTCAGCGGCGGCATCGGTTCGACCACGGCCCACTTCGCGGGCGGCCAGAACTTCACGCTCGACGGCGATGAGGCGACCAGCGGCTGGTTCGCACGCCTGCGCGCCGTCGGCGGCACGCTGGGCCTGACGATGGGCGGCGAACTCGCCGCCGAGGATCGCCACGGCCGCGTCGATCTGGCCCTGCGCGGCTCGGTCACCATCGGCTGGTGATCGCCCGCTCCTGAGAAAGGCTGGAAAGGCAATCGATCCGGCGCCCCAGCCGGTCGGTTGCCGAGGGAGGAACCCCGCCCCACCCCAACCCGGCGCCCCCCTTAGGCGCAGGGCGTTCCTCTCGCCCAGTCTCCGGCCCCGGTCGTCCCAATGCGACCGGGGCCGGACCCTTTTCCGCCCGGACAAACGCCGTCCCGGCAAGCCTCGGGAATTGACACACGGCAAAGCGCCGGAGCAAACCCCCGCGCGGCGCGTTTCGACGCGTGACCAGACGACCAAGGGGGCAATTCCAGACATGACCATGAACCGGGCGCGCGTGGAGAACGGGGGACTGATCCTCTTCCTCGCCGCGATCACCATCGCTCTCACCCTGGTCGTTTCCAGTTTCATCGGCGCGCTGCTCTGGGCCGCGCTGGCGGCGTTGCTGTTCCAGCCGCTGTTCCAGCGCCTGCTGGCCCGCTGGCCGGAGCGCCGCAATCTTGCCGCCGCCGTGACGCTGCTGGTGATATCTGTGGCAGTGGTGATCCCCGCCCTCATCATCACCAGCCTCGTCGTAGAGCAAGCCGCCGGGGTCTATGCGCAGATGCGCGACGGCCAGATCAACTTCGCCGAATACTTCCAGAAGATCCACGACGCGCTGCCGCTGCGCGTCCAGCAGCAACTCGACAGTTTCGGCTTCAACTCGTTCGAGCGGGCGCAGGCACGGATCAGCCAGGCGGTGAGCAACAGCGTCAGCGTGATCGCCAGCCGCGCCCTTGCGATCGGCGCCAATGCCGCCTCGTTCGTGCTGGCCTTCGGCGTCGGCCTCTACGTGACCTTCTTCCTGCTGCGCGACGGCGAATTGATCGGACCGGCGGTCGTGCGCGCCCTGCCGCTCGAAACCAGCGTCGGCCGCCGCCTTTCCGAACGCTTTGTCACCGTCGTGCGGGCGACGATCAAGGGTTCGGGTCTCGTCGCGCTGGCGCAAGGCGCGCTCGGCGCGATCACTTTCTCCATCGTGGGGGTTCCGGCAGCTCTGCTCTGGGGCCTGCTCATGGCCATCGCCGCCCTGCTCCCCGCGATCGGCCCGGCCATCGTCTGGGCCCCGGTCGCGGTCTACCTGCTGGCGACCGGCGCCATCTGGCAGGGCATCGTGGTCGTCGGCTCCGGCGTGCTGGTGATCGGCCTGGCCGACAACGTGCTGCGCCCCATGCTGGTCGGACGGGATACCGGCATCCCCGACTGGCTGGTGCTGGTGACGACGCTGGGCGGCATCGAACTCGTCGGCCTCAGCGGCATCGTGCTCGGCCCGCTGGCAGGCGCGCTCTTCATGACCGGCTGGACGATCTTCACCGAACAGCGGATCGCCCCAGAGGATTGAGAATTAAGGATTGAGTATTGGGGGCCGGGGAACGACGCATCGTTCCCCGGCCGATCCCATCACTCGGCCACGAAGCTGGTGGTGGCAATCCGGTGAAGCACGGCGACCTTGCCCACCGAAGTCTCGAAGGCGCCTTCGTCCTTCTGCGAGGCGGTCAGCAGATAGCGCCCCTTCTCCCGCACCGGCACCGCGACCACGCCCTGGGCATCGGTCTTGAGCGCCTTCGTCCACTTCTCGGGCGAGATCACCGTGACGGCCAGATCGGCCACCGGCTTGCCGTCGCGCACGACCACGAAGCGGTCCCCGCCCGCGGCCACCGGCGCGATCTCGAACGGCATGACCGCGCGCGCATCGGCCCGGCCCGCGCGGGCGTAATAGGCCACGGCTTCCTTCTTGCCTGCCTCGCCCCAGGGCTCGAACACGCTGTCGTCCTGCGCGCGCACGTCGCCCGGCGGCACGGCCACTTCCAGATAGCCTGCCTTGCGCGCCATCGCCGCCGTGCTTGCCGGAACCAGCTTGGGTGCCTTGAGATGGTCGAACTCCGGGTCGCCGCCCGCCGGCAGCGCCTCTGCGGGCTCGCCGAGATAGATCCGCGCCGGACCGGCGCCGTCGCGCTCGATCCACACTTCATGGGCCTGCGCGGCAGGTGCCAGAACGGCAAGCAGCAGCGGGGCAAGATACCTGGTTTTCATATCGAACTCCTTTGACGTTCGGGACTTACGGATAGGCGAAACGGAGCGTGGCGAATACCGTGCGCGGACTTCCGAAGTAGTTGCCGCGTCCGGTGGACGAGATGCGCGCGTAGTAGTTCTTGTCGAGCACATTGTTGACATTGACCGAGAGCGAGATCTTCTCGTCGAACTCATAGCCCGCGCGCAAGTCCACCACGGCATATCCGCCTTGGCGAACGATCGAGGACCGCGTGACCACACCGCCTGCGGCGTTGTAGACAGCCGGATTGCCGCCGTAGGTGGAGCTGAACCAGGTCAGGCCGCCGCCCAGGCTGAGCCCGGCCAGGGGACCGGCAGGCGCCTTGTAGTTGGTGAAGAGCTTGACCGAGTGCTTGGGAATGATCGGCACCAGCGGCAGCCCTTCGAACGTGGCGTTGGCGTCCTCCAGATACTTGGTGCGAGTATAGCTGTAGCCGCCGTTGATCCGCCAGCCCGGCAGGATCTCGCCCGCCGCCTCCGCCTCGAAGCCGCGCGCGCGAACCTTGCCGATCTGGAGCACCACGGTCGCATCGTCGGGATCGTTGAACAGACGGTTGGTCTGCTCGATCTGATAGGCCGCCGCCGACAGCAGCAGGCGATCGTCCATCAGCGAGAGCTTGGTGCCGAGTTCATACTGCGCGCCGAGCAGCGGCTCGATCTGCTTCCCGTCGGGGCGGCTGCGTCCCGCCGGTGCCGCCTGCGGGGTGAAGCTGTCGGCATAGGAGCCGTAGACATTCCAGTCCTTGGTGACATCCCAGACCAGCCCCGCATAAGGCGTGAACCGCGCCTCGATAATGTATCCCGACTTGCGGCCCAGGGTGGGCAGCAGGGTCTGCGTATCGGTATCCCACCAGGTCAGACGACCGCCGCCGATCGCGGTCAGGCCCTCGACCGGGCTGAAACGAAGCTGGCCATAGGCGCCGTACTGGGTGATGCGCGTGTCGCTGCCGCCCCAGTTCTGGATGACGCAGTTGGCTGGTGCGGGCGTGATGACGGTAGTGCTGTCAGGACACGTCGCATTGCTGCCCTGCACCGGATAGTAAGGCAGCGGGCCGTAGGGATTCAGCGGCGGCTCCAGCGGCGATACCGGATCGTAGACGTCGATGCGGGCATAGTTGGAGAGCCGCGTGTAGTAGGACTGATAAGAACTGTCCTGATAATCGAAGCCCAGGATCAAGGTGTGGTCGCGCCCGAACGCCGGGAAGCTGCCCACCGCGTTGAAGTCGAACGAATGCGACTTCATGAAGCTGTCGCCGCGATAGGCGATATGATTGGTAAGCCCGTTGGTCGCCGTGATCGGCTGATTGCCGATGTAGCTGTAGACATCGACGCGCTCTACATCGGTGTAGAGCCCGCTCGCGCGGATGGTCCAGCGGTCGCTGATCTCGTGCGTCACATCCGCGAAGACCGACCAGATCTCCGACTTGAACCGATTCCAGTCGGCGCCGAGGTACGTCGAGCGCGGCACGTCGAGCAATTGTCCGTCGCTGCCGTCGAGACCGCCGATGATCCCCGGCAGGCCGGACTGGATCGCCGGCTTGAAGCGATCGTAAGTGGCGCCGAAGGTAACGGTCGTGCGCTCGCCGATGTCGACCTTGCCGACGCCGAACAGGTTCAGGCGGTTACGATGGGCGACATCGAAGAACTGGTCCTGGTCCTGCACCATGGCGCCCGCGCGAACGGCAACGCCCTTGGCGAGCGGCGCCGAAATATCCACTTCGCCGCGGAAGTTCTGATATGATTGTCCGGAGACGGCGCGGCTGATGCAGATCTTGGCGCCCTACTGGAAATGGAACCGCCGCAATCTGACCGATGGCCAGCATCCCGACGATGGCGGCTTCACGCCCGATGAGGTTCGGACATTGGTTGCCGCGCTGCTCGGTCATGTGTGCCTGGTCACCGGCCATGCGCGGTCGCGGCAGCGGGCAGTTCGATCCTGATCGCACCACTGCGGCTCTGACATTCCAGACTGAAACGCGGCGTAATCGTCGTCGAATTCTGGCGTGATTCGGGCTCGTGAGATGGTTGAGGCTCGCGTGCGAGACGCGGGCTGAGACGGCTTGGGACACAGTCAAAGGATGTGCGAATCCTGCGACAAAATTATTTTGTCGTCCCCAGTCGACCTCAGTCGTCCCAGGACGTCCGATTGAAGGAATTCCACCGTTTTACGGGCGTTTGGGGTACTTGCGCCCTGCTCGAATTGACCCAATCTTGCTCATGGCCGGCCAGTCCACCTCACGAATAGGAAAGGACAACGCCAATGAACATGACGCACCATGATCGCTTCTTGCGCCTCAATGTCGTTCTCGAACGCACGGGCCTTTCCCGCGCGACCCTCTACCGCAAGATCCAGTCGGGCACCTTCCCGAGGCAGGTTCGCATTGCCGAGCGCTGCTGCGGCTGGCGCGAGAGCGCCGTTACCGAATGGATGAATAGTCCGATCTCGTACCTGGTCGACGACTTCTCGCCGCGGGCCTGAAAATCCTCGCGCCTGAAACAAGGCCGGGGCGCGTCCGCCGCAGCGGACGCGCCCCGGTTGCTTACCAGCCCTTGCGCTCTTGCCGATCCCGCGAGCGCACAATCATGCCCATCGCGCAGCCCAATTCTTTCTCCACCCGGCGAACACTGATGCCCATACGCTCGGCGATCTGCTCATAGAAGGCCTTCAAACCGCCAGAGGCAGAAGGCCCGATTGGGCAGGTATGGAAGCGAGTAGATTGCACGAGCCAGCCGCCGCAACTCCGGCTGCTCGTACTCGGGAAAGGCATTACGCAGGAAAGCCTCGTGGATGCGCTGCTCCAGCAGATAAATATACCACCTCATGCCGCGTCCTCCCCGAAGGCGAGGAGGTAATCGGCTGCCTTGCTGGCAGCGCTGGCCGCCCGGAAGATCGCCTTCTCGTCGGAGCGCAGCACTTCAAGCCATGAGCCGAGGTAATCGCTATGTCGCACCGTGGGCTGGATACCCAATGACGCTCAGGCAAAAGCCGAAGTCATCTCAGCGATGAGCTCTTCCTTTGCATACGAGGCCGAGCCGAATTTGCCCGTCTGATCCCGGTCCAATCGCGCCTTGCCGCCGACCCAGTGCCCCATCTCATGAAGTGCCGTCCGAAACCAGTTCACCGGTTCATGGAAAGCCGCCTGCGGGGGCACCTGCACATAGTCCTGCTTGGGGGCATAGAACGCCTCGTCGCCGCCGATCCGGAAGTCCGCGCCGGTTGCCGCAATCAACCGGTCCACCTCGGAAATCGCCATGACCGGATCGGGAACCGCCGGTCCCTCTGCGTACCGCTCCGGCAGCTCCTCGATCTGATCGAGATTGAAAACGACAAAACGCTTCAGGAACGCAATCGTCCGGGCCTCGCGATCCTCGCACCGCGCCTGCTCGCTCTCGGCTTTGGGAGTAAAGCGATCCGCATAGCAGATGACCGTGCCCTTCTCGCCGCGCCGGACATGACCGCCTGCCGCCAAGGCCTGCTTGTAAGTGAGCCAGCGCTGCGAGCCGAACCGGCATTCCACCGCCTCGCACCACAGGATGAGAATATTGATCCCGGAATAAACCCTTCCGGAAACAGCATTGTGCGGCATCAGGCAGGGACACCGTGCCCTGTCCCAAGGCTGCACCCAAGGCAGCCTGCCCTCTTCAAGCTCGGCAATGATGCGAGACGTGACCTCTCCATAGAGGCTCTGGCGATTGGTCCTTTCCATTTCTCCTGTTCCTTTCCTCAAACCGCCATTGACCGGCGCCGGGGTGGCGGGGGCGGCAGGAGCGGACCAAAAGCCTCGCCTGAAATGGCGGGGTGCACCGAAAGGCCGGAACAGGGTGGAGGACCTGGGCCTGCCCAGGTTGCAGCTCGCCATGGCGGGGCTATGGGGCCGTGACGCCCCCGTCACCTTGGAGCCGAGGCACACGCCGACGCGCCAAAGGCGCGGAGACCGCTGACGGGACGCGGATAGCGTCCCGCCCCGCCAGCGATCGAAACGGCTATGCCGACGAGACGCCGAAGGTGGCTCGGTTGAGCGTCAGCGAAATAGAGCGCGGCCGTGCTCAAGCATGGGGCGGCTCATTTACTGCCCTCACCTGTAAGAAACTTAATCTTTCGGCCAGGACCCAGCCAGGCGCGACCTGGTGTGGAATTCTTCTAATGCTCCCACCTCATCAGTGAAGTCGGGCACAGCTTTGAGATTTGGCAACGTTTCACCGGGACGACTGCAAGGCGAATTTTCGCCGTGCCTGCCGTCTGTGAAAAATCAGCTCAACTCAGAACCGGTCAACTGACAGTGCGCCTTGCAGTCAGGAACGCGCTCGCAGCTACCTCCACGATTTACACGACACCCTGAAAGCCTACATCTCAAATTCATCGAAAATATTCAGGTTGGGCAATGGTCCTCTTCCGAATGTCGATGGCCTAACTAAGCGTGAGCAGGACCATGCGCGGTTGATTCAGAGTAGGCGATCCGTCTCCACCATCGTCGCAAGGAATAGGCCGTCGAGTACCTTCTGCTGCATCAAGAAATGATGATCCTGAATGGAAGTGAGATCACGCCCCATGAAGTCTCGGGTCTTCATATCTGCCAACTGAGCCGTAACGCGCGGGGTTAGGTCGATGTGCATCGCCTCATTGCGATAAACCTTGATCCGCAGAAGGGACTCCCACAACATCGGATAGCTGGCCTTTACCTCGACCCAGAAATAATCCTTAATAGACAATGCCTTGCCCATAGATTCAACTGGCTCAACAAGGCACCTGTTGAATGTGTTGAGGAAATTCTCAAGGGTCGACTGGTCTGTCACGCAAGCAACTGCGAATAGCCTCTCCGCTTCCGGAAAACCGTTGGCGCCATAAAGGGGCCTCTTACCCTTACTCTGACCAAGCTTGTCGAGGCGACGGATATCGGTCCCAATCCGGTCGAGCCGATTACGCAACCAAAGCAAGCGATTATCAGCCGGCACGACATAGATGTCCTCTGCCTTGTCCGACCTGCGCTGCTCATCCATGATGTAACGAGCAAGAACTGGTATCTCAATCTCCGTTCTACCGTTAGCGGATGGTTTGATCAGGCCATAGTCCCGGAGATGGCGGATCTGGTTTCCGTTCGCGGCGAAGTCGTGAAAGTCTGCCTCGTTGCCCGTCGCAAGCCATTTCAACATTTCATACTCGTCGGGATAAAATTTACTCAATTCCGAAACGATATGGTGGCAATAATACATGATCTCCGCTTCACGCTCGCCCTCGCCTTCTTGGAGGTCTTTTGTCGGGATACGAGCAGGTCGAGCGGCATTCTTGGCGCTAATCGCGGCGTTTACGTAGGATCCGGCCATTCTTGTCAACAACGGATGGCCACCGTAGCGCTTATACATGTAGACAACGGCGTCGCTGTCAAACTTCAGTCCCATTCGTTTTCCGAATTTGTGAAGCATGCTGCGAACATCGCTTTCGTCCCATCCAGTCAGATAAACCGGTGCGATGATACCGAATAGCGGGTTCTGCACGCCGTCGACCTCGGCCCGTTCAGTCACCTCTGGATTTACCCCGGCAACGATGAAGCTGAGCTGGCGGTGCTCGCTCTGAGTCGTCCACATCGTTTGCCAAAAGGGAACGAAATCCTTGTGCCAATGGGTGTCGATAATCGCAACTGGCGATACCCACTCGATCTCGTCGAAGATGATGCACAGGTTACTATCTTGGCAAAGGTCTCCGACTATCTCTTTAAAATAGCGGGACACATGACCTTCCCTCTGCTTGGGCCTGCGGCCATAAACCTTATGAATATCACTGATAATCTGCTCAAGAAAATCGGTCCAACCGAGGGTGCGGATCGCCGGATCTTTGCAGTCATAGTACAGGACTTTCGCACCGTCTTGCTGGGCCATGCGGCGAACCTTAAACAGCAGCGAAGTCTTGCCCGTCTTGCGTAGCCCGAACAGCCCCCTGTTGTTGGACGTCTTGACCGCAGTGACGAACTCCGCAGCAATTTTGTCGCGGCCAAAGAAAAAAGTGTCGCTCTTCAACGGAAGCTGATCGTTGAATAGATCACGGGCATATAGCTGTTCCGACATGGCAGCCCGCAGGAAATAGGGATTTCCACGGCCGGCCTTGATCTCATCATGGGACAGCGCGATGGTGACGCGAAACTGGGGGTTGAGCGCCGCATAAGAGGCGACCCATTCGCGAAGTTTCGGATCGGGGCTCACCAAGAAGACTGTAGTCGGATCAATCCGGCCACGTGCTGGGAGCGATTTCATAAATTCGTCGATCGCCTGCATTGTGCGGTTCTGCAATTCGGAAAAATCCGACATGATCAGTAGGATCTCGGCATCAATTCCAAATTGATCCTTGACCGTTTGTTCTGGTGCCAAGAAATAAGCCGAAAAGTCGATCTTCTGCCGCTGGTATCGTGTGCCCCAGGTCACATCGAAGCAGGTCAGGAACGGCGTCAGCAGATCTCGCTCCCTGTCGTGCTTGTTGAGATGACGCGCGACGACATCGTTCTTGATCGTTCCCATATGATTCCCAGCGAAATGAATAGCGCGGCCCTATCGGAGTTGCAGACTTTGTCTACCGAGTTTGGATCCGGATCGTGCGATTGGGTTTTGTAGCGAAGCCTTTGGTAAATCTGATTATTTAATAACACGTTATGTTCGAATGCAAGATCGTTAGGCCCCAAGGCTAGCGCCGTATAGAGACCCGAAGGGCCGGAACAGAGTGGAAGACCTGGGCTCCGCCCAGGTTGCAGCGCGCCATGGCCGGGCTAAGGGGCCGTCACGCCCCCGTCGCCCTGGAGCCGAGGAACAAGCAGACCCGCCACAGGCGCGGAGACCACTGACGGGATGCGAATAGCGCCCGCCCCGCCAGCGATCGTCACGGCTATGCCGACGAGACGCCGCAGGCGGCTCGGTTGAGCGTCAGCGAAATAGAGCGCGGTCGCGCCTCGGCACGGGGTGGCCGGGTCACGCCGCCATCCAAACCTGGTTGAGTATCTGCGCAGCCAGGGCCGACTTGTCCTGCGGCAGGAACCGTCCGTAATGCTTCGCCACCATTTCAGGCGTGTCCTGGATCGCATAGCTTGCCCGCTCGAACGAGCCGGTCTGCTTCAGGATATGCGTGGCAAGAACATCGCGGATGTTATGAGGCCCATGAGGGAGCAAACCCACGACCGCCCCTCGGCCGGTGTAAGGGTTGAAGATGCCGTACCGCTGGATGACCAGCCGCCAGGCTTCGTAGAACGTGTTGCTGTCATAGGCGGCATCCCTGCTCGTGACCTTCGCCGATTTGACGAAGAACGTGCCGGGATCTTCCGCGCCGCCAAGCAGCACAGACCGGTGCCGCCTGACGTATTGGTCGATATGGCGATAGAGATCGCCAAGATCGGGCAGGATCAGCCGGAACGGACGCCCGCCGAAGAAGGACGAACCCGCATTCTTAAACGCAACCGCCGGGATAAGCACTTCCCAGCCGCTATCGCGGTCGCTCCACCGGATTTCACCGCGCTTCAAAATCTCAAGCTGACGCTCGGTTCGCGGCGTCTGGTCGCGCGGACAGACAAGAAGCTGCCGCAAGTTCTTCTGGCGCAGCCCAAGGTGCAATCCCAGACGAATGAGCAGGAAGGAGCGCGCCGCTTCCGCCGCCGCGCGCGGATGCCGGTTGGCATCAGGAGCAAGCCGCAGAATCTCATCGGCTATCTTGCGGTACTCTCCCACCGGGCTGTCCGCTTCGAGCACCGGCAGGATCGGCTCGAACGGATCACGGTGGACCCGCGCAACGCGCTCGATCTCCTTCGCTCGCGCAGAAGCATGAGAATGAAGCCGATCGCAGGCGGACGACCAATCGGCGCGCAGCACGTCGATCTCGTCCACAGTGACAATGCCCTCGATCGGCACCAGCCGCTCTGCGAGCGGCGCCATCTGGCGCAGCCAGCCGGTCTCCTGACGAGTAAACGCCATACCGTTGCGCAGCATGTCGACTTCCCACCGGGTGAAGAATCCGCGCCGCTTTTCACGCCATTGGATATACCAGTCCCACAGGCGGGGAATGACAAGCAGCGCCAGGGTCAAGTGGCGCATCGGAATGCCGAGTCCGCCGATCGAGCCCTTCGGCGAAGCAACCATCGCACCGAACATCAGGCCAAGGTGCTCCAACCGCATGGCTGTCGTTTCCTCGTTCCACACGCCGCTTCGCTGGAAGCCGATGTCGGTCAGCGTCGCCGACTTGAAGCGTACCAGCTGCGTGATCTCGGTCGTCAAACCCGGCGGCGCAATCTTGTTCGACAACAGGGCGTCGTCATCATGATAAACCGCCCTCTCATCCTCGGAGAGCTTCGCGGAAATCGCCTGCGGCTTGCGCCCGGTGAGAGTTGGGAAACAGAGGCCATAGCGGTTCTTCGCCGCCTCGGCCTGGTAACGGCGATATTCCGTAGCACCGGATATCACGACCGTGCGAACCCAGTTCAGGATTTCGCCGCGTTCCGCGAGCGGGCGGTCATTGAAATCATCGGGCAGATGCCAGGCTAACCGGCGCTGCTCCGCGCGCGGAATGCCGCCGAGGTTCAAGCCTGCCGGTGCGCGTGCCTGATGCGGCAGCTTTGCTTTGAAGTAGCCCTTGGGCAGCGCATAACGCGCTTCAATGCGCGCAAGAACGTCGAGGCTGGCTGTGTTTCGCGGCGTCCTCTTGCCGGAACACCATCCCTTGATGGTAGCGGGATCGAATGTCTCATCGGGCCGGATCACCGCCCGGTGGAGCAGAAGGTAGGATTCCTGATATCGGGCCAGGTGAAGGCGAAGGGCATCTGCAAAGCCGGGGGGATCGATCCATTCGTTCGTGACGGGCGTGGGACATTCGCTCGGGATCTTGCGCACGACGCCGCGCTTCCTGGTGCCGGCGACGACGCTCGCCGCACGGCTTGAATTCGATGACATGGGGTGATTTTTCCGAAGTGTTTGATTTGGCTCCCCGAGGATTTCCGATCGGGGGGCGCGCTTTCGGCAAAATTGCGGCCACGAGACAAGGCCTCAGAGGGACCGCACCAGGAATTTTAACGCCAAGGCAGGTATTTAACATCGCTACTGTTAGAAGAGCACCGCACTGTTAGGTGAGCTGCCAGATACGCGCCTTGGCAATCGTGTCCCCACAGGTGGTGTAGCTTTTCTGGACCACCTAGCGTGACAGTAATTCGTGGAAATTTTGGGAAATTGAACGTACCTGAGGTGCCTATGTGGTCAGCATTTAGAGCCATCGCAGCACGGATCGGCCTATCAGCGGAAAATGTCGCTGAAGTGGAGCGCGAGGAAGGCGTCTCACGTATTCAGGATCCATTGCGTTCCGAAGTCAGCTACATGGTCCGGCCTGATCCCGATTGGACAGCGCGGATCGGCGAGGCATGGAAGGAAACGCTCGAAAATAGTCGAAGAGAAGCGGCCGGGAATGTACAGATTCCGGACGGACTACTGTCGGTCGCGAACGCAGACACACCTGAAAGCGGCGTTACAGTAACGGTTGCGCCTGGTCGCTACGACGTCATGTTCACGGTAGCTCATCTGGGCTCCGTGGAGACCCATGACTACGAAGAGCACATTTCGCACGTGTTCCTATTGCTTGACAGCGACAGAGAGGTCGCGCTGATCGAGCCGCTGACAGACGACGAAGGCATCGAGCTCAGTATCGATGCATATTGCTTTGCCTTCTCTCCCGCCGGAGTGCTGCGGGAGATCGCCGGAGATCATCTAGGCCGCTGGACATTGAGGATTGGCGACTTGATGCACCCAAAGTCGCCCGAGCGAGCCGACTCCAGTCTCAAATCAATAAGGATCGAGAGTGACGATAAGGCTGGAGCAGTGATCATTCTTTACGGCGGTCACGGAAGACGAAAATATCCCCTGTTCAGAATGACCGATGCGAATGGGAATAACATCGGCGTCATGATCGACTTTTTCGTCGACAACAGGCCTTGGTAGCAGCGATCGGCGACTTCGATCTGGAGGACTACCACTGATGGCGATCACGGTTCACCCTTCGATCCTCACGCATCCGGGCACTTGGCTCCGGCGCAATATCGTGGAACCGTATCACCTCACGGTCCAAAGCACGGCCACGGCGCTGGACGTGACCTGCGCGACGATGAACAACTTGCTCAATGGTAGGACCGCGCTCTCGGCCGAAATGGCGATGCGCTTCGAGAAGGCGTTTGGCGTCTCCGCCGAGACATTGATGCGCATGCAAACCGCCTACGATCTTGCCCAGTTGCGTGAGCACGCGGACTAGCTCGCCGTCACACGGCTCGCCAAATCCGCCTGATCGTCGCAAATAAGCGAACCGTGCTCAAATTCCCGCTGCTTACGCAGGGTTCGGTCGAGCGCGTCATCCTACGAGCGCCTGAATGCCGCTGGCTTACAACACCGCGATGTAAGGCCGAAGCGTGCCTGCCGTTTCATTCAGGCCTACAGCTTCGATTTTGAGCAACAAGGTCTCGGCAGTCAGAGCCGGATTCTTGAAACGCTCCCGCATCGATCTGAGCGCACCAACCGCACGGCCAGGGTCAAGTTCGATGGTGTCTGCGATGAAGGCGTCCGTGGACTTCGCCTCGATGTTGAGGCCGGTCAACACATCGGCGGGAAAATCCTTGAGATTGTCAGTCACGATCGTCGCCGCCTGTGCCTTTAAGGCAGCAGCGACGACATGGTGATCATTTCGATCGGGGATCGCTGCGCAAGCAGACTCAAGTGCCTCATAACCAGTGACGGCCGCTTCCTCGAAAGCCGTCTCCATATTCACTCGTTGGCGGTGCGCGATCGCGGCTGCACCGTCCTGCCCCTTGTCCGCATGAATCCGTTCGAGCGCCAACTCCACCTCGTCGAGAACCTTGGCGGACCATCGAATGCGAAAGAATCCCGCCTCTGCGAGCGTGAGCAGCATGTTGCGCTTAAGGACACCCACAAGCGCGCACGCATCAACGAATGCCGTATAGCGGTTAGCGAACAAGGCTACAGCAGCTCCGAGTCATTCTCTGCCAGGTTGGCCAAGGCAGCGCCGCGACGCGCGTCGCGCGCCTGCTTGTAGGCGAACAGGTCTTCAGCGCGGATGCGGCGGTGCCTCCCCACCAAGACATGGGGAATAGCCTCCTTGTCCAACAGCGAGATCAGGTGGGGACGCGACACGTTCAGGATGTCAGCCGCCTGTTGGGTCGATAGCATCTGGTGGACCGGCACCAGCGTCACGGCGTCGCCCCGTCCGATGTGACCCAGCAAATCGAGCAGCAAATGCGACAGCGCGGGGGTTAGGGTCACGTCGACGGGCTGCCGGTCGTCATCCAGCACGCGAAGTGTCGCGCCGCCATCGGCGTGAGCTGCAATGATCTGACGCAACTGGTTCGCCGCCACCTTCTCGCTCGCAGAAGGCAGGCGCGCGCCGATTTCCTCGGCGAAGGCTGGGATGGTCATGATTGGGCTCCTCTGCTGCGCGCGAGCATACGATATTCGCAATGAACGCAACAAGTGAAATATACGAAAATCATAATCGCTCCCATTCAGCGCGTCATTCAAGAGGAATTGCACGCTAGCTGACACAGAATACGCTCCAGTCTTCCATCATAACCCGGCGCTTCTCGAGGAGGTTACCTCGACGATAGGCCGCCTCGGTCTTGTTCTTCACCACGTGTGCAAGCGCCGCCTCCGCAACATCGCTGGGGTGCTGGGTTTCCTCACTGACCCAATCCCGGAACGACGAACGAAAACCGTGCGGCGTGTAGGGTTCGCGCATTTCGCGAAGCAGCTTGGAAAGGGTCATGTCTGACAAGGGGGATTTGGGCCGCGATCCTGGGAAGACCAAAGCGGCCTCTCCCAACCTCAATTCCTGACACCGCCGCAGAATTTTCAAGGCGCCGTCGCTTAGCGGCACCACGTGTTCGCGCTGGGCTTTCATACGCTCTTTGGGGATGGTCCAGAGCTTGGCACCGAAATCGATCTCACCCCATGTGGCCTCCCGCACCTCGCCTGAACGAGCAGCAGTGAAGATCGCGAACTGCAAGGCGAGCCTGCTGAACGTCTCGCGCTCGGGGAGGCGGCGCAGGAAGGCCGGGACCTTGTCATAAGGCATGGCGGCGAAATGGCCGTCCTTCTTGGGCTGACGCGGAAGGCCTTTGGTGATTGCGCGCATCGGAGCCTCGGTCTCGCGAAAGCCGGAGGCATAAGCCCAATCGAGAATTGCGCCGACCCGCTGGCGAACGCGGCGAGCGGTCTCGGGCTTGGTAAGCCATATCTCGGCAAGGAGATTTCGAATCATGGGCCCCGTGATCTCATTGATCTGACGATCGCCGATGTGGGGGAAGACATAGGCCTCCAGCGTACTGGACCACTGTGCCGCGTGCTTCTGATTACGCCAGGTCTTGTCATTGGCGGCAATCACCTTTGCCGCCGCCTCGCGAAAGGTGGGTATGCCTTGCGCCTTGCGCCGCTCGAAAATGGGATCGAGCCCCATCTCCATCCAGCTACGGATTTCCCTCGCCATCTCTCTGGCGGTCGCAAGCGAGATTTTCGAAGCGCTGCCAAGTCCGAAATCCCGCCGCAGGCCATGCTTCTGCACACGGCACATCCAGCTCTTTGAACCGCCGGGCTGGACGATGAGGTATAGGCCCTCGCCGTCACCCAATCGGCCCGGCCGAGTGGCCGCCTTAACGCTCGTTGCGGACAGTTTTCCCATGCCAAAACCTTCCCACATTTCTTCCCACGAAACGACTCGGACGCCGTGCGATGGAGTGAGATGCGGTGGGATGTGAATCAGGGCATAAACCAAGGAAATCCTTGGGTTTATGAGACTGAATCGTAATGTGGTGGGATGGTCCCTTGGCGGAGAGGGTGCCCGCCAATAGTGGCGCGATAAATGGCGGATTTCTGCGGGTGCAGCTTGTGCTGCTAAATCCGATACCCCGGATTATACCCCCAGCCGATTTTCGCTAGGAGTTCGAATTCCTGACAGGAAACCTAACCTTGCGAATCGTCCGCCGCAATGGCGTCCCGAAGTCTCTTCTCGACTCGGACGGATGTTCCTATGATGTTCCAATGGAGAACGAACAAAGCTTCCCTCGGGTCCTGACTGCGGACCAAGTCCGGTTCGAGATCACTCGCGGTTTTCAGGAGATCCCACGATCGGTGCAGCGTGACATGCTGGTGAAGGACACGGCGAAAGCGCGGAAGGCTCAAGCGGCCGCGGTGCAATTCATCCTGGCCCGCTTCGAAGAACTCCAGGTACGAGCACCGGAGCCACGTCCCAACCTCTTTCATATGGGCGCTGGTCGATGACGTGCCGGATCTGCACTGCAAACGACGAGGAAGCGCTGATTGAGCAGATGGCGGAGGCTATGTGGCTCACGCAAGAGACGCGCGACCCTGACAATGAGTGGCGGCCCTGGGCGGACGCTGGGCCCTACTGGCAACGGGTTATGCTGGATTACGCCCGGGCATCGCTAAAGGTGCTCCGGCGCGACTTTGCGAACTAGCTGTCGTCCTCGCCGAGCTTCGTATCGAGCAAGCGCTGAAACGCTTCGAGCAGCTCGGCTGGCGACGTAATCGGAAAACCGACGTATGCACCCTTGAGCGCGTCAGTAACGTCATCCTCGGTCAAGCTGCGAAGATCGTCGATGTTAGTCATGGCGGAAAACCTGCGAGATGGTCTATCTGACTATGCAACGCGCCGTCGATGCAGGGGTGCCAGCAGAGAGCCGAATTTGCCGCGCCTCACGAAAAAAGGCGGAGCCGAAGCCCCGCCTTTCCCAGTACTCTGACCGGTGGATTACCGCTTAGGATGCTTGATGCGCTCCCGTTCCGTCGTACTCGGATGACGCTTGGCGTAATCCTCGGTGACGAACTGTCCGCTCTTCGAGCTGCGATGGTGGGTCTGTACCGGAACTTTTGGAGAACCGGTCTTGCTTCCGTTGGCCATATCAACATCTCCTTGTCGGAATCCGCTGATGTACCCCTTGTCAGCCGTACTCGCATGAATCATACGCGTACGTGTGTATGCGACCTCAGGGCACATTTGCTCAGCGGTGGCTAACTTAGCCTCGTCTGATAAGAGCCGGCCAGCTCGCATCAGACGAGGCTATTCATAACCTGATTCGCCCGGGTTTGGAGCGGCTTGGGAAAACTTCCCACAGTATAAAGCGACATCCTCTGGGCTTTTGCTCCAATTCTCCGCTTCGAAACCGAGGAAGAGAATTAGCTGACGCGCTTTCCTGTCGTTTGCCCAGCACCCCAACTTCGCTCCCGTTCGCATTCCCGGCAGACGTGCGGCTGGCAGATGTCCTCGCCGCCGTCCTGGCGCGGCATGATGTGAACCCGCTCGACGACGGCATCGCCCTCGACCCGGTTGCGATAGTTCGGCTGCACCTTTGCCGGGTATGGCGAAAGGTAGCCGGTCATGGGCGTATGTCCTTTCTCGTTCCGCGCGCTCGGCACTTGGAGCACATCACGAAGTACTTGCCGGGGTTGCTCTCGTAGGCGAACCAGCTAGCCGCGACGCGCCGCCAGTCATGAACGCATTCGCGCGGCCTGCGGAGAGCGCGGATGGCGCGGTGCGATATGACGGAATCGCCAACGCACCAAGAAAACAGGATCACTGCGATGACGAGCAGTGACCATTCGCCCAGGAAGTAAATGGCTGCCGCAACCAGGCCAATTCCCACCAAGACAAGGGGCAGGCCGATAGCGATGCGTATCAAGACCTTCACGCCTTGTCCTTCCCGAGAGCGCGGCGGGCGGCAATGACGGCGGCCAATGCCGTTTCTCCCTCCCCGACAAGCGTCCATTCCCTGTCATTGCGGCCGCCGTGTACGGCATGGACCTGCCATGCATTTTCGTCATCCCAGCCCGCGAAGCTCAGTTCGAGCTGACAGTGCTGGGATAGCCAGTCCCAAGCGTCCGCATTCTCTGCCATTGCGAGGATGGCGTTCGCCGCGCTGTTCATAGCGGCAATCATCTCCCCGCTGGACATGGCGCGGCCATTGGGCATCTTCGCGCTCGAAAGCTGTTTCGCCAGCTTGTCCATGTCGATATCGGTCATGCCGCCGCCCTCCCCGAGTTCCGCATGCGCTCGTCGATCGCGTCGCGGCAAGACGGCAGGCCGTTCGGCTGGCTGTCGTTCAGGTCGACGTCGTAGTAATCGCCGAGCATGAGGCGATTGACGTTGTGGCTCTGGATCAGCTTCCAGCTGTAGGTCGTGCCGTAAGTGGCGTTCAGCGCCGCGTTGCAGCGGTCGAGGTAGTCCAGGCGCGCCTTGTCGGCCAGAAGCGCAGGCAGATCCTCGGCGGCCGAGGTGGGCGAAGAATGAAGGCGGTTCCACCAGTCCATGACGTTGTAGGCCCATCCGCCGAGACGGCGCTCGGTGATCATGCAGCCTTGGGCGGCACGGAATGCCCCGCTGTTCTCGCAGGCGATGTAGTACCCCGCGCCTACGCCCGCATCGGTGATAACCGCCTTTCCTCCGCACAGCTTGCAGGGCACGCAGCCAGCTTGGGCATCCGCCATCGCCTCGTGGTCGTTGAGCGATTGCCGGTGCGCTCTTAGCTTCTCAGTCATGGCCTTGGTCTCCGGGGAGGGAGTTATGATCGCAAGGATCGAGCCCGAGGTGGGTGAAGTCGGTGTAGCCGGTGTCGTGGCACCGGCCGCAGCTGGGCGGGGTGGGCTTCTCTGGCGCGCGGGACAGCGCGGCGCGAATGGCCGCGTGGTTTTCCATCACATGCAAGCCGACTTCCTCCGGCGTGTGGTCCCAGATCAGCGCGCCGTCCTTGGCCTCGGCGGCATCGATGATGTCCACCAGCTCGGCCACCGGATCCTGCTTGTTCTCAAGCATCTGCCCGCCCCTCACCGGCGCGCCAGCCCATCGGGTCGGCAATCCAGGCGTCAATGTCAGCCTCGTACCAGCCGACAAGGCCGGGGCTGATCTGGGTGGAGCGGGGGAACGTCCCCGCCTCCATCCGGCGGTAAATGGTGGTGCGGCCAAGGCCGGTTCGGGCCTTGACCGCGTTCATGCGGAGGAAGGAGACGGTGCCGTCGGTCATTGCCGCCGCCTCAGGCCGCGATAGCCGGCGCGCGCCAGCCCATCGGGTCGGTCAGCCACGCATCGAGGTCGGACGCGTACCAGGCGACCAGCCCGACGCTGATGCGCAGGCAGGCCGGGAAGGTCCCTGCCCGCATGCGGTTGTAGATCGTGGTGCGCGACAGGCCGGTGCGGCCCGTTACGTCTGCGAGGCGCAGCAGGCTCTCGCGGTGCCGGTTGGCCGTCATCGTTCGGTACTCCTCTGTGATTCCTGCTCTCCCCGGCTGGCCTTCCACCGCTCGAAAGCGGCGGCGTGGCTGGGGCAGAGATCCTTGTCGGGCGCGGGCGACGTGGTGCAGCGGGAACAGATCGGCTGGTCGCAGGTGCCCTCGCCCACTTTCCAGTCGCACAGCAGGCTGGCCGGTCGGCCGCAGCTGGTGCAGCGATTCCGCTTGCGGGGGCCGCAGACGATCGCGGTACCGCCGCCGGGGAGGGTGACGTGCTCGCAGGCCATTATTCCCGCTCCGCGTCGATGTTGCCGTGGTGCACGTCGAAGCTGACGGCCACGACCCAAGGGTTATCCTGCCAGCGCTGACCCTCGGTGGTGTGGAGGCTGTCCCACAGGTCTCGGTACCAATCGAGCGGCCACATTTGCCCCGGCTCTCCTGGCCATCCCTCTGCAATGGCGTCGTCCTCGCTGCACTCCTGCAAACGCTGCATGCGCACCTCGGTGACGGCGAGCCACATGCGGCTGGCCGACCTCGGCATGTGGATCGAAGGCCGCCAGCGGACGTCGACGCGGGGGCCGCGAGCGAGTTCTTCCACATGGTCAAGACGGTACCACGTGCGAGGGCCGTCGATCGCACATGCCTCACGCACGTAGAGCCGATCTCCCAGCTTGTATCCGGCGGAGAAGCAGACTTCCCCCTCTTCATCACCGAACCAGCCAGGAGCATTGTCGACCGGCACGATGTGGCCCAGCGCGGGGCTCAGCGGATTGTTCGCCCACTTACACAGCCGGCGCGTCTGCGTCTTCGTGCCCGCGAGCAACGCGCGCACCATCGGCGCGCTGAAGATGATTCCTTTGTCAGCCATCGACCTGTTCTTTCGTCTGGGGGATCGCGGGCTGCGCGGCTGGCTTCGCCATGTCCGACAGCATCTTCGACCCGTTGAGGTAGAGGCGCACCCCGTTGAAGATCTGCTTGGCGAGTTGCGAGCGCGCGACGGCGTCGTTCACGCCGATCTTGCCCGCGCGCAGCTGCTCGAGGTCGCCGACTAGGCCCTGGATGATATCGTTCATCCCGAGCGCTTCAGAGACGGGCGCGGAGACGTAATCACGCGACGGCATACTGGGTACTCCACTGGATGCGCATGGCGGCGGTGTGCAGGGCCTCGGCCAGCGCGTAGATGCGCATGGCGTTGCGGCGGTCCCGGAAAGAGCCGGCGGTGGGCTTGCCCACGCCCTCGGCATAGCTGTGCTCGCAGTACCGGCAGACGGGCGGCTGCTCCTCGGTCGGCCCGACGGAGCTCCACCGCGTGTTGACCTGGCGCTCGCAGATCACGCAGCAGAAGTCAGGATGCGCCGACATCATAGCTTGAGCGCCTTCTCTGCGAGGGCCTGCAAGATGTTGAGCGCGAGAGCATCGACCTCCCGGAAGTCGTCGTCTCCCGCGTCCCAACGAGTGAACCCAAGGGTTTGCATCAGGACCTTGATCGTGTGGCGAGAGACGCGGATGTGCATGTCGCCTTGTTCAGAGATCCTCCGTCCGAGCGCCTGAATGACGCGGCGATCGCGCTGGGGGACCGGGCTGTTGTCGGCCATCCACTCCTTGCCAGCGGCGGTAACGCTGAACACGTCATCGCCGCGGCTAAGCGGATGGTCCGCCTGGCGCTTCATCAGCCCAAGTTCGACGGCCTCCATGCAAATCGGATGATCGATCGAGCCCGCGCCGGTGACGAAGTGGTTGCGGTACTGGGTGCCGCGCCCGAACTCGTCTACGCCGAGGGTGTGCTGCAGTATGTGGAGCACGGTGCTCATGCCGCTTCGCTTTCCGGCTGGTCGGCGAACGCCGGATCGTCCCAGTGCGCATTGAGGATGCGGGCGACCTTGTCGGCGATCGCCTTCTGCTCCGACATCCAGAGCGAGACGATCAGCACCGGCGCGCGCAGGCTCACCGACTTGCGGCCGTCGCCGAGATCTTCAGGCGCCGCCTGGTAGTGGATGGCGATGCACTCTTCCCGGCGATCGTCGGCGGTCAGGTTGCGCATGTAGGCGCTGCTGCTGGCGGTGAAGCACTGGTGGGCGGTTTCGGTCATGCTGCGCTCCCAAGGAACAGGTTGCCCTGCCGCTGCGCGTCCTCGAGGCGGCGACAGGCGATGTCGAAGAACTTCGGCTCGCGCTCGATCCCGATGAATGCCCGGTCGAACTCGACCGCCGCGACGCCGGTGCTACCCGAGCCCATGAAGGGGTCGCAGATGGTCCGGCCGTTCACGTTCATGATGATCTTGCGCATGACGGGCAGCGGCTTGACGGTTGGATGTTTGATCGCGCCGTCCTGACCGTTCCCGGCGACGATGAACCGCTGCTTGTGGCGCAACTCGCCCTCCGGATGGCTGCCGGTCATCCAAGCGTGGACGTAGATCTCGGTGTCCGGCTGGTAATGGCGGTTCGCCACCGGCATCGGGTTCGTCTTGTGCCACTGGCAGATGGCATAGCGGTCGTACTCGCTGGCCAAGTGCGGCAGCAGGCTCGCCCACTGGTCATTGTGGGCGAAAACGACCGCCGACCGGAACTGCTCCGATGAAATCAGCGAATGCTCGAATCCCTGATCCAGCCCAGCAGCCTTGATCTGGTCCATATTCTCGCGGTCCTTGCGGAATAGCCCGCCCCCGCTCGTCGAGAACTCGTATGGCGGATCGGTCACCGCGGCATCGATGGGGCCAAGGGTGGGCAGGATTTCGCGGCAGTCGCCCAGGTAGAGGGTGGCGAGGCCGATCGTTTCGACGCGTGTCATGCCGCCTCCCCGCACCAGCTGCCACAGTCGGCGTCCATGTCCGGATCGAGGTCGAAGTGCCCGCCCGCGAACATGTCCGGCTGGCGGCGAACATCCCTCATCAGCTCGCGATAGCTGTATTCGGTCACGAAGCGCCCTTTGCCGGGGCCCTCCTCCATATCGCTCCACCACTGCAAGGTGCCCGGCGCCGTGCGCTCGATTTCCCAGAGTTTCGGCCGAGCCTTTAGGAAACAGCCATCACAATTCCCTTCGAAGGGCAGAAGCTGCAAGTCGAACGGCTGCGCAGCCCAGAAGGCCCGGACCATCCGGTTGTCGACCTTCGCCTCATGAAGCGGGACTGCGTTCACCCAGCACTGCCGGGTGGGCTTAAGGGACCGCTGCACGCGGTGCCCTTCGTCGTGGCGCAAGCCAATTACATTGACCCAATGCTTGTAGCCCTGGTCCTGCATGAAATACTTCAGGACGCGCACCTTCAGTTCCTGAGTGCACCAGCGCTGGACGGCGTTGGGGGTCCGACATTTCGCTTCGATGAGGCGTTGAAACGGCTCACCCTGACGCGACGCGCTGTTGAAGCCGACTTCCTCGAACCGCTCGTCGAACGGCACGACGTTTCCTTGATCGTCTTTCACGCGACGGGTGCGCCACTCGAGCCAGCGCACCCGCACGCCCCAATGGCTCGCGCAGTCGTGAACGAACCGGAGCGTCTCTTCACGCTCTTTCCCGGTGTTTGCGAACGCCACATGCACGTCGTCAGGCAGTTGGCCGTCATAGGCGTCGAGGATGTGCCAGAGCATGTAAGCCGACGTGCGGCCGCCCGAGAACGAGACGAGCGCTGGCCCGCCGATGAGATAGGGGTTCGTCATGCCGCCTCCCTGAACAGTTCCATCTGCTCGGCCTCGACGTGTCCGGGCAGGAGCGATCCCCACTGGCTGGCCATTGCGAGCGCGATGCCAGGGAATGTCTCGCTGCGAGCCCGAGCGCGATCGGCGGCAAGCTTGCCCCATCCAGAAGCGCGGTGAACGGCGCTCCATGCCTTGTGCTCTACTGTGCCGAGACGCGGCGGCGTCAGACGGTTGGTATCTCGCAGCGGCGGAAGTTCGATCAGTTCCAGGCCAGTGGCCTTGAAAAACGGATCGCCGTGGTGCCACGGCTGCACGAACTGGACTTTCCCGCGCCGGGTGAGCTGGATAGCATGTCGGTGCATGATGGGGTTTTCGACGGCACGGCGCGGGATCTGGCGTGCATCGCGCAGGGCACGATAGAAAGCGGCGGCCTGCTCGAGTTCCGCCCAGCGCGTCGGTTCCGGCCCGTTGACCTTCTTGCCGCCGATGTACAGCCACTTCACGCCAGAGTTGCACAGCACCGTGCAAGGCGGGTGCATGACAGCGAGCAGATCCCATCCGTCGTCGAGGTGATCGAGCACGTTCCCGCGAATGTGGTGGTTGCTGCCGTCGTCCGCCTTTTCGAGATCACAGGACCATGCGTCATGGCCCAGCTTCTCGAACTCGCGTCGCAGCACGCCGGACCGCTCGCAGCCGATGAGAACGCGTCCCATTACCAGGCTACCCCGCGCGGCATGCCCGATTGGGTCAACGGCGACAGGCCGCCACCCCGGCGAGCCGCGGCGCGGCGCTCACTGCTCGTTCCCGCGATGACATTTTTGTAACAAAGCACGTCCGTTAATCTAAGATAATGATCGATTAACTTTCTCGGACCTACGATCGAGACAAATAGACGCGGTCGCCAACGTACAAAATTGATCATACGGTTGGAGAAGCGATAGTAATGGGAATGGAAATTAAGAACCGGGTTGATAACCTGGAACGCGTTGCTCTCGAGTTCGAAGGCGCGCAGTTCGCCGTTCGGCATGTTCTTGCAAACTTGCTTTCCCGGCTGGACCGGCACGACGCGGAGGAGTGTCTGCGCGAGTTGCAGAGCACCGGCCGCAGGCACGGCATCGAATTGGGCGAAAGCAGGCTGACCGGCTACCTCGACGAACTCGAGGCGCTGAAGGTCGCCTCCGCCAATGTGCGGAAAGTGGGGGCGCCGCCGCTTCGAGCGGTCAGCTGATGGGCGCAAAAGCCCGGATGCGTTGAAGAGGCTCACGCCACTATCTCCTTCGAAACTGGGAGGGCGTCCCCACGCGGCCCTCGGCGCGTCCTGAAATCCGCAGGATTGCGGTTGGGGAGGGAATGCGGGGGACCTGAGAGGCTCCTTTCCGGTGTCGCATTCCCTGCGAACTGGGCTCAGCCCGTCCGGCTGGCGGCGACCTCGCGCGCCTTGCGCATGGTCACGTCCACCAGGGTGCTGAGCATATCGGGCGCTGGTACCTCGCTGAGGCCCGTCGCACCCCGCCAGACGCGGGCGAGGTAGGCGGCAACCGCCTCCTCCTGCTCCTGCGTCAGGTGAAGGTTGCCCGCGGCAGCACCGGAGGCCGCGGGCATGGGGGAGGGAATTCCCGGAACGGCGGGGGGCATGCTGTTCCGGCCGGTGCTTTGGGAGAGAGGTGGACGGGGCGCGATCATGCGTCGCGCTCCCGTCCGTTGCGACCCGACAGGCGGTCGGGATGGAAATCGTAGGCCGAAACGACGGCCAGCATCGTGACCAGGGCGACGATGATGAAGCCGATCACGGCGGGCCAGAAGGCGTCCGACAGGATGAAGGCGCGCGCGGCGGCGTTATCATTGATGAGCCGGGCGCCGTCGTCGAGTGCAAAGAGGATCACCGCGCCTACGAGCAGCGCAACACCGATGATGGCGGCGAAGGCCAGGTTTGCGCGGTTCACAGCTCACCTCGCGCGAGCATGCGCTCGACCACGTAGTCCATAAGGTCGATGAAGTTGTCGAAGGTGACCACGGGGCCGGTGGTGAGGTGGAGGCGGATCATGCCGGGGCACCCCGCTCCACGCCCCACAGCCGAAGCGTGCGGGCAGCGTTCGCCTGGGCGTACTGCATGAAGGGCGACTTGGGCCCTCCCTCCGCGTCAATCGCGTCGAGGAATTTGCAGATCAGGCCAGCCGCGGCGTCGCGATCGACGAACGTGATGCGCGAGGCGCTCGGCTGCGCGGGCGGCTGGGAATTTCCGGGAAGGGATGCGCGGTGCATCGGCGGTCTCCATGGAGCGGTGCGCCCCGATGGAGATAAAATGTACCTTCACAGGGTACGTGTCAACAGTAAAATGTACCTTGCTGGGGTACGTCAAAGTTTGGGTCGCCAGGTACCTTTCCACTCCGACCGGCGCCGGGCAACAAAAAGCCCCGCCGAAGCGGGGCTCTGTCAATCGCAGCCTAGCAACCTTAGAAGCATGGCGAATAGTTCGACCTGAGAGCACCTAACTGCGCTTCTTTGAGGTGAAGCCCCGTCCGGTAAGAGATCGTCCGCTTGTCACCGGCATTTCTGATCTCAGTTAGTGCGACAACCTGAGACCCTCCTGTGACAGGAGATGACTCTACAAGGGTCACGCCATCCTCGGCTGGGAGCGTGCGCACCATGGCCCATTTTGGCTTAGACAGCACTCCGGCGATGCACGACGACAATTCATCAACGGATTTTTGACTATCAAACACGGCCACAATCGGCTTCGACTGCACATCCTTCACGGTGGCGCACCCTGAAACGAGCATGAAGAACATAGAAACAGCGAAGCAATTCCGAACCTGCATTTTCCCGCCCCAAGCTATTTAGTGATATTGCCGCGCGTGCTTCGGTGTAATCGCTCGGATAGGCGTTGCCCATAGCAGTTCGCAGTCATCCATATCCGCTGCGTTATAGGAGCGGAGGGTGTAAACGCCGGGCCTCGAACCTTTTAGCAGCTGCTTCAGGTAGGTCTCTCCAGTTACCAGCCGACAAGCGCAAATCGCACCTAGGTCTTTCGGGTCCACACCGTCATTCCCCCGGCTGATATAGATGATGTCGCCAGGATCGAACTTAGGCAGCATTGATTCGCCGTGGACCTCCAAGCCTATGAGATCGCCGCTCGTCTCCGGCGGGCGCGGGACCATTTCGTCGATACCCATGTCTTCGTAGGCAATGGATCCGCCAGCGCCAATTCGACCTACAACAGGCACCTGCTCTCCCAAAATATCTGCAGGGGAACAATTAAGGATCAGCGACAGGCGATCAAGCCACCTATCGGTCATCGGTATTTCACCGCGCTCGAGCTTGGTCACCGTCGAACGTCCTGAGTTCAACAGCTCGCCGAGCTTTTGCTGGGAAAGCCCAGCCTTCTTTCTCACGTTCGCAAGACGGTTTGCCATGCGCGATTGATGTCCCCGCGAGAGGGACACGTCGAGAGCCTCCTCAGGGTACATTTCCTCTTGCTCAGTGTACCTTCTCAAGGTACGTTCATCCCCATCATGGCAGACACCCCTCTTCGCAAATTCCTCTCTGACCGGTCGATGACCGCAGAGGGTTTCGCAGCTGACAAAGGCTTCAGTGCCTGGAGCGTCCGTCATTGGGCGCGCGGCAACAAGATGCCTTCCCTGTCCTCGCAGATAGAAATCGAGACCGCGACCGACGGGGCTGTCGCTCCCACGGATTGGCTTGCGTGGTCGCTTGCCAACTCTCGCACGGATAAAGCCGCATGAGCGCCCGCTGCCCGCACTGCTCCGGCAGCCAGCGCCGCCCGATCCCGGTGGGTAGCCGGGGGCCAGAGCTGTTCGCCCAAGCCGCGTCCGATTTTAGGGGTCATTGGCAACCCGCTGCTGAATTACAGCCAAACTCTGCGAGAGTAGTTCCTTGCTCTCGTGGTGCTGGATCACTGCCTGATGCGCAGCGTCCAATTCCGAAAGAGCAGCTCGAACCAAGTCCGGTGGCGCCCCCACCGATGTCGCAATTTCGGCAAGAACTGAGGTCAGATTCGAAACTGCGTGCAGCGCGGCGATCGCCGTTTGTAAAGCCGCTTGTGCGGACGGTTCGCGCGATCCGTTCGGCATTTCTCTTCTTTCGTGTGCGTGTAGGAGCCTGCACGATGGCCGAAGCGGCTGGGGCGTCAAGTCCCAGCCGTGGAGGGCCGGAGGCATGACCGCCCGCTGCCCACACTGCGGTGGAAGCACCGACGAGAACGCGATCGTCCGGCGCGGCAACTGGGCGCTTGGCCCGTCGATGACGTATCACGACGGTGAGCAGGTCGCCCTGCCCCGCGCCCATTCCCGCACGCTCTACGCCATCGCCCGCGCCAACGGCGAGTTCGTCACCCACCGTGACCTGCCCGGTTGCTCCGCGAATACGCTGCTCGATCACATCCGCGCCCTCCGCCGCACCTTCGGCGACCGTCTGCCCGTTCGCGGCACCGGCAGGCTCGGCTTTTCCTGGGACGCACGGGCATGACGCGCCCGGGCCCCCAAGGCGCCGCCATCCGCGCCGAGAAGCTGCTGGCCGTGCTCAGCGATTGCGCTGCCCAGGGCCGCGCCGCGCCGACCAACGCCGAGCTGATGGATATCCTCGGTCTCGAGCGTGAGAATTCCGCCTCCCGCACCCTCAAGCGGCTGGAGGAGCGCGGCGCGGTAACCGTCCAGCGGTTCACCAATTCGCGCGTCATCACCATCACCTCGACGGGCAAGAGCACCGCCGGCGCGGCTGGTACCGCCCATTGGACGGACGAGAATGCCGCCGCTCGGGTTGATGACCAGCCGCAGCGCGATGCCGCTCCCAAAGCGCGCGCCCAGCCGGAGCCCCTCCGCCTCGATCGCGATCCCTGCACCTTCTGCGGTGTGCGCGCCGACATCGGCTGCAGCTGCTCGCGTCAGGCTGCGTCGAAATTCCTGTTTGTCCCCGTTTCTCTTCATGCCGCCGAGGTACTTCAGCCATGAACCGCACATCCACCGGCAATAAGCCCGTGTTTTCCGCGTCATCCGTCCGCGACACGATCGCTGAGACCCTGTCTGCCATCAAGGAAGAGGATGGCCTGACCTATGCGGACATGGGCCGTGTCATGGGCAAGAGCGGCGACCGCGCCGAGGCCTACTGCAATGGCGACTTCTCCGACATGTCCGGGTTTTCGCTGCTCGCCGCCTGGCGCGAATGGAACGGTCGCTTCGTCGGCCCTCTCCGCACGTTGGTGGAGGGTAGCCGCCCCGGCGGCGCGCACTGCGACCATGCTGGGCAATCGGCCATCCTGAAGGCTGCGCTCGCGATCTCGGTCGCTCTGCAAGACGGCGAGGTAGATCCCGAGGAAGTGCGCGCCAACCGCAGCACCCTCGAAAGCGCGCGAGACGCCATCGACGCCCAGCTCGCGAAGCTGGTCCGAGCCGCCTGACAAGTTTCGGGCCGGGGGATGGCGCGCACCCCGGCCTGATGACCTGAATGCGCGCCGGAGTGAACAAGATGGATCATAACCCCGAAACGGGCGAAATCATAGAGGAGCGCGCTGCCGACGGCGGTCAGCGCTACCCGGCGGCCAACACCCTCAGCGACCTGCTGATGATGCTGAAGGACGGCGCATTCAACGCCGACAGCAGCGAGCCGCTCCAGGAGTTTGCCCAGAAGCTCGAGGCGGCTGGGGTGGACAGTGACAAGAAGGTCAAGGGCTCCATCACGCTCAAGATCGACGTCGAGTTCGACCCGGACCGGGAGTTCTCGGTGCTGACCCCGTCGCTCGCCTTCAAGCTGCCCACCGCGAAGCACGGCGCCACCGTCGCCTGGTTCACCAGCGATGGCCGCCTGAGCCCCAACAAGCCGCGCCAAGGCAACCTGTTCGGCACCATCCGCGAAGTCACCGCACCCGAAGCCCGCGTCGTGCGCGGCTAATCCGAGGACATAGAGCACATGACCCAGACCACATCCGATATCGCCCTTGCCGCCGGCACCGTCGCCGACCGCACTGGCGAGCTGATGGCCACCGCCTACAACTTCGCTGAGAAGACCCTGCGCCCCGAGGTCACCGTTGTGACCGATCCGCGCACCGGCGACGAAGCGCCCGTCGTCCTGACCGCCAAGGGCGCCACGCCGCTCGATCCGCGCCTGTGGGATGAATATCGCGAAAATCCGCTGTTCCGTGAGGGCACCGCCATCCTGACGCAGTTGCCGTCCTTCATCGCGCTGACCAACCGCTTCAAGGATCCGAATAGCGCGATCTTCGCCGTCGACGATCTCGAGAAGCCGTCGCTCACCGCGATCTTCGATTACCACCCGGCCAACATCGACGAGCATGGCGTTGTCGCCACTGAGCGTGCGCGGCCCCGGCGCCACAAGGCAACTTATGCCTTCCCGCTCTCCAAGGAATGGCAGGCGTGGTTCTCGAAGGACGGCAAGGCCATGTCCATGGGCGACTTCGCGGCGTTCCTCGAGACGCACATCGTGGACGTGTCCGATGATCCCGTGACCGCCTGGTCCGATCAGGCGCAGGCCTTCGCCAAGGCCAACCGCGCGACCACTCCCAGCTCGATCGCCACGCCGACCCGGCTGGTCGATATGTCGCTGTCGTTCCGCATCTACGAGACGGCCGAATCCTGCGAGGCGGTCAACCTTACCTCGGGCGAGACGCAGCTGTCTTTCGTGTCTGAGCACAGGCAGGCCGATGGCAAGCCGGTGGACTTCCCCAAGCTGTTCTCGATCGTCATCCCGATCTTCGCTCGCTCAGCCGTCTTTTACCGGATCATCGCGCGCTTGCGGTATCGCCTGGCGAACGGCAAGCCGGTGTTCTGGTTCGAGCTGTGGCGCCCCGACCTGACTTTCGAGCAGGCCTTCAACGAGGCCCTGGAGCAGGTCGCCGTCGAGACCGAACTGCCGATCTACACCGGCACGGCCGAGGCGCCCGCCGCCGCGCACGAAATGCAGCCGTTCTAACGATGCTCGGCTGGCTCACCCGCAAGCGCAAGCCCGAGCCGGTCACCCCCGGCGCTGCCTTGGCCAAGATCGGTCATGCGCAGCGCCGGGCGCTGATCCACGCCCAGGCGGACAAGATGCGGGCAAACGCAGGCCTTCCTCCCGTAGAGTGGCCAAAGCCGTGAGCAAGATGCCGGATCGCATCAGCCTCGCTGACTTCGTTTCCTTGCCGCCTGCCAAGGCGGCTGGGAACAAGTTCGGCGCGCGCAGGACCGAATGCGGTCTGGGGCACAAGCACGCCAGCAAGAAGGAAGCCGCGCGCTGCGTCGAGCTGCACCTGCTCCAGCGCGGCGGGCAGATCAGCGGCCTCGAGGTCGAACCGACGTTCACCTTCATGGTCAGCGGCAAGCCCGTCCTGCACCCCAATGGTCGCAAGGCCATCTACAAACCCGACTTCTCCTACAACGAGCGCGGCCGGAAGGTCTGCGAGGACGTCAAGGGGAACAAGGCCACCCAAACCGAGGCGTCGGTGCTGCGCATGTCCTTTGCGCGCGCCTTCTGGCCCGAGATCGAATGGAAAGTGGTGTGAGCCTTATCGCCACCGCCGTGAAGCATCTGATGGCAGCCGGGATAACCGGTGACGCGCTGCTGACGGCTATCGCCGAAATGGAAGCCCAGGTGCGGGCAGAGCCGAAGGCCCGTAGCGCCGGAGCCGCGCGGCAGGCCCGTTACGAGGAACGGAAGCGTCAGAAGGCGTCAGAAATGACGCTTTCTGACGAAACTGACGCTTCTGACGTTTCGGCGTCAGGAACCTCCCTTCCCCGCCTCCCCAATGAAAATAATTCTAACCCCTCCACCCCTACCCACCCGGAAGAGAAATCACGCGCGAGCGATGCGGGCACGCACGAGGCGACCGGGACCGATCCGGTGGAGGCCGATGGCGACGAGGCCAGTGGAAACCAGGCTGCCAAGCCGAAACGAGCCCTCGCCGTGCCGATCGCGCTGCCCGACGGCTGGGAGCCGGTGCTGACCCCAGCCGCCCAGCAGATCGTCGATGGCTGGCCGCCCGGCATGCTCGACCGGGAGCGGATGGCCTTCGAGGCACATGCCGCCAGCAACGACCGCGTGACCAAGGATTGGCAGGCGGCATTCCGCACATGGATCGCGAAAGCCGACCGAAACAGGACCGAACGAAATGGGAATCGAAGCACGACAGCTGGGCGAGGTTTTGCCAGCAATCACCAGCCTGACCGCCGCGACGGGTTCACTCGATCGCTCGATGACACCATCGCCCGCGGGCGTGCCGGCGGTGCGCCTCTCCAATGACCAGCTGGCTGCCGCGATGGTCGTGGCTGCCGCGCCTCTGCCCGCGCTGGAGATGGCCGACGAGGTGTTCCTGGCCCAGATCCTGCGGATGATGGACGGGCTGCCACGCCGCGCCGACGACAGCGTAGGCGGGAAGCTACGGCACCGGGCTTACGAGCTGGTGATTGGCCGCTATCCCCGCCAGGCGCTCGAATTCCTCGCCACCGAAGCCCTGCACGGTTGCAAGTTCTACCCCAGCACCTCGGAATGCGTGGAAATCCTGAAGCGGTGGCGGCGTGACGACGATGCAGTTCGCTCCAAGCTGGCGGCCAGCACCGCAGTGCGTCACGAGCAGCAAGCCCGCTTCGACGACGCCATGACGCGCCTCGCTGCGGGTGAGGTCTCACAAGCGGAAATCGATGCGATGCCCGAGCGGTGGAAAAGCGTCGGCGAAACGCGCGCCTACCTGTGGCGGCACGAGGACGGCTCATACACCGCGCGCATTCGCCCGGAGGAAATGCTGTGAAGGCCCAGGTCATTCCTTGCCGCCTCGAGGGCCCATTGGAGACTGGTCCTGTCCAGATCGGGCAGGATCAGGTTGGGCTGTTCATTCGCGGCATTGAGGCGGGCGCGCTTGCTGAGGCCCTTCGAGGTGTCATGAGACACTCGAACGCTCAGAGATGGCACATGTCGCCCGTCAACGACCTTCTGCGGCAGTTGCAAGCCTGCGCCCCCCGAACTGGATACCGATCCTAATGCCTAAGTCCGATACCCTCGCCGCGATGGCAGCGCAGACGAAGCGCCGCACCAGCCGCCCCGCTTCCCCCAAACCCGTGAAGGCAGATCCCTTTGCGCCCACCCCCGAGCAGCGCGAGCACGCGGTCTATGTCGAACAGGACATTGTGGATGTGAAGACGAAAGGCCGCGTGACCATCGGCAAAGCCTTCCGCAAGCAGCCCCGCTTCGAGACGATAGAAGGCATCGGCACTGAGCAACTCAAAGCGCTGCGCTGCTACCGCGCGGCGTTCGACGCCAGTGAAATGTCTGAGACCAAGTGCGCGCTGGACGTACGGCCACGGGGTGTGGCTGGATCACATGGCGCGATCTCTGCCATCGAGGCGCGAGCATTCGGTGCAAGCACGCTGCGAGGCATCGAGTGCCAGCTGGGCGCGCTGGTGCATACTCTCCGCGACGTGGCGCTCATGGACCTGACGTTCTCCGAAGCCGCGATGAAGAGGTTCGGTAGCCGCGAGCAGGATTGGATCGACATAGGCAGAGGCAAGCGCAAGCCGCGCTCGTTCGTCAAGCTGGTGCCCAAGTCTGGCACTCACCGGCAGATCATCAAGGACGAGTTCTTCACCGGCCTGCGGCTGCTGATCGATGCGGTAGGACCGTACCTGTCCCGGACCGCAATCAGATCAGATCGTCAACTGTGACGCCCAAGTGTTCGGCCAGGCTCTTGAGGGTCTGGACCGAACCGCTTTGCCTGCCGCCCTCGATCTGCGCGATCTGCGCACGGCTCACGCCAGCCGCCTCCGACAGCGCGAGCTGGGTCAGCCCGCGATATTCACGCCAGACCCGCAGCGGGCTTTCGCCAGCGAGGATGCGGCTGACCAGCTCGGCCGGTACGTATTCGTCATCACCACGATCGACGGCAGCCTTCACGCGTTCGGAAGCGCGGATGTCGGCGAGGTCTTCGGCTGCCTCCTGAAGCGCCTTGTACTCTTCGATCGGTATCGTAACCATCTCACCCATGTGAGCCTCCATCATTCGTAGATGCTGCCGCGAGGGCCAATCTTCGTCACCGTCAGAACGACGCCATCGTTCATGATGACCCGCCAGTCACCGACACGAAGACGAATGTCGTCGCTGCCCTTGAGGGCCTTGACGTTGTTCGCCTGCGATGCCGGGTCTGCAGCGTAGGCCTCGACCTTCGACACGATCCGCGCCGACGTATTTGCGGGCATCGAGCGGAGCGTCTTGAGGGCTGAGCGGGCGTACTGGATCGGCTTCATGTGGGGAGAATGTAACTATCCGTAACATCGGTGTCAAATAGAATGTTACAGAGAGTTACATCTAAATAACGGTTGTGCTGGGCACGGAAACAGGGCAAATAGATATTGTTGGAATTCAATGCGCCCGCAGCCGGAAGGTGAGCGGGCTTTTTCTTTCAGGATTGAGCCTCGCTCAGCAGCAGAGCTTTTGCGTGGTATGCCACGGCTCTTTCGCGGTGAGCATAGACGGCAGCGATTGAGCGTCTGCGCCTGAGCGCCTCCTGCGCTTTGCGGGCTTCCTTTCTTGCCCGGCACAGCAGGCGCTCGATAGAAGGTTTCATAGCCGACTCCCGAACCTCGATGAGTGGGAGGTTATGGAGCGAGCCAGCAGTTTCAAACGTGCTTCGCCAAAGCGAATTGATCGCGCGCCTAGCTGTTAAGTCAAGAATGCCGCCGTAGCTCCAGTGGTAGAGCAGCCGCCTTGTAAGCGGACGGTCCAAGGTTCGAATCCTTGTGGCGGCACCATCTGTTTCGATATCGAAACGGTTATCGCCAGGTCGGGCGTAAACCTCGAAGCGGCCATCGTTTAACGGTAGGGCCTCAGCCTTCCAAGCTGATGCCGGTTCGATCCCGGCTGCCGCTCCATCCAACAAGGGCTCGCGCAATGGCATGGTCCCGGCAATCGCGACACGCGCGTGGCTACGGCAAAGCCTGGGGCAAGCTAAGGGTGCGCATCCTCGCCCGCGATAAGCACCTGTGCCAGCGCTGCCTGCCCAAGGGCTTAGTCACTGCGGGGAACCAGGTCGATCATATCGTCCCGAAGGCTAAGGGTGGCACGGACGAGGAAGACAACCTCCAGGTTCTGTGCAAGCCCTGCCACGACGCGAAGACTATCGAAGACGCTGGCGGAACGGCCCGGATCGAAATCGGCATCGACGGCTGGCCTGTTCAGGAATGAGCCCGAACCGCTGAATATTCAGCCTGAGGGGGGGGTATCCTGAATATTCCGGCCCTCGCCCCTCAGTACCGCTACCGAACCAAAATTTTCGCAAAACCAGATAGATTGTCTGAGAGGTCCAATATGGCGACCCGCGGCGCGAAGCCGAAACCGGCCAAGCTGCGTCTCGTCGATGGCACCCATCGCAACACCCGACACGGCGAAAGTGAAAAGGCCGTCGAGGAGACAGAGGCTGCGGCCGCCGCATTCGGCAAGCTGAAGAAGCCGGCGTCAGTGAAGGGCGCCGCCGCAGCAGCATGGAAGCGTTACATCGACCCGGCTGGCTGGCTGGACGGATCTCGGGAACCAGCCGCCATTGCCTTCTGCGAACTGTGGAAGGAATTTCAGTTTAACCCGACCGGCTTCCCGGCGTCGAAGCACGGCCAGCTGCGCGCCTACATGGCCGAGCTTGGTCTGACCGACGAGCGCAATCGTGGAGACCATGGCGGCAAAAAGGAGGAAGACGAGTTCTTCGGTTCCGACTGACCGGGGGACGAAATACGCGCTGGACGTCGTCGCTGGGAAGATTGTCGCGGGCCCGCATGTTCGGAACGCCTGCCGGCGCCACCTGGATGACTTGCAACGGGGGCACGAACGAGGCCTGACCTATGACTTGGCGAAGGTCGAGCGGGTCTTCCGGTTTTTCGAGACCAAGCTGAGGCTCAACGGCGGGCAGTTTGAAGGGCGGCCCTTCAATCTGCATCCGTCGCAGGCATTCAAGCTCGGCTCGATCTTCGGCTGGGTTCGCGCCGACGGCACCCGCCGATTCCGCCGAGCTTATATCGAGGAAGGCAAGGGCAACGGGAAGTCCCCCTTCGCGGGCGGCGTCGGGCTCTACGGCATGATGGCCGACAATGAGCCTGGCGCAGAGATTTACGCGGTCGCGGCCCATCGAGACCAGGCGAAGATCCTGTTCAATGACGCCGTCGCCATGGTCGATCAATCGCCAGACCTCGCGAAGCGGATCACACAGAGCGGCGGGCCCGGCCGAGTATTCAATATGGCCTGGCTTGCCAAAGGCTCTTTCTTCCGGCCGCTGAGCCGTAGCGCCGGCAAATCAGGTTCCGGCCTCCGCCCGCACATCGGCCTCGCCGACGAGTTGCACGAGCACCCAAATCGCGACGCGGTCGAGATGATCGAACGCGGCTTCAAGTTTCGACTGCAGCCGCTGCTGCTGATGATCACCAACAGCGGCACCGACCGCAATTCGATCTGCTACGAGGAGCACGAGCACGCTGTCAGGGTCGCGGCCGGCACGGCCACGCCCGGCGAGGACTTCGCCTATGTCGGTGAGGTCATAGACGACACCACCTTCTCTTTCGTCTGCTCGCTGGATCTTGGCGACGACCCGCTGAACGATCCGTCGTGCTGGGCAAAGGCTAACCCGCTTCTCGGGACCATTCTGTCGCATGACTACCTGGAAGGTGTCGTCGCCCAGGCAAAGGCCATCCCGGGCAAGCTCAACGGCATCTTGCGCCTGCACTTCTGCCAATGGACCGACGCCGAGGCGGCATGGATGTCTCGCGCGGTGCTGGAACCCTGCCTCGCCGATTTCGATCCTGCCATCCACTACGGCAAAAAGGTCGCGATCGGAATCGACCTTTCACAGAGCCGCGACATCACGGCGAAGGCCAATGTTGTCGAGACCGGCACCGTGGAAGTGGAACTAGCGGTAGACGGCGAGATCCAGATCGTCGCGAAGCCGACTTACGATGCCTGGATTGAGGCCTGGACGCCGGGTGATACGCTTGATGCTCGCGCGCTTCGAGACAAGACGCCCTATGACGTCTGGGTGCGGCAGGGCCACTTGGAAGCGCCGAAGGGGCAGAGCATCCGCTTCGACCACGTCGCCCAGGCGCTCGCCGACGACGATCGCAACTACGAGATCGTGGCGGCGGGGTATGACCGCTACGCGTTCCGGCAGTTCGAGAACGAGTGCAAGCAGATCGGGCTCAACGTCCAATTCGTTGAGCATCCGCAGGGCGGAACGAAGAAGGGCAAGCCGACAGAGGCGATGATCGAGGACGCCAAGTCCCGAGAGGTCGAGCCCGAAGGGCTTTGGATGCCCGGCTCAGTCCGGGAGCTGGAAAGCGCCCTCATGGAAGGACGCATACGCCTGCGCCGCAATCCGGTTCTGATCTCGGCAATGATGAGTGCGGTCACGGATGAGGATCGCTGGGGCAACTACTGGCTTGCGAAGGAGCGCGCGGTGAACAAGATCGACGCTGCCGTGGCTCTATGCATGGCGATAGGGGTTGCGGCAAAGGTGCCGACTGCCGACAACATCGACGACTGGCTTGAAAGCCTCGCCCGGTGAACTGGCTTCAAAATGTTCTCGCCTGGTGCGGCATTCCCGTAGGTGGGCAGGACGGTGACAATTTCCGTACCGGCCGCATCACGACAGAGCGCAATAGCGACAGCGCCGGGTCGTCTGAAGCCTCCGCACTCGGGCTTTCCGCCACTTGGGCGTGCGTCAACTTCTGGGCCGGAAATATCGCGGGCTTGCCGGTCACGGTTTACCGCAAAGGGCCGGATGGCATCGCCGTAGAGGCCAGAGACCACCCCCTGTTCTGGATCCTGCACGACAGCCCGAACTACGACCAGTCTGCGTACGACTTTTGGGAGTTCATGTGCGCGTGCCTGGAGCTTCACGGCAACGCCTATGCCGAGATCGAGAAGCGATCCGACGGCACCATTCAGTCGCTGACACCGATCCGGCCCGACATCGTCAACGTGCGCCGGCTAGCATCGGGGGAGCTCGAGTATCGGTGGGAGGCCGATGGGCGCCGCGCGGTACTGCTGCAGGAAGATGTCTTGCACATTCGCGGGTTCGGCGGCGGCCCCCTCGGCGGGCTTTCGCCACTGCAGGTATGCCGGCGCACATTCGGATCGGCGATCGCTACAGACCGCGCCGCGAACGCCATGTTCGCCAACGGCGCGCGCCCGTCCGGCATTTTGTCCACCGACAAGGCGCTGACCGGTGACCAGCGGCCCAAGCTGGAAGGCCTGCTGCAAGAGAAGTTCGTCGGCGCCGCCAACTCGGGGCGCCCGATGGTGCTCGACAACGGCGTGAAGTGGGAGCAGCTCTCGATCAGCCCCGCGGACGCGGAAATGCTGGAAAGCCGCCAGTTCAGCGTCGAAGACATATGCCGCATCTTCGAAGTGGATCCTCACCTCGTCGGCCATACTGCCGGCAACACCCAGCTGGGCAGCAGCATCGGCGACCAGACCCTGTCGCTGCTCAAGTTCAAGATGCGCAAGCGCTTGAAGCGGATCGAAGGTGCGCTGGAAAAGCAGTTGCTCACCGCTGCGGACCGCCGCGCTGGCGTCTCGATCGAGTTCAACGTTGAGGGGTTCCTCCGCGCCGATAGCGTCGGCCGGGCTTCCTACTACGACATCATGAAGCAGTTCATGACCAAGAATGAGATACGCGCCCTCGAAGGCCTGAAGCCGGTCGATGGGGGTGACGTCCTGTTCACGCAGATGCAGGATGTGCCGCTTGCCCAGGCTATCGCCGGGCCAACGGAGAAGATCGATGACCGAACGCAATGACGATGAGGCCGCCAAGCTGGCCGATCACATGGCCAAGCTGCAGGCGGCTGGCGCCGTGCAGATGACCCCTGAGGAGATTCTCGCAGGGCAGTCGCAGGCAGGCGTGCCGCGCCCGGCTTTTCTCAAGGACGATGAAGACGACGGCTCCGTCCACAAGGTGCCGATTGGCAGAGGTACACCATGAACGAACTCGACTTCGCCCTCGATGTGAAAGCCATCGGCGAGGATGGCGAGATCGAGGGCCTTGCTGTCGGCTATGGGAACATGGATCACGGCGGTGACATCGTCCTTCCTGGCGCGATCACCGCGTCCGTGGCCGGCCGCAAGTCGCTGCCGATGCTCCTGTTCCACGATCACAAGCGCCCTGTCGGCGTGTGGACCGAGTTCAAGGAGATCGGCGAAGGCCTGCTGGTCAAGGGGCGCTTTGACGACACCCAGGACGGCCGCGAAGCCAAGGTTCGCGCGCGCAACGGATCTCTCGGCGGCCTGTCGATGGGCTTCAAGACCATCAAGCATCGGTTCGAGGGCAAGGCCCGGCATCTGCTTGAGGTCGCGCTGCACGAAATTTCGCTGGTTACGATCCCGATGAACGATCGGACGCGGGTTCTCAGCGTCAAGGACATACTGGACAGCGGCGGCGTGCCGACTGTCCGCCAGTTTGAGAACTTCCTGCGGGATGCAGGCGGCTTCTCGAAGAGCACTGCGGCGCAATTTGCGTCTGCGTGCAAGCCGCATCTTCGGGGGGAGCCCGAGGCGAAGGCGAACGACGACCTGCGTGAATTTCTGAACGGACTGCGCGGGTAATCCTTCCTCTCTGCCTGGAAAGGGCAATCCAAATGACGACCGAAACCAAGTCGGTGGCCGAGCTGGCCGCCGAGACGAAAGCGCTGTTCGAAACGAAGCTCGACGAAGTGAAGGGCATCGCCGAGGACGCGATCGGCAAGGCGCGCGCTGGCGAAGAGCTCAGCAAGTCGAACAAGGAGATCGCCGACCAGGCGCTCACCGGCATGAACGAGCTCAAGTCTGCCTTCCAGGAACTGGAGCAGAAGGCGCTGCGCCGCGGGAACAGCGGGCCCGAGCGACAGCCGACGATCGGCGAGCAGTATGTCGAAAGCGACGAATACAAGTCCGCTTTTGCCAACGGCGCCCGCCAGGGCCAGAACGTCGGCATCGAAGTCAAGGCCATCACCAGCCTGACCACCGATGCGGACGGCTCGGCTGGTGACCTGGTCCGCTCGGACCGCGTCCAGTCGCCGATGCAGATGCTGCCCAATCGTCAGCTGACGATCCGCAACCTGATCGCACCGGGTCAGACCGCGTCCAGCTCGATCGAGTATGTCCAGGAAACCGGCTTCACCAACAACGCCGGCATGGTGGCCGAGGGCACGCTGAAGCCGGAATCGAGCCTGAAGCTCGACCTGAAGAACGCCCCGGTCCGCAAAATCGCTCACTGGTTCCTCGCATCGGCTGAGATCCTGGCCGACGCCCCGGGCCTTCGTTCGATGATCGACAACCGGTTGCGCTACGGTCTGGCGTTCGTGGAAGATGTGCAGTTGCTGAAGGGCGACGGCACCGGGCAGAACCTGACCGGCATCAAGCCCCAGGCTGCGGACTACGCGGTGCCCGCAGGGCTGACCGGCTTCGCCACTCCGTCGATGATCGACAAGCTGCGCATCGCCCAGCTGCAGGTCGCTCTGGCGCTGTATCCGGCGGACGGCCAGGTTCTGCACCCCATCGATTGGGCCATGATCGAGATGATGAAGGACGGCGAAGGCCGTTACCTCATCGGCAATCCCCAGGGCACCCTGGCGCCGACCCTGTGGGGCCTTCCTGTCGTCCCGTCCATGGCGCAGACCGTCGGCGAGTTTACGGTCGGCGCCTGGGGCATGGGCGCGCAGCTGTTCGATCGCGAGCAGTCCGGCGTGCTCGTCTCGACGGAAGATGGCGACAACTTCCGCCGCAACATGGTCACTGTGCTGGCCGAGGAGCGTCTGGCGCTGACCGTCTACCGCCCCGAGGCCTTCGTGGACGGCGCCTTCGCAAACGACTGATCCTGATGAGGGGCAGGTCTGTGCCTGCCCCTCCAACGTCGGAGCAACTCCATGGCAGACAAGAAAAGCTACACCGTTCACCGCGCCATGCACGGCGACGGGAAGGACTATGCCCGCGGCGACACCCGCGAGATGACCGAAATCGAGGCGGCGCCGCTCGTGAAAACAGGGGCCCTGTCCCTGAAGGGTGAAGAACCCGGTACGCGCGAACCCGGCGTACGTCACACTTTCGGGCAGGCCCCTAGCCAGGTGAATGAAGGTGGCTACACCACCGCGACCGGCGAAGGCGTGAAACTGAAGTCGGCGCCCGCCAGCAAGCCGGCTCGCGGAACCAAGTAAGTGGCTGTCGACCTCGCCCTTGCCAAACAGCAATGTCGTGTCCTTCACAGCCGGGAGGATGTGTTGATCACGACGCACCTTGCCGCGGCTCGGGCGTGGGTCGAACAGTACACCGGCAAAAAGCTGACGCGAGGCGAAGTTGCCCAGGAGATAGATGGCTTCTGCGGGAGCATCTTTCTTGCTTGGGGCCCAGACTGTGCTGATCCCGTCATCACGTACACGGACGACGATGGCGCCAATCAGCAGATCACCGATGCGCGTGTCGTCGGCGACCGCCTTCTGCCGCCGCCCAGCGGCTGGCCGTACGTCGGCGCCCCGCGCGCGCTGCGGCTGAGCTACACGGCAGGCTTCGCAGAAACGCCTGCTGACCTCGATGCCGCCGTTCTCCTGCTGGTCGCTGACTTTTACAACAACCGCGAGGCTGGCGCGGCCACGGGCGCCACTAGCGCAGCGGTCGAAGCGCTCTGCGATCAACACCGGCTGGTGCAGGTATGACCGCAAGCACCCGAGACACTTTCATCACGTTCGAGGCCCGTGAGACGACGAAGGATCCGAACTACGGCACCGCCGTCGAGGAGAACTGGGTCAAAGCCTCTGACGCCTGGGCCGAGGTGCAGGACGTGCTTCCGTCGCGCGCCGAGGGTCTGACGGACGATATCTCCATAACCCGGCACCCTGCCCGCGTCAGGATCGATCAGATGGACGGCGTGGGACTGACCTCGGCCATGCGCATTCGCATCCCTGCCGACGCTATGTGGCCCGAGCGGGTGCTGCGGATCATCAGCGGCCCGGCATTCGTGCGGAAGACGCGCGAGTTCGAGTTTGTGGCCGAGGAACTGAGTTCGGAAGGGCAGGAGCCGTGAGCAAACAGTTCCCCGTCGCTGGCCTCGCGAACGTGAATGCTTTCCTTTCCGCGTTCTCCAAGAACGTCCAAACGAACGCCGTCAGGTCGGCGCTGCGCCAGGCTGCGGTCCAGATCGCAAGGGAGGCGGAGCAGCGGGCACCGGGCCGTATCGCTAATTCGATCAAGGTCGGCAGCGCCCAGGCGAACGAGGACGGCACCGTATCCATCCGCATCTATGTGGACGAGCGCAAAGGCAGCATCGGCTTCGTCGGGTACTTCATGGAATATGGCGTCGCCCCGCACCTGATCGCGCGCACTGGCAAGGGCGAAGGCCGCGTTGCTGTTCGAAAGGCCAAGGAAGGCAAGGGGAAGGTCAAGAATGGTGTGATGAAGATCGGGGACCGCTTCGTCTCGGGCATCATCAGCCATCCCGGCCACGCCGCCCACCCTTTCATGCGCCCCGCCTTGGACGCGAAGGCAACGCAAGCAATCCAGGCTTTTGCCGACACGATCCAGTCGTATCTCTACGATAGGTCCGGGCTTCTGGCGCCCTATGTCGATGTAGGCGAGGCCGCCTGATGGACGGTGTTGCAGCCTTGCGCGCAGTCCTGGTCGCGAATGCCGACCTGACCGCCATCGCAGCGCCCGACAATATCAGCGCGGGCCCACGCCCTGCCGGTATGCCGCTGCCGTCGGTCATGATTTCCCGCGTGTCCGCCACTGACCGCAACATCCCTTCGCCCGGCATGACCCGCCATGTCCGCGAGCGCGTGCAGGTCACGGTACTGGCCCGCAACTACCCAGAGCAGAAGGCCCTCCTGCGTGCGGTGCGCCATGCTGCTGCTGACCGGGTGGGTCTAGACGTGCCAGGAGTCTCCAACGTCACCATACACACCGAAGCCGCTGGGCCGGATTTCATGTCCGAAGACACATCCATCTGGATCGGGGTGCAAGATTTCATAGTGACCTACACGGAGACACGCTGATGATCGACGCCATCGCCAAGCGCCGCACAACCCTGAACGGCAAGACCTACGAGAAGGGCGCGGTAGTGCCCATGCCCTTGCAGCAGTTCACCGACCTGGAGCCTACCGGGCGGTTTGAACGCGCGCCCGCGAAGTCGAAGGCCGAGCCGAAAGCGCCCGACAGGGCCGACTGACGAAATTGCCGATCCCGGCGATGTGATGCCCTGCCTTCGGCCGGGCTTTTTTATGGAGCAATGAAATGGCTGTAAGCACCAGCGCCGGGACGAAGTTCTCGGTTTCCGCCGCCGCGCCGGCTACCTACAACGAGGCGGGATATTCGGCCTTGGCCTTCACCGAAGTGGGCGAAGTCAGTGACTTGGGCGATCTGCCCGAGCGCGTCTACGAGGTCGTTTCGTGGCGCAACATCGCCAATCGCGGCGAGAGCAAGGCCAAGGGCGGCTATACCCTCGGAAGCCAGACGATCACAGTTGGCATCGACCCGGACGATGCCGGTCAGGCGCTGATCGATACCCTGACCCCCTCCGACGACCCGGGCTCGATTTCGTTCGAGCATCCCAAGCTGGGCACCATCTACGGCCGTGCGCTCGTGATGGGAGGTCCTCGCAACTACGGCGATGTCAACACCATTGCCACCCGGCAGATCACGCTGGAATGGACCATCGTGAGCCAGGACGAAGACGGCATCGTCTACGTTCCCGCCGACTAACGACACCCATAGCCCCTGAGCTTCTGCCCTGCCTCTGGCGGGGTTTTTCATGTCCGGCCTGCCGTCAGGGCGGTGGGCCGGGCACCCTTCCCTGAAAGGTTGAAGAATGCCTCTCGACATCACCACCAAGCGCGTTGCCGATGTCAGCGACTTGCCCGTCAAGAACGCGGACGGCACGCCCATGATCGACCCTGACACCGGCAACCCTATCACTGCCGTCGTATTCGGCCCTGCCACCAAGATCTGGCAGGCTGCGGATGGGCTGCGCCGCCGCAAGGGCATCAAGCGGTCGCGCGAAGCCAACGGCAAGTTCGAGGCTGCGCTCGATCACGAGGTGCCGGACACCATCGAATTTCTTTGCGCGATCACGAAGCGCTTCAACGGCATCGAGATCAGCGGCGTTCAGGGCGATGCCGACACCGTCCGCGCCGTGTACACCGATGCGAACCTCGGCTTCGTGCGTGACCACATGTTCGAAGATACCCGGAACTGGGAAAATTTTATGAAGGCCTCGCAGACGCCCTCGACCTCTGGGTTCGACAGCTCGCTTGGCTGAGCACCGCCCCTGAAACTAAGTCCACCGGCAAGGGTGCGCCGCCCGAGCCGGTGACGAGGATGGATACCTTGAAGGCGCAGGACCGCGAGCCGGTCCTGCCCTTCAATCCCGCCCCCCACATCACCGACTGGCTTTTCGAGATCGGCCCGATGACGGGTGAAGGCGCGATAGGCTGGCAGGACATGGACGCATGGTCGCGGCTAACCGGCATCGAGCTTGATCCGTGGGAAGCGCGGACCCTGCGGCGGCTGTCCCGGTCATTCGTCAACCAGCGGTGGGATGCGCGGAAAGACAATTGCCCGGAACCGCGCGTGCAGGCCGATGAGATTGCCGTGCGCAAGAAGGTGGAAGGGCAGTTCGCGGCAATGGTGGCCGCGCTGGGGCGTTAGACTCGCCAAAACTATGACTGATCAGTAGCATCCGGCTTTTTTGGGTGATTGGATGCTGAGGGTTTTTGCGGGGTTAGCTTTGGTGGCGGCACTTGCGGGGTGTCAACGCGAAAGCGAGAAGGCAAACGAGGCATACGAAATGATGGAGCGTACCGGCGCTTCAGAAGCGGAGCTGTGCAAACAGGCGGACGCCGTCACGCAGGCCTATCTCCGCGAGCAAGATCAAAGGAACTACGAATTCTGGCGATCGCGCAGAGACATAACCTGCCAAAGCGCAAAGTTCTGCGCGCAGCAAGGATTGTGTGGCTAAGGCGCTTTAGGCTTTTCTTCCCTCGGCTGCGGTTGGCTTCGAGATTGAGCAGATTCTAGCGATCCATGCGTCGCACCAGATTGGCGATGCAACACAAGGGCGGTTCCTTCCGGGAGCCGCCCTTTCTTTATGAGGTAACGGCATGGCAGGCATCCAAGCAGGCGGGGGCAGCGCCGGGCGGTTGAATATCGAGCTGGTCGCGGAGATCGCGCGCCTGCAATCCGATCTCGACAGGGCGAAGCAGCTGGTAAACGCGGCGTCTGGGGACATGGCGAAGTCTGCACGGGCGGCCAATGATAATCTGGCGGCCATTGGACGCGGCGCAGGAGGCGGGTTGCAGCAGTTTTCGCGCGAAATCGCCGCGGTAAAAGCGCAGCTGGATCCAATGTACGCCGCGCAGCAGCGGTTCAACCAGCAAATGGATATTCTGGATGATGCACTCCGCGTAGGCGCGATCCGCCAGCATGAGTACGCAGCCGCCACGGCCCAGGCTCGCACGGCGCTTCAGGAGCACGCACAGGCCGTCATGCGAAACGAGGCGGTGCTGGAAGATGTCGGCGACGGCTTCAAGAAGTCATCCGGCAATGCCCGAAACTTCTCGCTCCAGATGAGCCAGGTCGGCCAACAGGTCATGGCGGGCACCGGCGTGATCCAGGCGCTGGCGATCCAGCTCCCGGACATGACTGCCGGCATGCACGGAGCGCAGGAGGGCGCAGGGCGCTTCGCTGCTTTCATGGGTGGCCCGTGGGGCATCGCCTTGACCACCGCGATCGGTCTCGCAGCGACGTTTGCAATGACGCTGATTGAGGAAGGCGAATCTCTGGACGCCAATCTGGAGAAGCTGCGCAAGGATGCCGCGCAAACAGCAGCAACGGCGACCGCGAAGGCCGAGTTCGAGAAGACACTGGATGGCGTTATCGCCGCAATTCGCGAGCAAAGTGAGGCGCTTGATAAGTCGATCATAACTTCCCAGCAGGCGGAAATTCAGACCTACAACGAGGCCGTACAACGGCGTAACACCACGGTTCGAATACGAGAACAGACTGTCGCCCTTCTTGAACAGCAGAAGGTGCTTGCCGAAAACGCCAAATCTACGAACATTTTTGCGGGCGGACCGGGCGGCGCGCAGTCCATCGTCGCCAACCAATATGCTGCGGAAGTAGAACGGGTCCAACGTGAGCTGGACAAGGCAAAGGCCGCCGTAGCCGATGCCGAGAAGAATGTCCGCAAGGCAGAAATCCCGCGCAATCAAAGAGCAGTCGCAGAGGCCATGGATGCGGCTGCGGCAGCTACCGGCCGCTATGAGCGCAACCTTGAGAAGTTGAACGCCCAGCGCATCAGTGGGGAGATCAGCCAGAAGCAGTATATCTCGTTGGAAAGGGCCGCCCAGGAGACGCGCAACAAGGCGATCAAAGCCGCTCAGGACGCGGAGAAAAAGCATAGGCCCACCTCTGACGAACGCCGGGCGGAGCGGCTTGGCCGAGAGGCCGATGCCACCGAGGCCCTGATCGCCGGTCTCTACAAGTCCGCCGATGCCTATGCCGTCAGCACCGCGGCTGGCATCCGCGCACGCGTCGAAGCCGAGGCGACCGCAAAGGGCATCCAGAAGCAGGCGGACGTCCAATCCTATGCCGACGCCGAGCTGCGCAACTACGTGGCTGATCAGGTCACCGGGTCGGCCGAGGCGGTCGCGGCGATGAACGACCAGACCCGCGCGCAGGAATTCGTCAACATGGCGATCCGTAATGGCACGCTGGACGCCAGCAAGGCCTCCGAGGCCCTGGCGGACATGGCCGAGCAGCAGAAGCTCGTGACTGCCATGGGCGTCGCGTCGATGAACAATGACAAGGAGGGTTACGACGCGGCGAAAAAGGCGCTGAAGGACCTGACGGAAGCCCAGCTCGCCAACAAGAAGGCGCGCAAGGAAACCGAGGACGCGATCCAGTCGGCGCAGATCGGCCGCGCGATCGAGGATATCCGTACGGAAACGAAGCTGACGACGGATCTCGGGATCGCTCGCATCAACGCACTTCGCGGCCTCTCGGGCGCGGCGCTGGAAGACGAGCTGGCCCGCATCGCGCTGGAGCAGGAGAAGATCGCGATCCAGGTGCGCGCCGAGACCGAGGCCCGCCGCCTGCGCGACGCTGGCCTGACGAAATCGGCGGAGTTGAAGCTGCAGGAGGCGGAGGCCGCCAAGCAGCAGGCCGATGCGCGCTTCGAGATCGAGAAGCAGACCGTCGCGATCGAGCGGTACAACGACAGCCTGCGCGACACGATCGACCTGCTGGGCGATCTCGGCAAGGTGGGTCAGGGCCTCGGCGCGCTGCTCGGCATCTTCACCGGCAACACGCGGGGCGTGCGCGGCCCGCTGGGCGACCTGCTTAACACCTCCATGACCGGCAAGAACGACCGGGGCGAGGATATTGCTTCGTCGATCGGCGAGGAGATGTCGAAGATCTTCAAGAAGGACGGCGTGTTCGTGAAGGCGGTCGTGCCCGTGCTGCAGAGCGCCGCGACGGGCATGGCAGCGAGCACAGCGCTATTCGGCAAGCAGTCCGCGTCCGAACAGGCCGGTTCCGCCATCGGCGGGGCGCTCGGCGGCAGCAAGGTCGTGGAGAAGGCGCTGTCGAAGGGCCTGGAGAGCCTGTCGAAGGGGCTCGGCCAGTTCGCCGGGCCGCTCGGTTCCATGCTCGGCGGTGTGCTGGGCAGCGCTCTCGGCAGCGCGTTCACGAAGGTGAAGTGGGGCCGGGTCGATCTGTCAGCAGCAGGCGTGTCCGGCACGTCGGGCAACAGCGGCTCATCGCAGAAGGCCGCGCTTGCGGCTGGCAACAGCATCTATGGCGGCCTGGCTGATCTCGCCGCGCAGTTCGGCGGCAGCATCGGCAACTTCGGGAACATCAGCGTCGGCGTTCGCCACGGTGACTACCGCGTCAACGCCGGGGGCACCTCGCTCAAGGTCAAGAAGGGCGCGGTCGACTTCAACGACGATGCCGAAGCAGCGGTGGCCTACGCCATGAAGCTCGCCATCGAGCGTGGCGCGATCAACGGCATCCGCGCCTCCACGAACAACCTGCTGAAGGCCGGGGACGATCTTTCGGCGCAGATCGACAAGGCGCTCAGCTTTGAGAACGTGTTCGCCGAGTTGAAGACGTACCTGGATCCGGTCGGCGCCGAGCTCGACAGCATTGATCGCGAGTTCGCCAACCTGCGCACCATCTTCGCCGAGGCCGGGGCCACGGCAGCGGAATACGCCCAGCTCGAACAGCTTCTGTCGATCAAGCGACAGGAGGCGATGGACAAGGAAACGGATGCCCTCAATGACATCCGTTCGCGCATCGCCGAGGCTTCTGGCGACGAGACCACCGCAACCGCCATCGCCCGCGCCAAGGAGCTGAAGGACGCGACCAGCGACGCGCAGCGCGCGCTGCTCCAGCAGCTCTACGCGATCGAGGACGCCAACGCCGCGCAGGACAAGCTGACCGAGGCGCAGGAAGCGGCGGCCACAGCGGCCGAGCAGCTCCGACAGGCGTGGGAATCGGTGGGCGATAGCATCTTGGACGAGGTGAACCGCATTCGCGGCCTTACCGGCGGCGACGATGCCGCCAGCTTCGCCACCTTGCAGGGCCGGTTCAACGAAGCCGTCCTCGCGGCGCGCGGCGGCGATCAGGAGGCTGCGGCGAAGCTCGCCGAACTCAGCCAGTCGCTGCTCGATGTCGCGGGCAACGTCGCCACGAGCCGCCAGGAGCTGGAGCGCATCAAGGCCGAGACGGCGGCGAGCCTCGAAGGCGTCATCGATGCGACCAAGGGCTACGCGGGCGGCAGCTCGTCCGCTTCGTCCGTGTCTGCCACGGCTTCGTCGGCCATCGATGCGGCCAGCGCGGCCACGGCCAGCACCTCCACCTCGGGCGCCAGCACCGACCTTGCCGCAGAGGTGCGCAGCCTGCGGGCCGAGTTGGCCGGGCTGCGGAACGACAACAACGCGGGCCACGCCCAGACGGCCAGCAACACGAAGGCCATCCAGCGCAAGCTCGAAGACGTGACCGAGGATGGTCAGGGCCGGGCGATCACCGTGACGAGTGCAGCAGCATGAGGGTAGTTCTCGACAGCGGCGAAGTTCTGGATCTCGGTGAGACCAAGGCCACGCCGACGATCGGCATCGTCGACTATAGCCGTCGGGTAACCGACGACTATGGCGTGACCACCGTCGTCGAGCGCGGCTTCGCGCGGCGCATGTCCGTGAATCTGGTCGTGCCGTTCGACCAGACGGACGCGCTCCAGCGCAACCTTGCCGCCATTCGCGCCAAGCCCGCGCGCTGGATCGCCGACGAGGGCGTGGATTGGCTCGACTTCCGGGGGTTCTACAAGGATGTCGAGGTCAACCTGCCGGTGCCGCCGAAGGCCTATTGCACCCTGACGGTGGAGGCCCTGACCGCGACCGAGGCGTTCGCCGATCCCGGCGGCGATCCCGCGCCGCTCGGTTCGGCTTCCACCTTGCAGCTGCTCCAGCCCGCAACGATCGAGGGCGGCGCGCTGGTGGCGAGCACGGTGCAGGAGAACGACTATCCCGAATGGGCGGCGGACACGACGTACCCGCTCGGGGCGCGCGTCATCAAGGCGGCCACGCACCGGATTTACGAGAGCGGCTCGATCGACAACGTCGGCAACGACCCGACGGGCATGTCCGGCAAGTGGCGCGACATCGGCCCGACGAACCGCTGGGCGATGTTCGACCAGGCGCTTGGCTCGATCACAGAGGCGCCGGGCCAGATCGCTGTGTCGCTCGCGCCGGGCGCAGCGAATGCGGTTGCCCTGCTGGACGTGAAGGCGGCTACGGTGCGCGTCGTGGCCACCGGATATGACCGGACGCTTGTGCCCAATGCGAGCGGGACGGTGACGTTCCTCGACATGCCGCAGACGGCCGGGCAGGTGACGGTGACGATCACCGGCCCCGGCACCGTCGAGGTCGGCACCCTGCTGGTGGGCAGGCTGGTGGGTCTCGGTTCGACGACGGATGACGCCAAGGCCGGGATCACTGATTTCAGCCGCAAGGAGGCGGACGAGTTCGGCGATACTCAGATCGTGGAGCGCGCCTGGGCGAAGCGCATGACGCTGCCCGCCAAAATCCGGCGCGATGCCATCGATCTCGTCGCCGGGCGCATCGCCGCGGTGCGGGCCAAGCCGTCTCTATGGATCGGCAAGGAGGGAATGGAGACCCTCACCGTCTATGGGTTCTTCAAGGACTTCTCGATTGCGGTCGATACGACGATCTGCACCCTGTCCCTGTCGATCGAGGGCCTGAGCACGGCGGGCAAGGTCGAGCCGCTGACCGCGAGCGTGGCTTGGCCCGACATCACGGACCCGAATGGCACGAAGCCTGCCGACAACGCGACCCGCAACGTCAACCGCGGCGAATGGGCTGCAGGCGCTACCTATCAGGTCGGCGACTTCGTCCAGTACGCCGGATCATCGTACACGGTTATCACCGCGCACGTCTCGACCGCAGGCCTGCCGCCGCCGAACCAGTTCGTCTCCCTGCTGGCCTCCGCAGGCGAACCGGGCGAGCCGGGGGAACCTGGAGAACCGGGGCAGCCCGGCAGTCCCGGCGCTCCCGGTTCCCCCGGCGAGGCGGCGATCACGCCTGCGCTCACCGCATCCGCGCGGCAGGTCTGGGCTTATGCCAATGGTGTCGTGAAGAGCTACGATGGTGTCACCACCACCTTCGTTCTGAAGCAAGGCAGCGTCGACGTTTCGGCCAACTTCAACGTCGTGATCGCCTCGAACCCGAACGGCCTGCAGGTGTCGCTATCGGGCCGCACCGCCACCGTAGTCGGCGCAAATGGTAATCCGGGTGAGTTCGGCAACGCCGCTGTGCTCAGCGCGACGCTGACCTTGCGTGCCACAGGCACCGGTGCTTTCACTGGTCGCAACTTCGATCTGGCGTTTTCGCTCAGCAAGCTGACGGGCGGCTACGAGATCGTTGCGACGCTCCCGACGACGAACAACTTCGAGGGCCGCCAAGTATACCAAACGGCCGACAGCAAGATGTACACGTTCATCGGTGGCGGATGGGTGGCGACGATCACGTCCGCGACGCAGATCGCGGACAGCCAGATCAGCGGCATGAGCGCCACGAAGCTGGTCGGCACCGTCGAATCGTCGAAGCTGGGCATCGGCGTCGGCGGCAACATGCTCGCGGGCGCAGTGCCTGGCACTCGACCTGACCTCTACATGGTGCGAACGCAGAGCAATATCCCGGGCGCGGTCTATTCGACCAATCAGTGGGGCGAAATATTGTCTCCGCTCACTGGCGCTTCGAACTGGCCGGGCGGCTCGGGGCCTGCTGCGCAGTGGACACCCCCAGACCTGAGCGGGTTTGCGGTTTATCAAGCGAACTCCGCGCAAAGCAATCCCGAGCCTGACTGGTTCGGCTTTCGCAAAATGACCGACAAGGACGGCAACTGGACGCTGAATTTTCCGGTCGATCCCGGCAAACGATACGAATTCTCGCTCTATACCGGCGCGCATCGCTGCAGTGTGCAGATCGGGATAGCCTTCGTGAACACAGCAGGCACATGGCTCGGACAGGCGGGCTTTGGAGGCATTCCCTCACAGGATACTAACGCGGCCGAGCGTGGCGGCGGCTCGTACCTAACGGACTTCAAGCGCATCTATTGCCGAGGCACCGCCCCTGCAGGCACCGTCGGGGTGCAGGTGTACATGCGAAAGTTCGGCACTATCGCGGGCAACACCGACAGTTGGGCATTCATGTGCTACCCAATGCTCGGGGAGACGGGAGCAAACGCGACGGAGCTGCTGCCCTACTCGCAGCCGGCTATGGGCCTTATCGTCGCCCAGAACATCATGACGAACTCGCTGACGGCAAATGAGATCGCCGCCAACGCCATCGGCACGGATGAGCTGGCCGCGCGTTCCGTCACGGCGAAGAACATGACCCTGATGGACTTCGAGAACCTCATGATCGATGGGGACCTCGCCTCAGGCGGGCTGTCCGGGTTCACCCGCAATCAGAACGGCGTGGGAGGCATGGAGGTCTATGCCGCTGACGGCGGGGCGGGCACTAGCTGGCCGTCACGCTACGGCCTCCATATGCGGCGCAACGGCAACACCGCCAACGAGCTGTCCATCGTCAACGGCCTGGACGGCTGGGACGGGAATTCGGGCCTCTACGGCATCGCCGTCAAGCCGGGCGATGAGTTCGGCTTCGAGTGCATTTCCTGGGCGAGCGAAGGCAGGGTGTCGTTCGACATGATCATGAAGAACACCGGAGGCAGCCTGGAGTGGCTGGGGGCCGTCCCCCTCGACAACATGGCGGTGGAGGGGACTACGCTCTACGCCTTCCCCGGACAGGTGTACCGCATCCTCAAGGGCATATTCAAATACACAGGGGGCAGCCAGGGCAAGGCTTGGCTCCGAATTTGGGGTCCTGCAGCAGCGACGCCTAACGCCTACTGTTACTTCTGGAACATGAAGATGCGCCGCCGTAACAACGCCCAGTTCATCGTCGATGGATCAATCACGACGAACCAGCTTGCCGCCAGCTCGGTCATGGCGAACAACATCGGCGCGGGTCAGGTGACGGCAGCCAAGATCGCTGTAACCGAGCTTTCCGCGATCACCGGCAATATCGGCCTGCTCCGCACCGCCACCGCCGGACAGCGCACCGAAATCGATAACAACGGGGTCCGCAGCTATCACCCGAACGGCGCACTCGCTGGCCGCTTCGGGAATTGGTAACATGCCCGCAGGCGCTGAATTCAGGCACCCAGACGGCCGGGTGAAATTCGCATTCACCGATTACACGGGCGGCTTCTTCGGTTCGTTTAACACGGGCGGCGCTTCTTCCGGCACTTGGCAGGATGCCCGCCTCGTGGGCAAGCTGCTGGTGACGTTTCCGTCCTCGACCCTCGGCAACTACGGCGGCCCCAATGTGACACTCGATTCGAGCACGGGGGTCATCTCCTGGTCGTTCGGGGTGACGGCTACGGGCGGCGCCAACGCTGGCTCGCCGCCTGACATCACCATCTACTTCGGGGGTTACTGATGACGGCCGGGATGGAGACGATCACGCCCGATGGTCGCGGTCAGCTCACCACGGACATGGTGTTCTTCCGGCTCGAGCAGACGGTGCAGCTACCTGCCGGAAGCGGGTGGAGCCAGTACGGCAACAACTCCGGCCAGCGTGACGTGTTCATTGCCGGTCTGACCATCGCCGACGCGCCCATGCCTGCACTCACGTCGGCCGGGGGCTCGTGGGCCGAGATCGTTTCCACGTCCGGGGGCGGTATCACGTACCGCGTCTACAGCGTCGGGCCGAGCGACGTGACGCTGCTCGTGTTCTCGCAGAGGCGCCCGCCCGTCAGCGCTCACATGGCAGGCTGCGAACTGTACAAGCCCGATGGCTCGATCGTGTTCTCTTCGGATTATCCGATTGCGCGTCCGCTGGGGATCCTCTCGAACACGGGATACAGCGGCGTATCGCTGGCGGGGCGGAGCGTCGCCCATGTCCCGCAGAAGCAAGAAGCCAACTCGGCCGTGAACTATACCTATACCGGCCAGGGTTCCTGCCAGATCGGACCCTATCAGGGGTACCAGGTCTACCAGCGCAATCAGTGGTCCCGGACAAGCGTGGTGGCCTCCGGCAGCACCGCAGCGGCCGGTGGCAATTTCTACTCCGACAGCGGCACGATCCAATACATGTGCGCGTCGTCGCCCTCCGGTGTGCCGCTCAGCCAGCAGATCGGCAGCCTGGGTGGCTGGCGCAGCCTCATCCTCGATATCACCAACCTCTAAGGATCCCGATCCATGTACATCATCCAGGACATTCCTGGGGCGACCCCGCTGTTTCACAAGATCGGCGCGGTCACCATCAACGGGCCCGCAATCATGGTGTCGATCGACACCGTCTCCGCCGAGCCGCAGCCGGTCCCCGGCGGCGTCTCCACCGCGTTTTATGGCGGTCGGAGCTATACCCTCCCGGAGGGAACTATCCCGGAGGAAAACGTCTCGCAGCGAGCCGTCAGCGAGTGGATGATTTCGCCCGCCGGTCCGTTCCCCGGCTCGCAGCTCTCCAGCGATTCCGACTTCCTCTACGTCTCGAAGCGGGCTCTGCTCGCGGCAAAGGTCCGCAATACGCGTGATCAAGTGCGCGACGGCGGATGCCTGGTCGAGATCCAAGGCGTCGCGCGGCGGGTGGAGACCGATGCCACGAGCCGCGTGAATATCTCCGGCTCCGTGGTCATGGCGATGCTTGCACTTCAGAGCGGCGACGAGTTCACCACCGATTGGCGCATGGCTGACAACTCCATCATCGCCCTCGACGCGGCCGACATGATCCAGCTCGGCAAGACCGTCGCCAACTTCGTCGAGGCGGGCCAGCGCCGCAAGAATGAGCTGGACGCGCTGATCGGCACGATCGCCCAGGGCACGACGGAGCAAGAGCTTGCCGAGATCGAGGCGCAGATCCTCGGCGGCTGGCCCGAGTAAGTCCATGGCTCCGCTCGCGGCGCCCGACTACTGGGCCGACGTCATGCGCTGGTGGGCCTTCGTCGGCGCGCCGCTGGGCGCGGTGCCCCTCGCCCGCAAGCTGCGCGAGCTGGCCACCCTGTGGCACCTCGGCATCCGGGACCCGGTGACGGTTTCGCTCAAGGTGATCCTGCTGGCGGGCGGCGCGCTGCTTTGCTTCCTCTGCTTCAGCTTCATCGCCGGTCTCGTGATCCCGTTCACCAACCGCGTCCCCGGCTTCGACATGCAGAGCATCAGCTTCCGGGCGGTCATGGCTGCCGCCTGGACCATGGCGGGCATCGCCTCCTGGCTCTCCGCAGTCGCCTTCGCCCGCGGGCGATGGTTCATGGCCGGCGCGGCGGCCACCTGGTTCGTGGCGGTCAGCTTCGTCACTGTTGCAACGGCGGGGTGAGCATGCGGGCAGATGCAATTGCGAAGTACGCCCCCGCCCTCGTCATGGCCCCCCTCGGGGCGCTCGACCCCATAATCGGCAGTATCGCGTTCGGCATGGTGACCGGCTGGCTCGCCATTGCGGGCGTCATGCACGAGCAGGGCCGCCCGTTCCGCGAGATCCGCCGGGCCATGGTGACCTCGCTCCTTATCGGCGGCGGGGGCGCGCTGTTCGCCATGTTCGCCGTCAGCAAGCTGCGCCTGGACCCGCTCGGCGCGGCCATCGCCTCCTTCACGATCGCGTTCGGCGGGGTGAAGGCCATCAAGTCGCTTTCCGGTGCGGCCCTCAAGGTCGTGCAGTGGGTCTTCGTCAACTTGGCCGACGATGCCGAGAAGATCGGCCGCGAGCGCGCCAAGGCCCAGCGCATGCTTTCCGAAAACACAAAGGCAGATCGGGCCCGGCTGGGCCTCAAGGAGGATTGAAATGGACCCCCGCTCTCTTCAGCGCACTCTCGGCGTCACCGACGATGGCATCTTCGGCCCGATCAGCCGGGAAGCGCTCCGTTCTCGATTCACGAACATGCACGCCCCAGCCGTGACGGCCGGGGAGATCGCCGCCTTCGCCGCGCGGCTGGGATGCAGCGTCAAGCAGATCAACGCTGTCGCCAAGGTCGAAAGCTCCGGCGGCGGGTACGACAGAAACGGTCGCCCCAAGATCCTGTTCGAGCGGCACCTGTTCCACCGGCAGACCAAGGGCAAGTGGTCCGTGAGCTCGTTCAGCAACCCCAGCGCGGGCGGCTACCGCGAGGATAGCTGGGACAAGCTCGGGCTCGCCTGCGGCAAGGACCCGGACGCGGCCTTCGCCTCGTGCTCGTGGGGCAAGTTCCAGGTGCTCGGCAAATGGTGGGACGAGTTCGGCTTCGCCAATCCCTACGAGCTGGCGTTCTCGACCGTGGGCAGCGAGGCCGCCCACTACGAGCTGCTAGCCCGATACATCGAAGTCTTCGGCCTGGTGGACGAGCTGCGCGCCCTGAGCACCGACCCGAATGCCTGCCGCGCATTCGCCAAGGGTTACAACGGCCCCGCCTACGCGAAGGACGGCTACCACACCAAGCTCGCGGCGGCGATGGCATGACGACGAAGTGCGACCGCGACGGGGACCGGCTCGTCCTCATGCTGATCGGCGGGGGGATCATAGCGATCATCCTCGCCATCATCGCCTCGCTGGCCTTCGCTCGGCACATGCCGGACTGGGCCGAAAGCGTGCAGTCCGCGATCGTCGGCGGCGCGCTGGTGAAGCTGGCCGATGTGCTGTCGGCCCTCGTCACGCTGTCCGGCGGGCGGGAGCGGGAGAAGCTGACGGACCAGCTGTGCCAGTCCACCCCGATTGCCGAGCCCCAACCGGTTCAGGTGGTCAACGGTCCTGATGCGCCGGTGCCGGTGGAGGGCCAGCCATGATCCCGCTCGCGAAAACGGCGTGGAAGTGGCTCGGCGGCCTGCCGGGCGAAGCGTGGATCCTGATCGGCGGCGGCGCGGCGCTGGTCGGCTTCCTCGTCTGGAACCATTTCGACAACGCGGCGGCGATCGAGCAGCACGACCAGGCGCGCGCGGCTGCCGGTGCGGCTGGGCGCGAGAAGTCGGCAGAAGAGAATGTGGCCGACGCCTTCGAGAACCAGCGGCTCCGCGACCAGCGCGACGCGGCGATCGCGCAGGCCGCCGCGACGGAAGCCGCCAAGCCACCCGAAGCGCGCGCCACGACCGCGCCGCAGGCCCTCGCCCTCAACTGCGCCATTGCCCGCGAAGACTACACGGCGGCCGAGCTGGCGAAGATGTCCGAATATCAGGAGCATTGCCGATGATCCGCCTCGCCGCCCTCTCGCTCGCCCTGCTCCTCGCCGGGTGCAAGACGTGTCCCGCTCTCGACTTTCCGCGCGCGGCGGACGTCGCGGCAATCACCGCGCCGCGCCCGAAGATCCCGCCCGCCGCGCTCGACCCGGAAAACCCGACTGCCGCCGCGAACTACCAGTCGGCGGATCGCGCATGGAGCAAGGCGGTCAGCGATTCTGGCGGGCGCATCTGTCGTTATCTGGCGCGCTTGGGAATGCCGGGCATCGTATGCCCTCCCGCTCTACCAGATGACGCCGCAGCGCGGGGTGGTGCTACGGCGTCTGAGAGGTAGCTGCGGACCGGGCTCGACACCGGCTGTCAGGCTATCTCGTTTCACCTGACCCGACCGCCGAAGCGGTGACTTGAGCGGGCGCGTCCATCCGCGCTGCCGCAGCCTCAGGAAAGGTATCATTTCCCAGGGAGGGAACAACCGCCCTTGTCACATGTTAATCCATCACCTCGGCGGATTAACCCCCGGTTGCACCGAGTGTGAGGCCGTCCCTTTTGCGGGGGACGGCCTCTTCGCTTCATAGGGCCACGACGCCCACCAGGATCACACAGCAGCCAAGCGCAGCCAATATTCGGCGGATGCCAGGACCAAGGCTTCCGTCCGCGAGTATGGCTATAGCGGCCAACGAAACTCCGAACACGACGGCGGCAAACAGTAGATAGAGGTGCTCGACATGCATCAGGGAAACTCCTGACCGATTCTCATGTGTCACCGAATTACCACTTCCAAAAAGGCGCCGAATTAAAAATCGATAAGGCATTGGAACCTTTTGTGACTTGCGACATTTTGTCGCCGGTCCTCAGGAAGTAACTCTGTTACCTGCCAAGGCCACCCTTTTGCGCGAAAGTGCAAGGCGACCCAAACTTGAAAGCCCGGGGCAATCAGAGGCCTCGGGCCTTTTCAGTTATCGTCTCAGCTTGTGAAGCCGCGGAAAGGGATCGTCATGCCGTCTCCCCAGGGCGACCGGACCCGGAAGCCCTCCCAGCAGACCATCTCATGGTCTCCATCATGGCCCTTGGGCCTCAGGCAAAGCGACAGCCGGTCCTCGCTGGGCTCCCGGCATTGCCCCGAATTGAGCAGGAAGCCTTCGCGCGGGTAGGCGTGGACAACGGCGCTCACAGGGATAGCCAATCGAGTTCGGCGTCGTCCAGCGCCTCCCAGTCGTCTCCGCTGGCCATGCGCCGCTGGAGCCATTTCCGGGCATCTTCGATGTCCCCGGCGCACGGAAACGTCGGGTCCCCAGCCGCCGCCTCGGCTAGGCCGCCGATGAAGCCGACCCGGCCCTGCTGAGCGACCAGCCATGTGCCGAAAGGTATCACGTCGGCAGCGCTGACTTCCCGAACACCCATACCAAACCGTCCCGAATCGTCCCAAAGCGTTTCGCGTTGTTCCATATTTGTTCATATTTGGAAAGGGACCGCGGTGCCGGATCGACGTGCGGTGTCGCCGTCAGCCATTTCGTCGCTTCAAACAAGCTTGTTCAATTTCCCTACTCTCTCCAACTCGCTCCGTCTCGAAGGACTTAGCTATTTCAACTTAGCAAGTTGACTCTGAAGTACTTTTCCGGCTCCAATCTCCGAATGTCTTTGAGCGATAAAGAATACGGTTACGTCGCGTACATCGATGAAGCTGGTGATCCCGGTCTAAAGCGCGTTCGTCCAATCGATCAGAACGGCGCGAGTGAGTGGCTGGTCTTGAGCGCAGTTGTCATGCAGGCAAAACGCGAACCTCACGTTCTCAATTGGACCCAAGATATTATTTCCAACCTTGGTGTGAGGCAGCGCAATGACCTGCATTACCGCACCCTGTCACCGACCAGAAAAATCTCGGCTGGCGAACAAATCGCAAGACTCCCAGTCCGAGCATTCGCCATATGTTCTAACAAAAAGAATATGCGCGGCTATCACAATGCCAGGGCGGCTAAAATGCCATCTCAACAATGGTATTATAACTTTTGCATTCGTCTTCTACTTGAACGCGTTACAGCCTTTTGCGCGGCTCGAACGATGAAAGATCATGGCGAAAGCAAGCTGATAAAAATCGAATTCTCAGAGCGCGGCGGCATTAGATACAGCCAAACGGCGGCCTACCAATATTATCTGGGTCAACAGCAGCAGGGGGGGCAGGTCTATCTGAAAAAGCGCGAGCCAGTGATGGCCATGCTAGACTGGGATCTGATGGCCGCTTTTCCTCATCAGGAGCGCGCGGGCCTGCAACTTGCCGATTATGTGGCGAGCGCCTTCTATCAGGCTATCGATTGCGGGGGACCAGGAGTTTGGGACGTGGAGCCCGCCAAAACCTTGGCTCCAATCCTTCCGAAGGAAGCAGGATCGCATCGCGATTTTGGGGTGGCACTCTTTCCAACCCCAGCGTGGAGAGCCGATCTGACCACCGATCAGAAGAGAATTTTCGAATTCTACGGGTATGATTTTACAAGGTGGTAGGCCCCCGGCACCCGAACCTTGCGTGCTGTTAGGATGCCATCCTAAGGGCAACCGTCACTCAAGGGGCAGCTTGTTCTTTCCTCAAGCCACTAGGCTTATCCAGCGTTGCCTACCGTAGCCGCATATAGAACAAGCAACGAACAATGTCAAGATTCATCCAAAGATTCCATGAGGTTAAGGTTAAACCACTGTAAAGGAATCCCTTTCCTTCGACTTCGTCGCTAAATCGTCAGCAGCTGAAGCAGCTGCGAGCGGTCGAAACTTAATTCATATCAGCTCCTCTTGTCTTTCGGTTAGAAAGGATATCGGTCAGTTACGGCGGGGTCCGGCCAAAATGTCATCGGCTGGGCACATGCCCTTCATGAGCATGTCGGCCCACTCCTGAGACAGCTCGCGGCGGCGTTCCATGTGCCCGGCGCGGTCATAGGCCGCCTTCACCTTGTTCTCCGGCACGTGCGCGAGCATCAGCTCGATGACGTCCGAATCGTCCAGCCGCCGCCGCTTCTTGGCCAGATCGTTCATGGTGGTGGAGAAGGTCGCGCGCCAGCCGTGCGGGACGTGCCGCCCGTGATAGCCCACGCGGTTGTAGAGGTAGCTCATCGCGTTGCCGCTGAGCGGGCGCCCGCTGCTTCGATGCCCAGGAAATACCAGCCGCCCCCGGCCGGTGAGCCGCCGCACGGCGCGCAGCACGTCGACAGCCTGCCAGGACAGCGGCACCAGGTGCTCGAAGACCTCTTCGTCCTTCTGATCGACCTTCAGCTTCATCCTGTGCGCCGGGACCCGCCATAGCGGCTGGAACGGCCCGAACTGGCGGTCGCTCCAGTCGATGCCCTCGAACTCGCTCCATTCGGCGGCGCAGACCATTCCCGGCCGGGCCTGAGTGAGCGCAAGGAGCCGCGAAGCGAGCTTGGTGATAGGCGACGCCGCGCTCGCCTCCGCCTCCTTCAGCAGCTTGCGACCTTCCGTCGGGTTGGCCAGCGCCGGCTGCCGCCCCGCCTTGGGCATGGGCTTCAGCGCCTTGAGCACGACCGCCGCGGGGTCGACCGTCGCGATGCCCTCACCGATCGCATAGACGAACACGGCCGACACGCGCTGGCGCAGCCTCCGCGCCGTTTCGATCGCTCCGCGGTCCTCGACCACCCGCAGGACCCGCAGGATGGTGGGAGAATCGATCTCCGCCAGCGGAAGGGTGCCGAAGAAGGGGAAGATGTCGCGTTCGAGCGACAGCAGGACATCGGCCTGATGAACCGGTGTCCAGCGATCTTTGTACTGTTCGTGCCAGGTGCGGGCGATCGTCTCGAAGCTCAGCGCCTGTGCTGCCTCGAAGCGCGCCCTCCTGGTCTCCTCCTGCTTGCGCTTCCGCGCTCCGGACGGATCTTCCCCGTTGCGGATGCGCTGCCGGGCCTCATCGCGTTTCGCGCGCGCCTCGCTCAGCTTGACCTCGGGATAGGGCCCGAAGGTGAGAAGCTTCTCCTGCCCATGGAGGCGGAACTTGAAGCGCCAGGACTTCAAGCCCGTCTTCGCGACATAGAGATAGAGACCATTCGCGTCCGACAACTTATAAGGCTTGTCGCGCGGCTCGGCGTTTTTCACTTCCTTGTCTGTCAGCATGCGCCTCGGGGTATCGTACCCCCTCCTTTCCGCAATACCCCGCCTTGTACCCCACGATACCCCTTGCAGGGAAGGAACAAAACGGGACCGATTGGGACAAGGTATAGCCGACAGAACGCACGAAATCAGCCCCTTGCGGGACTGTTTGGGGCTGATCTGGATGGGTAAGTGGCGGAGAGGGTGGGATTCGAACCCACGGTACGGTTGCCCGTACACTGCATTTCGAGTGCAGCGCATTCGACCACTCTGCCACCTCTCCGCTAGAGATGCGATAGCGATGGAAGGTCTCCATCGGGTCGGGAAGCGCGCCGATAGCCCGGTCGATCGGACTTGCCAAGCCCCTGTTTTCAAAAAATGGGGATTGTCCACAAGCGTTGCTTGTGAGCAAGCCGCAGGAAACCTATATTTCCCTTATGAACAAGGCGTCTTTTTTTTCCCATACGGCGGGTCGCATCATCAATGCGCCGCGTGAAACGCGCGCTCGATTCGCGATCGGGGATGTCGTTCGCCACAGGAATCACGACTTTCGCGGTGTCATCTTCGATATCGATCCGGTCTTCGCCAATAGCGAAGAGTGGTACGAATCCATCCCGCTCAACGTGCGGCCCCGGCGCGACCAGCCTTATTACCATCTGCTCGCCGAGAACGAGGAATCGAGCTACGTCGCCTATGTCAGTCAGCAGAACCTGATGGGGGATTCCGAAGGCGGCCCTGTCGACCACCCTTCGCTCTCGCAGATCTTCGACGACTTCGAAGACGGGCGATACCATCTGCGGCGCGGCCTCACACACTGAGGCCGCTACAGGCACTGGAATACAAGAAGGCCCCGGTCGCCAGCGACCGGGGCCTTCTTGTATTCCACACATCCTGACGGAGTTTCAGCCCTTGAGCTTCCAGCCCGAACGCAGGACCAGGTAGACCACTGCGGCGAGCGCCGCGTCCAGCAGTCCCATGCCGAGCGCGCTGTGGAGGACGGCCATATTGGTGTCCCCGATGTCGCTGACGCCCAGGAAACCGAAGCGGAAGCCGGAAATCACATAGAAGAACGGGTTCAGGCGGCTGATCGCCTGGAAAGAGGGGGCGAGGTTGTCGATCACGTAGAAGGTGCCGGAAAGCAGCGAGAGCGGGGCGATCACGAAGTTGGTAACCGCCGCGTTGTGATCGAACTTCTCCGCCCAGATCGACGAGAGGAAGCCCAGCAGCGAGAGGAAGATCGATCCGGTCAGGCCGAACCAGACCACCGCCCAGGGGTGCGCGACCGACAGATCGACGCCCGGCCAAAGCAGCATGGCGCCGGTCAGGGCAAGGCCGACCAGCACGGCGCGGGTCACGGCTGCCCCGGTCATCGCCAGCATGAGTTCGCCTTCGCTCAGCGGCGGCATCAGATAGTCGATGATCGTGCCCTGGATCTTGCCCGCCAGGAACGAGAAGCTGGCATTGGCGAAGGCGTTCTGCATCATGCCCATGACGATCAGGCCCGGCGCCACGAAAGTGGCGAAGTTCACGCCCAGCACTTCGCGCCCGCCCCGGCCCATCGCCACGGTGAAGATCACCAGGAATAGCAAGGTCGTGATCGCCGGTGCCCAGATCGTCTGGGTCTGGACCTTGAAGAAGCGCCTGACCTCCTTCATATAAAGGGTCTTGAGCCCCTCCCAGTTCACCTGATGGATCAGGGGTTCTCCCTTCGCCGGGAACTGGCGGGCCGAAACGGTCCGGGGCGCGATGCTTTCGGGCATGGTCCCGTCGGACGTCGGCAGTTCGGTCGAATTCGTTTGATCGGGCATGGACCGGCGAGTATCGGCTGCGGCTTTCCAAGGCAAGCCGCGCCACGGAATTTTGGGGCGATTCTCACGTCGCCCGGTCAAGAGATGGAACACGAATGAGCTGGACGGACGAGCGGATCGAGAAGCTGACCAAGATGTGGGAGGGCGGAGCTACCGCCAGCCAGATCGCGGACGAGCTTGGCGGCGTCAGCCGCAACGCAGTGATCGGCAAGGCCCACCGCCTCGGCCTCAAGGCCCGCCCTTCCCCGGTAAAGGCCAACGAGAAGCCCGCGCGCCCTGCGCCCGCGCCCAAGAAGCCCAAGCCGGTCGAAGCCGCGCCCGCAGTGCCGGAACCCAAGGCGGAGGCGCCTGTCGTGCGCGCCGCGCCGCCGCCTGCCGCCCCGGCGCCCCGTGCTCCCGAACCGGCGGCGCCCGCAGCTGCGGCCGGCCCCGGTGCTCTGGATGCCGCTCCGGCAGCGCCCAAGGGACCGCGCGTGGTTTCGGTCGGCCCCGGCGGCTTCCTGCGGCAGGGCCCCGGCGATCAGCAGCAGCCGATCCCGCCCGCGCCGCCCCGCCGTCTCGTTCCCGCCAAGCCCAGCGCGGACATCGCCGACAAGACCAGCCTGCTGGATCTGAGCGACCGCGTCTGCCGCTGGCCGATGGGCCACCCCGGCGAGCCGGACTTCCACTTCTGCGGCGAAAAGGTGAACCCCGGCTTCCCTTATTGCGTCGAACATTGCGGCCGCGCCTATCAGGCCCAGCTGCCGCGCGGCGCGCGCCGTCCTCCTCCGCCGCTGCCGTTCGGCGGCCCGCGGGTACGCTGATCCCATGACGAAGGCGCGGCAAGCCAGGTTGCCGGTTCTGTTCGCAGGCCGACTGGCCGCCGCGCCTTTTCTGTTTGCCGCCGGTCTGCTTCTGGGCCCGGCCGCATCTGCTCTGGCCCAAGAAGCCCAGACTCCGGCCCAGGCGCCTGCTCCGGCCACTGCCCCGGTGCCAGCCACTGCCCCGGTGCCGGCCGAGCATGTCTACGTCGCCCTCACCACCAGCGCGGGCGTGATCGTGCTGGACCTCGACAAGACCCATGCACCGCTGACCGTCGCCAACTTCCTCAAATATGTGGACGCCAAAAGGTTCGACGGTGCAAACTTCTACCGGGCCATGCACCTGGACTGGGGCGATCAGCCCAACGGACTGTTGCAGGGCGGCCTTCAGGGCGTGAACGTCTTCCCCCCGGTCGCCCATGAGCCAACCAGCGCGACCGGCCTCAGTCACAAGGCAGGGACGATCTCCATGGCACGCTTCGCCCCGGGCAGCGCCACGGCCGACTTCACCATCATGCTGGGCGACATTCCTTCGCTGGATGCAAAGCCCGAGGCTGCCGATCCCGACAGCCGCGCCGGATTTGCCGCCTTCGGCCATGTCGTCGCCGGGATGGACGTGGTTCGCAAGATCTGGGACGAGCCGCGCTCGTCGACCAAGGGCGAAGGCGTGATGAAGGGGCAGATGCTGGACCCCATGGTCAAGATTGTCAGCGCACGCCGCGTCTCCGGCCCGCCGCCAGCCCCCTGAGAGTTCCCGGGAGCCTGATGGTTCCCCCCTTACCAAGAATTCACCGGCTGACGGAGCGTTAGCTGCCGCGAGCAATCCGCCTTTCGCGGGCTTTAGCGGTCTTTCGATTATCTTGTAATTTCAACGTCGCATAGGCGCCCTATCCCCGGCTCCATCGTCTCACCTGGCGGTGGTAAGAGATAGTTTACTGTGTTTCTGACCGAATACGGGAAATCCCTTAGTTGGTTGTACTGGGTCCTCCAGCCATTGCTCCGGCAGGGGTTGTGGAATTCCCTCTCAGGTCCGGGGGCACGGACTGCATCTATTCGGTCTGATGTACTGTTGAGAGTGCGATGATAGAAAATTTACCTTTCAATTGCGCCGGCGAGGCCGGTCCAAATGTCGTTTCGCACGAAGAGTTCTGGTTCTCGCTGAAGGTGAGAGTTGATTCAACGTCTCAGCTTTGGCAGGCGGCCGCGCTTCGCTGCATGAGCCAGTCGGACATGTCCTACGAGGACGTGGACGAACTGATCGGTCCTATCGACGATCCGTCGATCGCGGACTGCCTGATGATCCTGGCTTTGCCCGACCGGGTGCCGGGATGCACCAGGCTGGACGTGGCGCTCCAGGCGTCGGAGAGCCCGCCCATGGCGGCGCCGCTCGGCAGCAGCGACTGTCGCAGTACGGTGGGCCAGTCCTGAACGAGAAAAGCCCCTGAACCGAAATGCGGTTCAGGGGCTTTTCTGTTTCCATACGGTTCAGCGACCGCGAGGCCGGAGAAGCGCCCTCTCGGACACTTCCCCGGCAGATCCTCAGCTGTCGATATTGGTCCCTGCCGCCGCGATCGCGACGAGGCCGGAGGCCGACATGCGGATGCCGTTCACGCCCAGCATGATGTTGGTGCCGTCGGTCACCACGTCATTGACGATGGCGACCGAGTTGATCGTGGTGTCCAGCGTATTGCCCGCGCTGTCGGTGGCCTTCACGGAGAGCGTGTAGGCGCCGTTTTCGGCCTTGGAGCCATCCGCCTTGGTGCCGTCCCACTTGTAGGAGCCCTGCGCCTCGGCATCGAGCGTCACGGTGTTGACCACCTTGCCCGAGGAGTCCTTGATCTCCGCCGTGATCGCGGCAGGCGTGCCCTCGACGTAGTAGGTCCACTGCGCCGGCGCATCGCCGAGACCGGCTACCGGGGAATCGAAACGCGCCTCGCGACCGATATAGTTCGAAGCCGCCGACATCTGCTGCGAAGCAAGCTGGCCGAGGATATCCCCGAGCTTGCCGGTCTGCTGGATCGACTGTTCGACCTGCGAATACTGCACCAGCTGCTGCGTATATTCCGAGGTGTCCATCGGATCGAGCGGATCCTGGTTCGTCATCTGCGTGGTCAGCAGCTTGAGGAACAGGTTGTAGTCGGACAGCAGCCCGGAGGAGGAGGTTGCTGTGGTATCGTTCGTCGCCGTGGACGAAGTGCCTGAAACGGTGGTCATTGCTCTGGTGCCTTATGCCATGAGATCGACATGGCCGCTGCTCCTCAGCGGCCGGTAGATCGGGTCGTCGCTCCCGCCGAAGCCATCGGAAAGACCGCCGCCCTGGGACTGAAGCCCCGCCTGGCGGCCTTGTTCGCCCTGCCAGCGCTGCCCGCCGCCCTGACCGCCCGAGCGGCTGTCGAAGCGCAGGGATTGCCCGTCGGAGCGTACGCCTGCGTCGGCCAGCGCGCGGTTCAGGTCGGTGGCTTCGCGGCGCAGCATGTCCAGCGAGGACGCGCTATCCGCCGAGACGACGGCGCGCAGGACGCCGTCGTGATCGAACGAGAGACGCACGTCGATCCGGCCCATGTGGCGCGGATCGAGGCGGATCAGCAGGTCGTCGCTGCCCTTGTCGAGCGCGCGGGCGATCTCGACGCCGATGTCGTTGCCGAACTGGCCCTGCTGCACGGCAACCGTGGCGCTCTGCGGCGTCGATTGGGCGGCGGGCGCATAAGGCAGCGCGGATGGGCGCGCGGCGGTGCCGGTCAGGGTCTGGGTGAACAGCGGCGCCGAAAGGTTGGCATCGGCCGAGGATGCGCCCTGATCCGGCGCGGCATCGGCGGGACCGGCAGCGGTGGTCGGCACATTCTGGGCGCGTGCCCCCGAAGGCTCCTGCACGGTGCGTTCGAAACCGGCAGGCGCGCCCGCCTTCGCCAGCTTGGCGGAAGTCTTGCCGGAGGTCGCCACCGCGCTCTCGGCCTTGTCCTTGCCGGCCTCGGTCGCGGGAGCAGCGGCATCGTCATGCACGGGCGGCTGCACGACCGCGAGTTGCGGTTGGAGAGATGCGGCGGCCGTCTGGGGCGGCGCGGCTTGATTGGTCTGGACGGGCAGGACGAGGTCAGAAACTTCGGCATCGTGCCGGGTCGCAGGTGCCTCTGCATCGGCCGGGGCCTGATCGCCGTCGGCACCTTCCGCTTCAACCGTCTGTGTCGCCTGGTCCCCTGCACTATCGCCGGACGAGGCCGCCTGCTTCACCAGTTCCGGCAGGACCGGCTGGTCCGCAGCGACGTGCGGCTTGATGTGCTCGGCAGCGGGTGCGTGCGCGGATGCAGCGGGCTTTGCCGCCACGCCCAGGCCCACCGGCCGGGTATCGGCGGAAACCGCCTGCTGAACCGGAAGTTCGAATTCGGCCTGCGGCAGAAGCGCGGCGTCACCGGAAAGGGCATCGGCAGCCGGAGCTGCCGCGAGATCGGCGGTCGCCTGCGCATCGGGTAAGGGCGCATTCGCTGTCCCGGAGGGCTTGCCGGAGACCGCCTGCGCGGCACCCAGCAGCGACTGGAACGAGCCCGTCGCCTGCCTTGCGCTCTTGAGCGATCCGCCACCGGCAAGGCTGTCCGCCGCAGGCGCCGCAGAGGCGCCGCCGCTTGCCTGGGCGGCCATCGGAAACAGGGAATTCACGGAAACCGGCATTACTGGACGTCTCCCGGCCGACAGATTGCGGCCATCACTTCATCATAGAGGGATCGCGGCCCGACCGGTCGCATCTCCCCTGTTCGTCGGACCTGTCGGCCCCGCCACTCAACTCACTGCCGTCCAGCCCACCGAGCCGAGGCTGCGCAGGCGGGCGCGTGGATGGATCTCGTTCTGCGAAAGCACGACCGTGGCGGGGCGCACGCGTTCGATGATCGAGCGCACGAAAGGCCGCAGCGGCGGGCTGGTCAGCAGGCAGGGGATCTCGCCCTGTCCTGCGAGGCGATCGTAAGTGTCGCGGACCGAGGCGATGAAGGCCTGGAGCTGCGAGGGCGCCATGGCCAGATGGCGGTCGTCGCCCTGGCCGATGATGGCCTCGCCGAATGCCTCGTCCCACTCGCCGCCCAGGGTGACGATCGGGATCGTCCCGTCGAAAGTCTGCTGCGCCGAGATCTGGCGGGAAAGACGGGCGCGGACATGCTCGGTCACTTGCGTGAGGTTGCCGGTCATCGCCGTGGCCTCGGCCACGCCTTCCAGGATCGTCGGGATGTCGCGGATCGAGACGCCCTCGGCCAGCAGGTTCTGCAGCACGCGCTGCACGCCGGAGATCGAGATCTTGCCGGGGATCAGGTCCGCGATCAGCTTCTCGGTATCCTTGTGGACTTCGTTGAGCAGCTTCTGCGTCTCGGTATAGGAAAGCAGGTCGGCGATGTTGTCCTTGACGATCTCGGTCAGGTGGGTGGTGACCACCGTGCCGCAGTCGACCACGGTAAGGCCGCGGAAACCGGCTTCCTGCCGCATGTCGCGGTCGATCCAGAGCGCGGGAAGCTGGAACACCGGCTCCTTGGTAGGCTCGCCGCGAATGCCGATGTCCTGCCCACCCGCGTTGATCACCAGCAACTTGCCGATACGCAGTTCGCCGCGCGCGATCTCGGTTTCCTTGACGTAGACGATGTACTCGTTCGGCAGCAGCGCCATATTGTCGAGAATGCGGACCGAAGGCAGCACGAAGCCGTAGTCGATCGCCATCTGGCGGCGCAGCGCGCGCACCTGATCGTCGAGGCGCGGTTCGGCCTGGGAATCGTTGATCAGCGGCAGCAGGCCGTAGCCCAGCTCGATGCGCAGCGCGTCGATGGCCAAAGTGCGCGAGATCGGTTCCTCGGCCTGCGCCTCCATCTGCTGCTGCTTGGCCATGGCCTCCTGCATGCGCTCCTGCGCGGCATTGGCCTGGGCCTTGCGCGACATCGACCAGGCGAACCAGCCGCAGGCCCCGCCCAGCGTGGCGAAGGGAATGAACGGCAGGCCGGGCATCAGCGCCAGCGCGCCCATCAGCACGCCGACGATACCGAAGGCCTTGGGATAGCGGCCGAGCTGCTCGCCCAGCGCCGCGCCCGTCTTGCCGACCACACCGCCCTTGGACACGAGCAGGCCCGCGGCCGTCGAGACGATCAGCGCCGGGATCTGGCTGACCAGGCCGTCGCCGACCGTGAGGATGGTGTAAGTGGTGAAAGCCTCGCCGAACGGGACGCCGTGGATGGCGACGCCGATGATCAGGCCGACCACGATGTTGATCGCGGTGATCAGCAGGCCGGCGACCGCATCGCCCTTCACGAACTTCGAGGCACCGTCCATGGCGCCGTAGAAGCCGCTCTCCGCCTCGATCTCGGCGCGGCGCTCGCGCGCCTGCGCCTCGGTGATGGTCCCGGCATTGAGGTCGGCGTCGATCGCCATCTGCTTGCCGGGCATGGCATCGAGGCTGAAGCGCGCCGCCACTTCGGCGATACGGCCCGCACCCTTGGTGATGACCACGAAGTTGATGACGATGAGGATCGCAAAGATGGTGAGGCCGATGACGGTCTCCCCGCCCATCAGGAACTCGCCGAAGGCCGCGATCACGCCGCCTGCCGCCTGGTGCCCCTCATGCCCATGCCCCAGGATCAGGCGGGTCGAGGCAAGGTTGAGGCCGAGGCGCAGCATGGTGACGATCAGCAGGATCGTCGGGAAGCTCGACAGTTGCAGCGGCTTCTCGATGAACAGGGCCGTCATCAGGATCAGCACCGAAGCGGTGATCGACAGGGCCAGGCCCATGTCGAGCAGCCAGCCCGGCATCGGCAGGATCAGCATGCCGATGATCGCACTGACGCCCAGCGCCAGCGCGAGATCGCGGCTGGGGCCGAGGCGCGTCAGCAACTGGTCCAGCCTTTGAGAGACGATAGCGTTCATCGGGTCACCGGGTGTGTTCAGTCAGTGGCAGGTGGGAGCGATCAGTGGCGGATCAGGCCGGGCGGCACGGCCACGCCGTCCGACAGGAACGTGCGCAGCTTGTTGCGCATGGTCCGAACCGAGATCCCCAGCATAGAGGCGGCATTGGTGCGGTTGCCCCGGCAATGCTCCAGCGTCTTGAGGATCAGCTCGCGCTCCACGTCGGCGATGTTCTGGCCCACGAGTTCGGAAACTGCGGTACCAACGGAAGGCCCCCTGCCCTCGCCCCCCTCGGCGCGCTCACCCCGCAAGCGGGACAATACGTCGTCGAGGTTAACGGCGATATCGACCACCACCAGGTCGTTGCGGGCGCGGTGCCAGTCCTCGAAGACGGTGGAGTTGGCGGTGCCCACGGCAATGCTGGCGGGTGAACCGCGCACCATTTCCACGGCCAGGCCCATCGCATTGCCGAGATCACCCACCAGCATGAACCGTGTAGGATCGTGTTCGGAAGGAGGCATCATGCCTCCTGCCGGACAATTTCGGTGAGCGTGATGCCCAACGTGCTGTCGATCAGCACGACTTCGCCGCGCGCGATCAGGCGGTTGTTGACGAAGATGTCCACCGGTTCGCCGACGCGGCGGTCGAGTTCGACCACCATGCCCGGCTTCAGGCGCAGCAGTTCGCCGATATCCATTCGCGACCGGCCGAGTACGGCCTGGACCTTCACCGGCACGTCGAACACGGCCTGAAGGTCGTCCGGCGTCGGCGGCGTGGTGGGGCGGGGAGACTGCACGGCGGCATCGTCGCCCGGCAGGTCTGCCGGGGTCTCGTCGGAAAGGTGAGCAGGCGCGAGTTGGCGCGGCTCGAGCTCGTCGCTCATGATCATACCCTTTAACTGTTCATCCATTGACGGATTACGGATGCGGATTCTGCGGGACTGGCCGAAATGGCGTCACCGATGCGGCGCAGGGCGGAGAGCTTGATGCGGCCGTCGACCTGGGCGAGCGCGATTTCCTGATCGAGCATCTCGCCTTCCTCGGCGCGCATTTCCTCCAGCTTGCGCATGGCTTCCTCGTCGCCTTCGGCGGCGCGCTCGTTCAGCGCCATCATTTCCGCGTCGTCGGCGGTCAGGCGGCGCTCCACCACGCCTTCGACCAGCGGCGGCTCGGCGGGCTTGGGCCTCAGCATGCGCACGGCGAAGAGGATGATGCCGCCCACGATCAGGATCTTCAGAACGTCGAAGATGCGGTCCCAGGTCAGGCCGAAGGGCAGGCCGCCTTCCGATCCTTCAAGATCGGCGGGCGCACTGAAGGCCATGTTCTCGACCACGACGCTGTCGCCGCGATCGGCATCGAAGCCCACGGCGTTCTCGACCAGCCGCTGGAGACGCTGCACTTGCGCGGCGGGCAGGCCCTGCGGGCCGCCGTCCACCATGACCGCCACGGTCAGGCGCTTCACCTGGCCCGGCGTGCGCACCGCCACCTTCTGGGTGCGGCTGTTCTGGTAGGTCGTGTCTTCCGAAGTCTCGTTCTGGGCGGAGCGGCGCGCGTCGCCGCCACTGCCGTTGACGTTGCCCTGGTTGTCCGGGAGCTGCGAACCCACCGTCACGCCCTCGGCACCGGCAGAGTTCTCGTCGCTCTGATTGTTGGATTCCACCGTGGTCTGGTGGGAAATGACCTGGGTATCGGGATCGAAGACTTCCGATTCCTCGCGCACCTGATCGCGTTCGAGCACGGCGGCCACTTCGGCGCGCACCTTGCCTTGGCCGACGATCGGTTCGATCATCGCCTCGATTTCGCTGCGCAGGCGCGCTTCCACGGAATTCTGCCGGTCTTCGAGATTGCCCGCACCGGCATCGCCGCCCTCGCCCGCCCGCGCCAGCAGCGCGCCGGTCTGGTCGACGATCGAGACCGCTTCGGGATTGAGATCGGGCACGGCCGAGGATACGAGATAGCGGATCGCCTGGACCTGTTCGCTCGAAAGACGCCCGCTGGTCTTCACCGTTACCGAGGCGCTGGCCTTGCGCGGTTCGGTCTCGAACATCGCGCGGTCCGGCATGACCACATGGACGCGTGCCTTGCTGACCTTTTCGAGGCTTTCGATCGAGCGGACCAGTTCGCCTTCGATCGCCCGCGTCTCGTTCATCTTCGCGCGCGAGGAGGAAATGCCAAAAGGCTCCTCGGCATCGAGCACTTCATAGCCGATCTTGCCGCCGAGTTGCTCCGAGGCCATCGACATGCGCAGCTGTGCCAGCTTGTCGACAGGCGCCATGACCGCAGTACCGTCCGCGGAAATCTGGAAGGGAACATTCTGTCCCTTCAGCTTCTCGGTGATCGACTGGGCCGCCGAAGGATCGAGATCGGTATAGAGATAGCCCATCTCGGCCGCAGGGGTGCGGAAGGCCATCCATCCCAGTCCGACCAGCAGGGCAAGGGCCACGCCGCCCATCAGCAGGGCCCGGCGAGGGCCGATCTGCTCGATAAAGTTCCGCAACGGGTTCAAAAGTCGCCTCGTGTGTCAGCGGCGTCACCCCCTGGTGTCGCCCCTGACATTATAGGATAAACCGCTAGGCAACTCTTGCCGGGAACAGGAAAAGTTTACGCGGCGCCTTCCTGGCCGGCGGCGGTTCCCAGAACGCCTGCAAGTTCGGCCAGAACCGCGGCGCGGCGCGATGCCGCATCGACGTTGAGGCCGCCTTCCGCCCAGCCGATATGAGCGTCGCCCAAGGGCAGCGCCTCGTCATCGACGACGACGATCGACATGGAACGGCGTTCGCGGGCACGGCGATCCTCGACCAACCGTTCGATATCCTCGCGCATGGCGGGATTGGCGCGGATCGAGAGCGCGGTATCGCGCGCCACCTGATCGAGCGCGCGCGTCAGCGCCTCGTCGATGGCCCGCGCGGGCTGCGCGGTGATCGCATGTCCCGCCAGCAATTCCGCGGCCTGGAGCGCGATCGCCCCGGCCTCGGCCACGACCTGGTCCATCACCGCATCGAAACGGCGCTCGACATCGTCGATGGAGGCATGAAGCGCGTCGGTGGCAGCCAGCATGGCTTCCGCCCGCTCGCCCCGTGCCTGCTCCAGCCCGGCCTCGAAGCCGTCGACACGCGCCCGTGCGAGTTCGGCAACGTGGTCCTCGTGCAGGCGCTCGATCCGGGCCTGGAGTTCCGCGACATGCTCGCGCAGTTCGTCGTGTCGCCGCTCATCGACCGGCTCGCTGGTAGGAAAACGAAATATCCTGTCGAAACCGAATGGCTGAATGGTCATGGGATCCTCCATTATCGCCGCACCCTCGGAATTCGTAAATACTTTCAATACCTGAGCTTTCGCTTTGACGAAACAGGTTTGGTCCCGCTTCGCCCGGCACCGCCCCATTCCCGGATCGATGCCGCTTCCGGGCCGGAACCCGGATAAAGGATCAATAGATCATCGCGTCGTCGCTCTTGGGATCGACCAGCATGATCTCGCCGCGATCGCCCAGCGACTTGGCCAGGCGTACCAGCGCCGTCTGCGCTTCCTCACATTCGCGCGCACGAACCGGGCCCATCGCGGCCATGTCGTCGCGCATCAGCTTGGCGGCACGTTCGGTCATGGCGCCGAAGAACATCTTCTTCATCTCGTCCGGCGCACCCTTGAGCGCCAGAGCCAGTTCGCGCTTGTTGCAATTGCGCACGATCACCTGGATCGCGCCCGGCAGCAGGTTGCCCAAATCCTCGAAAGTGAACATGAGCGCGCGAATACGTTCGGCCGATTCCGGGGCCTTCTCGTCGAGTGCGCCCAGCATCGCTTCCTCGGTCGAACGATCGAGCGCGTTGAACAGTTCGGCCATGGTCTCGTGCGGATCGCGGCGCTGGGCGCGCGACAGGTTGGTCATGAACTCGCTCTTCAGCGTCTGCTCGACCTGGACGATCACGTCCTTCTGCACGGTGTCCATCCGCAGCATGCGCATGACGACATCGGTGGCGAATTCGCGCGGAAGTTCGGCCAGCACCCGCGCCGCGTGATCGGGGCGCAGCTTGTGCAGGATCACCGCCACGGTCTGCGGATATTCGTTCTTGAGATAGCCCGCGAGCACGGCTTCACTGACGTTGGACAGCTTGTCCCACATCGTGCGGCCGGAAGGACCACGGATATCCTCCATGATCTCCTTCACCCGGTCCGCCGAAAGGATACCCTCCAGCAGCCGCTCGGTGGTCTCGTAGGAACCGTGAAGCGAGGCCATTGACGAGACTTCGCCGGAAAACTGCACGAGCAGATGCTCGACGACGACCGAGGGCACCCGGCCGAGCTGGGCGATCGTGGAAGACAGCTCCTTGATTTCCTCGGTCGTCAGCTGCTCCCAGATCGGTCCGCCATGATCGCGGCCGAGAGCGAGCATCAGCGCGGCAGCGCGCTGCATCCCCGAGTATTTCTTGAGCTCCGGCGGCTCAACAACCGCAGCCATCATCGTCACTTCGATACCCCCGAAAAATTGCTCGATCCCGTACGGTCAGGGCCATGTTCCCTCTATTTATAGGAGAATGACCCGCGCAACCGCCCGATGGAGACAGAATTGACGATAAATTTAAACAACGGGTTGATCGGCCTCTCTGTCCTGGGCGGAACCAGCGCCTATTCCGCGCTTTCCACCTCGCTTGCCACCCTGGACAGCGCGGCGGTCATGAAAGCCAAGAAGGCCTTCACGCTTGCCGTGCCCGAGACCACGCCGCCATGGCAGGAAGATGCGGATACCAGCCCGGTCAGCTCGCAGATCCTGGCCATCAAGAAGATGCTGTCCCTCGTCGATACGACCAAGGACAGCAATCTTGAGGATCTGCCGGACGTGCAGACCGCCTTCACCACCTACAAGACGCTGGACCGGCTGCGCATCCTAGCCGAAAGCGCGGCCAAGGCGACCACTTCGTCCACCGAACGCGCCTCGCTCCAGCAGGCCTTCGCCAAGGGCCTCGCCGATCTCCAGGCCTATCTCGGCGGCGCCGAGACCGACCTGCTGAACCTGAATTTCGGCATGCCCGCCAGCGGCCAGTCGACAGTCGGCATCAACGCGGGCGTCACCTCTTCCAAGGTGACCGGCCAGGGCGTCTCCAAGACCCGCGATGCGGCGATCGCGGGCATGACCGGCAATGAGGTCTTGCAAGTCACCCTGACCCGGGGCACCACCACGGAAATCGTCACCGTCGATCTCTCGCAGACGACCCAGCCCCCCACGCTCGATTCCGTCGCCGCCGCGCTCAATGCCGCCATCGGCACCTCGCAATCGGTCGATGCCAACGGCAATCCCGTCGTCGATGCGGACGGCAATCCCGTCAGCAAGTGGAAGTCGAACTTCACGGTAGAGAAGAACGACGGCAAATGGGGCCTGGTGTTCAACCCGGCCGGTATCGAGAAAGCCGCCATCGACCAGGTCGGCGGCGGAGACGCGCTGATCGTCGCCAGCGGCGAAACGGCATACGGCTCCCCCACCGCCGCGCGCATCTACAAGGTGGAGGATCTCGAAGGCTCGCTGACCTGGCAGCGCGAGAGCAAGCTCAATGGCGTGGATGCCGACGCCACCGCGCGCGCCAAGGCGGCGGGGACGGCCACTACCACCACCACAAGCTCCTCCTCCACGACGGACACCACCGAGCCCGACTATACGGTCGCCGCCGCGACCCAGGCGCGCGCCATCGTCACCGACGAGCAGGGCTTCAGCTATGTCGTCGGCACGACCGCAGGCGATCTCGGCTCGAACATTTCCGACGGCAAGAACGACCTGTTCCTCACCAAAGTGGACAGCGAAGGCAATGTCGTCTGGCAGCGCACCCTGGGCGCGGCAGGCAGCGCCGAAGGCGCGGCGATCTCGCTGGCGCCCAATGGCGACATCGTCGTCGCGGGTTCGGTCAGCGGCGCGTTCAACAGTGCGGACGACAGCCAGACGGACATACTCGTCTCCCGCTTCAGCGCCGCCGGCGCCGAACTGTCCTCGACCGCGATCCGGCAGATCGGCAATGAAACGGCCAGCGCGGTCACCGTGGGCGACGACGGCAGCATCTATGTGGCCGGCAGGGCGTCCCAGGGCGGCGGCGACGCTTTCGTCGCCCGGCTCGACGCCACCGGCAAAGTGCAGGAACGCCGCCTGATCGACAGCGGCGGCAGCGATTCCATCACCGCCCTCGCCATCGACGGCAGCGGCAACCTTCTGGCCCTGACCAACGAGGGCGGCACCGCATCCGTCCGCCGGTTCGATGCCGCCTCGCTGTCGACGGACCTCGGATCTATCGCGCTCGGCAACGTTTCCGCCAGCGCCATCGCCGTGTCTGACAGCGGCGAGATCGCCGTCGTCGGCACCACCTCCACGGCAGTCAGCGGAAGCCAGGTCAATGCCATCAGCGGCGGCCAGGACGCTTTCGTCACCCGGATCGACAGCGCCCTGTCATCGGCCACCACGACGTACATCGGCACTTCGGCCTCGGACAAGGCCGACAGCGTCACTTACGTGAACGGCACGCTCTATGTCGGCGGACGTACCGCCGGTGACCTCGGCGGCACGAAATCGGGCACCGTCGACGGGTTCGTCGCCCGGATCGATTCGGCCACGGGCACAGTCGAGAACATCTCCCAATGGGGCATGCACGGCCTTACGGCCGAGCCGGTGAAGATCTCTGCGGCCGTCGGCGGATCGACGGTCCTGGGCGCGCTCGGCCTCAGCCGCGGCACGATCAACCAGCAGGAATCGACGACGCTCACGTCCCAGACCAGCCTGCGCGCGGGGGATCAGTTCACCATAAGGGTCGACGGCGGGGCCACGCGCACGATCACGATCGACGCCGACGAGACGATGGCGACGCTCTCCACCAAGATCCAGCGCATCACCGGCACCAAGGCGACGATCACCACCCCGCGTGTGGATGGTGAGACCACGCTGCGGATCCAGGTGAAATCGGGCTACAAGATCGAACTCGGCGCCGGCGCCGACGGCAAGGACGCACTTTCGAAGCTGGGCATCGATCCTGTCCGCCTGGTCGCATCCAAGACGCCGGAAAAGGACGCGCCAAAGGTATCGCCCGGCGGCACCTACAGCATGAACCTGACGACCGACCTTACCCTGACCAACGCCAAGTCCGCAGCTACGGCGCTGGCCAAGATCAATTCCGCCCTGTCGATGACCCAGTCCGCCTATCGCTCGCTCTACTGGGATTCGGGCAAGACCGCCCTTGTCGATGGAGCGCTCGGGTCCGGCGGCGGGTCCGCCTACCAGCAGAAACAGCTTGCCAACTACCAGGCCGCCCTGTCGCGCCTGACCGGTTCCTGAGGTAATCCCAGATGTCTTCACTTCCTCCTATCTTCGACGGCATGGGCCAGGCGATGAAGTTCATGGCCGAACACCAGCGGGTGATCGCCGAGAACATCGCCAACAACGAAACGCCCGGCTTCAAGGCCCGCACGGTCGACGCCCCGGATTTCTCCTCGCTCGTCTCCCAATATGGCGAAACGGCGGGAGCGCCGCGCGTCTCGCGGCCGAAAGTCGAACTCTCGGGCAGCATGACCGCTCTCGGCGCGCGGCCGCCGCAGGCGGGCAGCCATATCGTTCTCGACGGCGAGACCACCGAAACCAAGCCGGACGGCAACAATGTGACGCTTGAAGATCAGCTGCTCAATCTCGGGCAGGTACAGGCCGACTTCGCGGCCATGACCAATCTCTACCGCAAGCAGATCGGCCTGATGAAGACCGCCCTCGGCCGCGGCTGACCGCGCTCCAGGCGATTGCTCCGGTGCTCCAGAAAGGGGCGCGGTCCTGCCGGGATCGCGCCCTTTTCCTTGAAAACCGAACGTCGGCCGTCCTTCTACCCCTAAAGAGGTATCCTTCACCTCGTCCCGTCAGGATGGGAATTCGCCGCCGACGCGGTTTCGTTCAGCCTGCCTTCAAGCTAGCCCATCCTATTCTGGATAAAGAGGTGGGCTGAATTTCAATAGGAGGGGAACGGAATGAACGATGAGACGTTCAAAAACAAAATATATATGTTTCAGATTTTTAACTCTTCGTTTGTGCGATCATCGCGTCATTCGCAGCGCCCACAAATGGTAGGAAAGTTTTTCCTGCAACGAAGCTGAAATTTCCAGGAAACACCACATGACTACCCGTTATGGTGCAAAATAGGAAGGATACTGGTGGAAGTTATTGCCGGGGATCGCAATCCGACCCACTTTGGCACGATATACATAATGGATTATTGACCGAGTGGGCGTTCCGTGGAACAAATTCCTCATCCATAGCCAGATTTAAGAGCTTCAATGACCCAAAAACCGCTTGGATCGCAGAAGCGGACTGGGAAGGCGCTTGCAACGGCGCCGACCGCAATCGAGATCGATGCTTACCGCACGCTCGTCTTTCCGAACCGCATCCGCAAATTCCGAAAGCAGTTGAATATTGGATCGCTGCTTGAGTTGTCGGATAAACTTCCGACAATCACCTATATTCGCCTCTCCAAGATCGAGCGGGGCGAGATCTTCGCGCGTGCCGGAGAGCTGCGGGATATTGCCGCCGCCCTGGGCATCGATGCGGCAGATCTGCTGATCGATATCGACGATCCCGAATTCGACATCTCGGCCTGGGCCGATCCGCTTCATGCCGCCGACCGGGCCGACCCGGAAGCCGAACGTTTCGCGGTGCTCCTGGCAGCGGCCCTGCGCAACCGGCGCGCTTCAGACAATGCACTGACGATCGCCGCGTTGGAGCAGGAATACGGGATCGCCCCGGTTATCCTTTCCCGGATCGAGAATGCCCTGAAGCCTTACGATCGCTGGAACGAAGACGTCCGCGCTTCGCTGCGCCGCCTCTTCGCCGCCGCCGACGATGCCCAGCTGACCGCCGTGGTTCATGACGCCTATCAGCGCGGAGAACTGGACACGGTCCTGCCGCTGGTGGCCAACCCCGAACTGCGCATCGCCAAGTCCCGCGCCCGTATCGGTGCGCTACGCGGTGAGCTGCAGCAGGCTCCCGCCGCCCGCGCCGAGCCCCTTGGCCGAGGGCTGCCGCAGACCCTGCTCGAACGCTCCGCCGCAAGGCAGAAGCCTTCGCCCGAGGCGGTAGAGACTGCGGCGAGCGCGGATACGCTTGTTGCCGAAGCCCCGCCCCAGCGTCTTGTACCGGTATTCGGCAGCCCCCTGCCCGAAGGCCTGATCGCGCGCACCCCCGCCGGAGACCAGGTCGAGGCGCCCCGCAGCGCCGGGCCGCGCGCCTATGGCCTGCGTCTCGGGCGCCCGACCCTGGGTGCGGGCCTGCCGGGGCGGTCGATCCTGGTCGTCGATCCCGATCGCTTCCCATCGGCCGGCGGCCTTGCCGTCGTCACCGAAGGACAGGGCCTGCGCGTGCTGTCGGTCACGCTCGACCGGCACGGCCGCATGCTCGGCTACAGCGAGAATCCCGATCTGGAGATCGCGATCGACGAACTCGATCCGGCTGGCCTCGCAACCGTGGTGGCTGCTGTTTTCGAATAGATGACGGTAATTGACATCTCCTCCGGCCCGTAGTCCCCGCCGGAGCGATATAATGGTATGTGTCCAAGGGTCCGAAAGACACGATGCGCATACCCCATCCATTCAGGCCGAATGGAAAGCGGCCCCCGCCGCGATCCACGGCCATCCCGCCGATCCCGCGCGTCCCCCCGCTGCGCCTGATCGAGCAGGCTGTTGCGGGGCTTCGCGCGCCCTCGCGCGCCCTGTCGCTGCTGATGGTCAATCTCGACCGCTTCAAGCTGGTCAACGACCTTTGCGGCCATGCCTGCGGCGACCACCTTATCGACATCGTGTACGACCGCTGCACCCGGCTCTCCGGGCACCTGGCCGTCATCCACCTCGGCGCGGACGAATTCGCCTGCCTGCTGCCGGTCACAGAGGGCACCAGCCCGAAGATGGCCGCAGAAACGATTGCGTGCCGGCTGCTGGAGGCGATCGGCGATCCCGTCAGCCTCGGCCGCCATATCGTTCATCCCACAGCCGCGATCGGCATTGCCAGCGACCCGGGCGGCACCATGACAGTCGAGGAACTGCTGCGCGGCGCATCGATCGCGCTGTCCCACGCCAAGCAGGCGGGAAGCGGCACCATCGAACAGTTTGCGCCGGAAATGTACGACAGCCTGAGCGAACGCGCCGCCCTGGAGGCGGACTTGCGCAGCGGGCTGCTGCGGGGGGAAATCATTCCCCATTACCAGCCCATCGTCGCCCTGCCCTCTCACCAAGCCGTCCGCTTCGAAGCCCTCGCACGCTGGGATCACCCGCAGCGCGGCCTGCTCGGCCCCGATCGCTTCCTGGGCCTGGCCGAGAACGCCGCGCTCGACGACGATCTGCTTTTCGCGATGCTGCGCCAGTGCTGCCGTGACGCCCGCGACTGGGACGGCCACCTCGGACTGTCGCTCAACATGGCACCCCGCCAGGTCTGCGACCCCGGGATCGCCGCCCGCCTGATGCGCATCGTCTTCGCAAGCGGCCTGCGGCCCGACCGGCTGACCGTGGAGATCACCGAGCATGCGGTGATGCACAATGTCGAGGCGGCACAGGCCACCGTGGCGAGTCTGCGGGAGGCGGGCATCAAAGTGGCGCTGGACGATTTCGGGACCGGCTATGCCAGCCTCGCCAGGATCTCCAAGCTGCCACTCGACATGATCAAGATCGACCGCACCCTCGTCCAGGCGCTCGACAGCGATGCCGGGCGCAAGCTGGTGAAAGTGGTGGTCGACCTCGGCCGGAGCCTCGACATGCCGGTGACGGCCGAGGGGATCGAGACCATGCAGCAGGCCCGCCACTTGTCCCAGCTCGGCTGCGCTTTCGGCCAGGGCTTCCTGTTCGGACGCCCGGTGCCTTCCGGTGACACGGCGGCGATGACGGGCAGGACAGCGCGTTCCCTGTCCCTCTAGGACCGATCGTCATGCAAGAAGGGGAGGAACGGCCTCGTGCCACGCCTCCCCTTCTTGCATCGATAAAGCTTCAGCCCAGTCAGTATTCGGTGTTGAACGAGATCGGTGTGGTCAGATCGAGGCGCGCGATGTCGCCCCTGGGGCTATAGGTGTAGGTCCGATTGCCCGAGAGCCGCTTGGCCTCGTTGGCGATGGCGCCCATCATCTCCATCGACAGTTCGATCTGCCGCTCCAGCAGCGCCGAGTTCACCATCGAGGCGGCCCGCAACTCGCCCAGAGCCTCGGCAAGGCGCTCGCGCGTCTCGTCGTCCATCTGCTCGGTCCACTCCGGGTCGAGCCGGTTGCGGCGCGCCAGCACTTCTTCCAGCGAACCCACGAGCCGGGTCTTCGCCGCCGCCAGTTCCGCCAGATCGAGCGCACGCTCGCGGCCTTCGAGGCGTTCGGTTTCCTCGCGCATCACCATCGAGAGCGAGGTCATGATCTCGATCAGTTCATTCGGCACGGTTGCTGCCTCCCTGAAGGCGGATGATCTGCGCCTCTACGGCGGATGCGATGCCCAGCCCCTTGCCCTTGGCGATCTGGTTGCCGATCTGCTCGGCCAGCACGCCGCGGAACATTTCCTCGCCGTGGCCGCCGTTGAAATCCTCGCCCTGTTCGACGGTTTCCAGCAGGATCTTGGTGATCTGTCCGGCGAAGACGCCTTCGAAATCGCGCGCCACCTTGGCGGGGCTGCGATCCGGGGTCTGGACCACGGGACGGGAAGGAAGCGAACGAAGAACCGGATCTGCCATCTTTACTGTACCGCTATTTCGGCCTGAAGCGCGCCCGCCGTGCGCAGCGCTTGCAGGATGGTGATGAGGTCGCGCGGGCTGACGCCCAGCGAATTGAGCCCGGCAACCAGTGTCTGGAGCGAAGTCCCGCTGTTCAGCACCGCCAGATGTGCGCCGCTGCCGTCGTCCGCTTCCACGCGAGTGCGCGGCACCACGGTGGTCTCGCCATTGGAGAAGGGCGCAGGCTGCGAGACGATCGGCGTCTCGGTGACGCTGATCGTCAGCCCGCCCTGGGCTATGGCCACGGGGCTGACGCGCACGTCGGCGCCCATGACCACGGTGCCCGCCGCCTCGTTGATGACGATGCGGGCGGCCTGATCCACCTGGACCGGAAGATTTTCGACACGGGTAATCAGGTCGATCACCGAACCGCCCGCCGGATTGAGTTCCACGGTGCCGGGATCGAGCACTTGCGCGGCGCCGGGCGCTTCGCGGTTGATGGTGGCCGCGATCTGGCGCGCCGTGGTGAAATCGGGGTTCTTGAGCGCCAGCTTGAGCGTCTGGGCGGAGCGCAGGTCATAAGGGACCTCGCGCTCGACGATGGCACCGCCCGCGATCCGAGCGGTCGTCATGACGCCGCGGCTGAGCCGCGCCGCGGCGCCCTGCGCCTTGAAGCCGGAAACCGCGACCGGCCCCTGCGCCACCGCGTAGATCTCCCCGTCCAACGCGCGCAGCGAGGAAACGAGGAGGATACCGCCCTGGAGACTGGTGGAATCGCCCAGCGCCGAAACCTGCACGTCGATCGCCGAACCGGCGCGGGCGTAAGGCGGCATCGTTGCCGTCACCGTGACCGCCGCGACGTTCTGCGTCAGCATCTGCGTGCCGCGAATGTTCACGCCCATGCGCTCCAGCATGGCCTGCAAGGTCTCTTCGGTGAAGGGAATGTTGCGGATGCGGTCGCCGGTGCCCTGGAGGCCGACGACGAGACCGTAGCCGACCAACTGGTTCGACCGCACGTTCTCGACATCGACGATGTCCTTGATACGCGGCTGCGGACCGGCAAGGGCCACGCCGGGCGCAAGCAGGACCATGCCAGCCGCCAGGGCCAGCAGGGGAGCGCGCATCCTCGATTTGAAACGCTTGGACATCTCTGACCTTATAGGATGATTGGAGCGATGGGCGGGCTGGATCGGCATTTTCACCTCACTTCTTCCCGATCTTCGCCAGCCGCATGACGTAGCCGATGATTTCGGCGACCGCGGCGTAATGCTCGATGGGGATCGGCCGATCGATATCGACGGCGGCATAGAGGGCGCGGGCCAGCGGCGGACTTTCCACGATCGGCACCTTGGATTCGGTGGCGATCTCGCGAATACGCAGCGCGATCGCGTCGAGGCCCTTGGCCACCACGACCGGCGCCGCCATGGCACCGTGGTCGTACTTGAGCGCAACGGCATAGTGCGTCGGGTTGGTGATGATGACGCTGGCCTCGGGCACGGCCGCCATCATCCGCTTGCGGGAGCGCTGCATCTGGATCTGGCGGATCTTGGCCTTGATCTTGGGGTCGCCGTCGCTCTGCTTGTGCTCGTCCTTCACCTCCTGGAGCGTCATCATCATGCGCTTCATGAAGGCGCGGCGCTGGTAGATGAAATCGAACAGCGCCAGCGCGACGACCAGCAGCAAGACCGCGCGGATCGCTTCGTAGGCGAGTTCCCCCGCCGCCGCGCCCACCGCGCCCGGCGCGAAGCCCACGAGCTGGTCGAGGCCGGTCATGCGCGGCCTCAGCACCATGAACACGACAAGTCCGATGGCGCTGAACTTGGCCAGTGTCTTGCCGAACTCCACCAGCGCCCGCATCCCGAAGATGCGCTTGAATCCGCTGGCGGGATTGAGCTTGGACCACTTGGGTTTCACCCGCGACCAACTCAGCATGGCACGGCTCTGCAGGAAGATCGTCGCCACCGCGCAGACCAGCAGCACGCCGAACACCGGCAGCAGCGACAGCGCGAAATGGCGCGCCACGCCGGTCATCAGGTTCTGGGCGCCGTCAGGGTCGAGCGCATAGTCCTCGGCGCTGCCCCAGAGGCGGGTCATCATCATGCCGAGGTGACGGATCGCGGAAATGCCGACCCATCCGGTGACGATCAGCGCGCCTGCCATCATCGTGGCATGGCGCACTTCCGGGGCCATGGCCACTTCGCCGCGCTTGCGGGCATCCTCGAGCTTCTTCTGGGTCGGCTCGTGTGTACGCTGGTCCTTGTCGCTCTCGGCCATGGCTCTAGAGGCTCCATCCGTTCTGCATGAACGACCCCATCGCGGTCGCGAAAGCGGTCAGCATCGTGCCGAGCGTCATCGCCAGCACCGAGATGCCGAGCAGCAGGTTGAGCGGCTGGGTGATGAAGAAGACCTGGATCGAGGGCGCGACACGCGCCGCCAGGCCAAGGCCGACATTGAACAGCGCGCCATAAAGGATCAGCGGCGCCGAAAGGCTGACGCCCAGCGCCATCGCCTGCCCGGTCACCTTGACCGCCAGATCGGCGAACTGCGCGGCGGGTGGAAGGCCGCCCACTGGGAACACCGAATAGGACTGGAAGATCGAGGCGATCCACAAGTGATGGACGCCCAGGCTCATGCAGACGATGACCGCCGCGACGCCGAAGAGGCGGGAGAGCAGCGGCGCCTGCCCGCCCATCGACGGATCGTTGACCAGGGCGGAAGCCAGGCCGACCTGCTGGCTGGCGATGGAACCGGCGATGGCGGCGGCGCTGAACAGGATCTTCACGATCATGCCCATCGCCAGGCCCACCATCATCTCGCCGATCACCAGCAGCGGCAGCGAGGCCTCGGACTTCACGGCAGGCGCAACGTGTCCCTGAAGCATGCCGTAAAGCCCGAGCGTGAAGCCGAGCGCCATCACCAGCCTGATCTGCGGCGGCACGGCATCCTCGGAGAATGCCGGCAGCAGCATGATCACCGCCCCGACCCGGCAGAACAGGATCAGGAAGGTCGCCGCGTCGATCGGCAGGGCCGCGAGCGTCGCCAGGTCGAGAGATCCCCCGCCCATTGCCTCAGCCGGTGACGATGGCGTCGGCAATGCGATCCATGAACGCGCCAAGAGCATGGCCGATCATGGGCAACGACAGCAGCATGACCACGCCCAGGACCAGGATCTTGGGCACGAAAGTCAGCGTCATTTCCTGCACCTGGGTAAGCGCCTGGAGCAGGCCGATGGCAACGCCGACGATTAGCGCGGCGATCAGCATCGGGCCGGCGATGGTCAGCACCAGCACCAGCGCGGCGCGCGCGATCTCGATGGCTTCGGGTGAGGTCATGACGCGGAAACTTCCCCTGAACCGGCTCTAGATCTGCATCCGCATGATGTCGGAATAGGCGTTCACCACGCGGTCGCGCACGGCGACCACGGTATCGAGCGCGGTTTCCGCCGCACCGATCGCGGTGACGACGTCGATGAGGTCGCCCTTGCCCGCCACCTGCTTGGCGCTTTCCGCTTCGGCGGTGCGCAGCGAGGTCGAGGCGTCGGTCACCATGGATTCCACCATGCTGCCGAAGTTGCCGCCAGCGCCGCCCGCAGCGGCGGAAAGGCCGCCGGCCATGTCGCCGAGACCGGCGAGGCCGCCTGCCGCGCCGCCTGCCGAAGGCGCAGCCGTCTTCATCGCGCGGCCGTAGGCGGCCGCGGCGTCGAGTGCTCCGATTGCCATGGAGTGTTTCCTTACTTGAGCAGGTCGATCGTGCGCATGGTCATGCCGCGCGCGGATTCGATTGCATTGAGATTGGCTTCGTAGGACCGCTGGGCCGCCTTCATGTCGGCAGCCTCGATCAGCGGATTGACGTTGGGCTGGCTGACATAGCCCTGCGCGTCGGCCGCCGGGCTGCCCGGCTGGTAGACACGCCCGAACTGGCTCTTGTCGCCTTCGATCGACTTGACGGCAACCTGCGTGGCGCCGCTGGCGCGATCGACTTCGGCGGTGAAAGTGGCCACCCGGCGGCGATAGGGATCGGCATCCGGGGTCTTCGCCACGGAGTCCGAGTTCGCCAGGTTTTCCGCGATCACACGCATCCGCAGCGACTGGGCGCGAAGGCCCGATGCCGAGACGCCGATCGAGTTGTTCAATTCCATCAAGACAGCTCCTGCCCTGCCCTTGCGGCAGTCAGCTTCCTTATAGGCATTTTTTGCCTAGCAGCGCGCACTCCTATAAAATAATTCCTATAAGCAGCCTTGAAAGGAGACGCGCCATGTCCGTCCTCGAAGGCATTCCCATCGACATGTCGATCGTACTCGGATCGACCAGCATCCCCATCCGCCAGGTTCTCAAAATGAGCCGCGGCGCGATGATCCCCCTCGACTGCGGGCACAGTGACCCCACCCGCGTCTACGTCAACGACCAGCTGGTGGCGGAAGGCAAGATCCTGATGAACGGCGAGATCATGTCGCTGGAGATCACCAAGGTCGTCGAGCGCGAGCGCTGAACGCATGGACTTTCTCTCTCTCCTGCGCACCATCGGCGCGCTCGGCGTCGTGCTCGGCATGCTTGTCGGCGCGCTCTGGGTCGTGCGTCGCTATGACTTGAAGCTGCCGCAGAAATGGCTGAACGGCCAGCTTTTCGCAGGCCTCGGCACGGATCGCGGCGAGCGCCGTCTGGAACTGATCGAGCGCCTTTCGATCGATCCGCGCCGCTCGGTCGTCCTCATCCGCCGCGATTACCGCGAGATCAGCCTGCTGATCTCGCCCGAAGGCGTCGTCATGCTCGATTCCGCGCCGTGCATCGGTCCGGTCACTCCGAAAGCTCCTTCCGATGCATAAGCGTTATGCCGTCGCCGCCGCACTCTGCGGGGCGGCAATTCTTGCCGTATTGCCCGAAGCCGCCATGGCCCAGAAGGCCGCCGCCGCTGCAGGTCCGCTCGGAGAGGGCGCGATGTCCGGCCGGGTGATCCAGCTGGTCCTGCTGATGACGGTGCTCAGCCTCGCGCCCGGCATCCTGATGACGATCACTTCGTTCACGCGCATCATAGTCGCACTGTCGCTGCTGCGCTCGGGCCTCGGCGTGCAGGGCGTGCCGCCGAACCCGGTGGTCATCAGCCTGGCGCTGTTCCTCTCGTTCTTCGTCATGGCGCCCACGTTCGACGCGGCCTGGAAGGACGGCATGGTCCCCTACAACCAGGGCCGCATCAACGAGACCCAGGCGCTGGAGCGGGCCAGCAAGCCGTTCCACACATTCATGCTCAAGCAGGTCCGCGACGACGACGTGAAGCTCTTCGTCCAGCTTTCCGGCAAAGTGCCCGCCTCGCGCGCGGAACTGCCGATGACCACGCTGATGCCCGCTTTCATGATCTCCGAACTGCGCCGCGCTTTCGAGATCGGGTTCCTATTGCTGCTGCCCTTCCTGGTAATCGACCTGGCCGTAGCGGCGGTGCTGATGGCGATGGGTATGATGATGCTGCCGCCCGCAACGATCTCGCTACCGATGAAGATCATCTTCTTCGTGCTGGTCGATGGATGGGCCTTGATCGCCGGTTCGCTGGTGAAGAGTTTCGGCGGGCCGGGTTGACGCGGCTCCCTTCGATCGCCTGAAAGAAAGGGCGCGGCAGGATGAAAACCTTGCCGCGCCCTTTTTCTTTTCATCAGGCTCCGTAGCGTAGCGGCCGGTTGTTCAGCCAGGGGCCGAAATCCGCGAAGGCGAGCGGCTCCAGGAACGAAAGGCCGAAAGCGCCCTCGCCCACCCAGCGCACGGCGGCTTCGCGCTCGCCCAGCCCGGGAACCGCGAGGCGGACGATCGCGTCCCGCTCCATGCGCAAGTCTCCGACAAGACGCGCGCCGCCCTGCGAGAGGTCGATCAGCCGCACCTCGTGGCGCTGGTGCGCGGCGTGGAGTTCGGCGCTGCAATCCACCTCGAAGCGGGGTCCGCGCGCGATGCCTTCGGGGCCGATGCGATTGGCGACATGGCCCAGCAGCGCGGCGACATCCACCGGACCGTCGAACTCCACGCCGATCCGGCCGTTGAGCGACCAGCGGATCCGGCCGCACAGGACGTCGCCCGCCTTCAGCGTCACGGCGACCTGGTCTTCCACCGCGAAGGCGCCGTGGACTTCGGCCATGAGGCCGTTGTCGGAAATATTGCGGATACGGCAGATGGTCTCGCCGGACTGGCCCGCGAGCTTGCCGATCAGCAGTATCGTAGTGACGCGCGGACCGCGCGGCGTGAGCAGATCCGGGCCGGACGCACCTGCCGGATCGCGGGAAATGGCGAATGACGATGCGGGCATCGCTGGCTTCATCTTCCCTTCGCTCAGACCGGCGACGCCTGCGTGACCACCACCCGGCGCACCAGGTCCTTGCCGTAGACTTCCACGGCCGCGTCCATGACGACGCGGCGGAAAGCCTCGATGCCGGGCACCATGCCGTCCGGCCCGCTGGCCAGCGGCGTGCGATAGGTCCGCATGTTCACCGCGTTGAGCAACAGCGGCAACTGGCTCGTCACCTCCTCGCCCTTGCCCTTGGCCACTTCGACCTGGCACTCGAACGAGACGTAGCCCGAAAGCCGCCCATCCGGGAAAGTCAGCGGCGCCAGCATCGTGCCGGTCGGCACGAATTCGGTCTCGACCTTGATCGGGCCGAGATCGGGCATGACCTGGGGAAGGAACTGCCTGGCCGCATAGGCCCCGCCGATGCCGACGCCGGTCCCGGCGATCAGGGCTGCGAGGCCGATCACGATCCGCTTGATCACGACATTCTCCAATCTTTGCCCATCGCGTCAGAACTTGAAGCTGGCGTCGCGCGGGAGCGCCGAAGGCTCGGCCATGACGACGATGGTGATACGGCGGTTTTCCGGGCGATCCGGGCGGTCGGGATAGACCGGCTCGGTCCCTGCCTTGGCCACCACTTCGGCGAAGCGATCCGCCGGCAGGCCAGAGGCGACCAGGGCCGCGCGGGCGGAAAGGGCGCGCTGGGCCGAAAGGTTCCAATTCGCCTCGCTCTGGCCGCCGCTGCTATCGGTATGCCCCTCGATCGCCACTTGCGCGCCGGTGCCCGCCAGCTTGCGGGCGATCCGACCCAGGACGCCCCGCGCGTAGTCGTTGAGTTCCGCAGTCGGTCCCTTGAACATAGAGCGATGCTCATTGTCCATCAGATGGATGCGGAACCCGTCGCGGTCGGGCTGCACGTCGATATTGCGCTTGCCCTGCGTGGCGTCGACCGGCGGATCGAGCGAAAGCTGCATTTCCTGCGCCATGACCCGCAGCGCGGCCTCGGGGATCTCGGCCGTGCCGCCGCGCGCCGCGCCCTTGGTCCCGGCTTCCGCCGAGGGCTCGCCCACGGATACGCTGTCGGCCGACTGGGCGCGGCGGCTGTGCCCGCCCATGCCCGGCTGCGAACCGGGCTTGTTGGTCAGCGTCGTCGCCGGGGAGGACCGGTCGGCATTGGGCGAAAAGTATTCCGCCAGCCCCTTGAGCTGGTCCTTGTCCGGGTTGGCCAGCAACCAGAGCAGCATGAAGAAGGCCATCATCGCGGTCACGAAGTCGGCATAGGCGACTTTCCAGGCGCCGCCGTGATGACCGGCATGCGCATGCTTCTTGACCTTGCGGATGACGATCGTGGGATGTTCGTCGTTGCCCCGTGCCACGTTCCGTTCCTCAATCCAGCGCGGCGCGAAGCCGGTCCTGCATGACGGTCAGGCGCACCTGCCCCACGGCCTCGTCGGGACTCTGCCCCCCGGCCACGCGGTCGAGCAGCGCGGCGCTTTCGTCGACGTGCTGGGCGATGAGATCGAAAGCCTGAAGCTGGTCGATATAGTCGAGGACGAAGCGCTCGTCGGTGACGAGCACACCCGCCAGCTGCTCCAGCAGTTCACGCGCCACGCGCATCTCGCGGGCCAGGGCCTGCCACAGCGGCCCAGCGGGTCCATCTGCCGCTGCCGCGACCTTGGCCGCGGGCGCACCTTCCGGCAGTTCCTCTAAATGAGTGGTCATTGCTTCTCTCTGCATTTCGGTGCGTTGCGCGTCTTTGCCTGCCGATTCCGGGCCGGCCATAGTCAGAAAAGTTCCAGTTCGCCGGTCGGCTGGGCGACCGGAGCGGGCCTGGGCCGCTCGACCGGGGGCAGCGGCTGATCCTGAACCAGCGTCGCGCGCACCCGTCCTTCGTAAGGCATGAATTCGACCTTGCGCGCCTGGGTCCCGCCCAGGTCGCAATGGTCGAGCGCAATGCCTTCGGTCCGCATGAAGTTGCGCGCGAACTGCCCGTTCTTGGTGCCGATACCGCCCAGCCCGGCGACGATATTGGCGCCGCCGTAAAGATGGCCGCGCAGGCGCGAACGCTGCGCACCGCGCTTCATCAGATCGTTGATCAGAAGCTCCATCGCATGGACGCCGTAGCGCTGCATGTCCGCCGGGTTGACGGGCACATCGGCACCCGGCTCTCCCAGCAGGAAATGGTTCATGCCGCCCACCCGCGCGACCGGGTCCTGAAGGCAGGCCGCGACGCACGAACCCAGCAGCGTCGAAATGACGACGCCGGGCTGGTAGACCACATGGTATTCACCCTGAACGATGGCGACGCGGCGCATGGCCTCAGACCAGCTCCCCGAAGACGCGCTCGATCTTTTCCTTGAGCGCGGCCGGCGCGAAAGGCTTCACGACATAGTTGTTGACGCCCAGCGCGGCGGCCTTCTGGACGATTTCCTTGTCGGCCGAACCGGTGAGCATGATGAACACGGTCTTGCCGATCACCGGATCCTGCCGCACCGCTTCCAGGAACTGCAAGCCGTCCATGTCGGGCATGTTGTAGTCGGAGATGATGAGGTGAACGCGATCGGCCTTGATCGCGGCAAGCGCCTCGACCGGGCCAGCCTTGTCGCGAATGTCCTTGAAACCCAGATCCTGTAGCGCGCGACGGATCATCGCGCGCATGGACGTCTGATCGTCGACCACCATTACTTTTATTGCAGACGCTGCCGGCATGAACCGCTCCATTTACCTCCGACACGCGCCGAGGATGGCCTCGGGCATGGCGGACAAACTGAATTCCTTTTCGACCGCGCCCGCCTCGAAGGCGGCGCGCGGCATTCCGTAGACCACGCAGGTCTCGCGAGACTGCCCGAGCGTGCGGGCCCCGGCATCACGCATGGCCTTGAGGCCGACCGCACCGTCCGAACCCATCCCGGTCAGGATGACCCCCACCGCGCGCGAGCCGAGCCGCGAGACCGAGTTGAACAGCACATCCACCGAAGGACGATGTCCGCTGACGGTATCGCCCGTCACCAGCCGGATCTGGCCACTGGTGCCACCCAGCAATTCCATGTGCTGGCCGCCGCCGGGCGCGAGATAGACCGTGCCCCGGCGCAGCGGCATGCCGTTCTGCGCTTCCACCACCTGCACCCGCGCGGCCTTGTCGAGCCGCGTGGCGAAACTGCCGGTGAAAGCGGCGGGCATGTGCTGGACCACCAGCACCGGCGGGCAATCCGGCGGCAGGGCACCGATGATCGAGAACAGGGCTTCCACCCCGCCGGTCGAGGCGCCCACCGCGATCACGACGTCGCGCAAGGTTCCCTGCACGGCATTGACGGGCGTGGGCGGGCTGGCCGTGCGGCGCACCGAAGAGCGCGCCGCCGCCTTGACGATCTTGCGCAGCAGCGCGCCGTCCTGGGCGATCTCCAGCGGATTGCCGGAAGGCTTCGCGATGCAGTCCACCGCGCCAAGGCGCATGGCCTCGATGGTCGCCTCGGTCCCGCGCGCGGTCAGCGTGGAGCACATGACCACCGGCATGGGCCGCAGGCGCATGATCCGTTCGAGGAAGGACAACCCGTCCATCCCCGGCATCTCGATATCGAGCGTGACCACGTCGGGATTGAGCGACTTGATCATCTCGCGCGCGGCATGCGGCTCGGGCGCCATGCCGACGACCTCGATAGCAGGATCGTGGCTGAGTAGCTTGTTCAGCAGCGCGCGCATCGCCGCGCTGTCGTCGACGATGAGAACGCGGGTCTTTTCGGGCGCCGGGATCATGCCGATGCTCCGTCATTGCGCGCATAGATCGTCTGGCCGACCGGCTTCATCTGCCGCGCGGCAGGCCCGATGAGGCGCTCGGAATGGCCGATGTAGAGCGTGCCGCCGGGCGCCAGCATCTCGACGAAACGCGCCTCCAGCTCGGCCTTGGCGGTATCGTCGAAATAGATCATCACGTTGCGGCAGAAGATCACGTCGTACTTGCGCCGCATCGGCCAGGGCTCGAACAGGTTCAGCACCCGCGCCGCGACGAGTTCGCGCAGAGAATCGGCGATAACGTGATCGCCGTTCGCTTCCGCGCGCATCCAGCGGCGGCGGTAGCTCTCCGGGATCGGCTCGACCGTGGCTGCCGAATAGCGCGCATCGCGCACGGCCTGGACGACCGGCGGCGAGATGTCGGTGGCCAGCAGGCGCACGTCGCCCTGCTGGAGCCAGGCCGCGCTCGTCGGCCCGTCGCCTGCCAGGCACATGGCGATCGAATAGACTTCCTCGCCGCTGGAACAGCCTGCCGACCAGATGCGCACTTTCTCGCCCTTGCGCGCGCGGTCCTGCAAGCGGGGCAGGACGTCACGGCGCAAGTGGTCGAAGTGATGGTTCTCGCGGAAGAAGTGCGTGTGGTTGGTGGTGAGCGCCACCACCATGGCATGGCGTTCCTGCGCATCGCGCTGCACCAGCGCGACGTAGTCGACGAAGCTGGACAGCCCATGCTCGCGCAAGCGGCGGCTCAGGCGCGAGTGGACGAGCGTCATCTTGGCCTCGACCAGATGGATGCGCGCCTCCCGCTGCATGATCGCAGCAATGTCGCGGAACTGAGCGGGGCGCAGTTCGGCCGTGCCGCCCAAGGCGCTTGCACCCGAAGCGGCACTGCCACTCGCTCCTTCAGGAGAAGCCAGCAGGGTCATTACGCGAAGTCCGGCACCTGGCGGGTCAGGCTCAGCGCATCGAGGTCGAGCAGCAGGCACATGGCCTCGGCATTGGCCGTGTCATGGGTGCGGCGCTCGATCTTGACGAGACCGGCGATGGCGCCCTGCTCGTTGATCTCCACGTCCGGCGCGGGCTGGATCTCGCTGCCCTGGATCACGACGATATCCTGCACTTCGTCCACCAGGAAACCGGCATGGCGGCCATTGATGGTGACGACGAGGATGCACGAGCGCGAATGCAGCTCGCTCGGCGCCCAGCCCAGGCGCTCGGACAGGCCGACCACGGGAACCACCGAGCCGCGCAAGTTGGTCACGCCCTTCACATAAGGCGGCACGCTCGGCAGCGGGGTGGGTTCTTCCCATTCGCGGATCTCGATCAGCGAGCGCATGTCGATGCCGAACAGGCGGCTGCCCAGGGTGAAAGTGACGATCTTGCGTTCGTCGAGTTCGGTTTCTTCGGTGCTCATGCTGCCATTCCTTTCAGCGCATACTTGGACGAGCCGCCGGTCGCGACCAGGGCGTCGATATCGAGGATCAGCGCGATCGAGCCGTCACCCAGGATCGTCGCGCCGCCGAGGCCGCGGATCGGGTGGAGGTTGTCCTCCAGGCTCTTGATCACGACTTCGCGGCGGTTATCGATCGTGTCGACCATCAGGCCGACGTTGCCGGCGGTCTCGCTCTCGACGATGATCACGAGCGATTCCTCGGCCGGGCGCAGAGAGCGCATGCCGAACAGTTCGCCCACTCGGCGTACCGGCAGGTACTGGCCGCGCAGCTCGATCACTTCGGACGTCGGCGAGGTTTCCTTGACCTGGCCCCGCTCGGGCTGGACGGTCTCGATCACATTGGCCAGCGGCAACACGAAACGCTGCTCGCCAAGACGCACGATCATGCCGTCGAGGATCGCCAGGGTGAGCGGCAGGGCCATGGTGAACGTCGTGCCCTCGCCCGGAACGGAGTTGATCTCCAGGCGTCCGCCCAGCGCCTCGACGTTCGAACGGACCACGTCCATGCCGACGCCGCGCCCCGAAATGTTCGAGATGGTCTCGGCGGTCGAGAAGCCCGGCGCGCAGATCAGTCCGTCGATCTCCTCGTCGGAAATCGCGGCATCGGCGGCGATGATGCCGCGCTCGATGGCCTTGGCGCGCACCCGTTCGCGGTTGATGCCGCGCCCGTCGTCGCGCACGCGCACGATGATGCGCGCGCCCTTCTGCTCGGCGGAAAGATGGATCGTGCCTTCCTCGGGCTTGCCCGCGGCGATGCGCTCTTCCGCGCTCTCGATGCCGTGGTCCACCGCGTTGCGGATCATGTGGGTCAGCGGGTCGCCGATCTTCTCGATCACGCCCTTGTCCACTTCGGTCATCTCGCCGATGGTTTCGAGGATCACCTTCTTGCCGGTCTCGGCCGAAAGATCGCGCAGCATGCGCGGCACGCGCGAGAAGGCCTGCTTGATGGGCTGCGCACGCAGCGACATCACATTGTCCTGGATCTGGCGCGTCAGACGCGAAAGCTCGGGAAGCTCGACACGCTCCTGGTCGGCGGGCGAGAGCCGGTCCGACAAGATCGAGCCGCGGATCACCAGTTCGCCCACGAGGTTCAGGAGCTGGTCGAGCTTGGAAAGATCGACGCGGATGGTCTGGGCCACCTCGACGCTGGCGGGACGCGCTTCGGCCTTGGGCTTGTCCGCTACCGCCTTTACCGCAGGTTGCGGAGCAGCGACGACAGGCGCGGCAGCAGGCGCAGGCTCAAGTGGCGCGATATCCCCAGTGACGCCCGCAGTAACCGGCACCAAGGTCAGCAGGTCCGCCGGTGCGGGCAGCGGTTCGAATACGCCGAAGTCATCCGCTTCGGGAACCACGGGATCGTCCACCAGGACGACCAGCAGTTCTTCGCGCGCGATCTCGATCAGCGAGTCCGGGGACACGAAATCGAAGCAGTCGCGGATGTCCTGTTCGGCCACGGTGCCGGGCAGGCGCAGCGTCCAGACGAAATAGCTGTCCTCGGGGTCAAGGTCGCGCAGGCCCGGAAGCGTTTCCATGTCGACACCGGTGACGGCGGCGCCCATTTCTTCCAGTTCGCGGATCACCAGCATCGGCTCGCCGCCGTTGCCCAGCGCACCACGCGAAGGCCCGAAGCGGACGGTCCATCCGGCGAGCTCGGCCGGTTCGGCCGAGACAAGATCGTCCAGCTCGACCGCGACCGGCTCGAAGCCGAAAGGATCGAAGTCCTCGATCACTGCCGCAACCGGGGTGAAGCCGAACTCGTCGGCTTCCTGGACCGGAGCAGGCTCCGGCGCCACCGGGGTAGAGGTCGGGGCCGAAGCGCCCTTGTTCTCCAGGATCGCGTCAAGCTGCTCCAGCATCCCGGCATCGGCCGGAGGCTCGGTGCCGCCTTGCGCCGCCGCGACATGGTCCGACAGGATGTCGAAGGCGCCCAGCAGGGTCTGCGTCACTTCGCCGCTGGCCGGGATGCGGCCGCCGCGCACCTCGTCGAGAACGTTCTCGAAACGGTGCGAGAAGGCCAGCAACGCGGCATGGCCGAACGCCCCCGAACCGCCCTTGATCGAGTGGACGGCGCGAAACACGCCCGCGATCGTCTCGGAAGAGGCATCGCCTGCCGCCATGGCCGAAAGACCGGCCTCGGCCACGGCGAGGCCCTCGGTGCATTCCTCGAAGAAGATGCCCTGGATTTCGTCGAGTTCGTCGCTCACGGGCAGACGCGGCGCACGGCCGCTCCCAGCTTGGCCGCTTCGAAGGGCTTGGTGATCCAGCCGGTCGCCCCGGCCTCGCGGGCGCGGGTCTTCTTCTCGTCCGAGAACTCGGTCGAGAGCACCAGGATCGGCGTGCCGCGGAATTCGGGCACTGCACGCACCGCCTCGATCAGTTCGAAGCCGTCCATCTTGGGCATGTTGATGTCGGTGATGAGCAAGTCCGGCTTCACTTCGTGCATGCGCTCAAGGCCATGCTCGCCGTCATCGGCGCTCTCGACGCGAAACCCCTGCGCAGCAAGGGACGCCTTGAGGAGCATCCGCATCGAGGCGGAGTCGTCGACGGTCAGGATGAGTTTGCTCACGACGGGAATTCCTCTTCAGAAAGGCCGACGGCTTCGGCCAGCCCGCAGGCCTGCACGCGCTCGACGAAGGCGGTGCTGGGATTGACGATTTCGAATTCGTGGCCGGCCTCGCTCGCTTCGGTGCGGGCGGCCACGAGCAGCTGGAGAACGGCCTGGCCGACCGTCTCGACCTGGCTGGCATCGATCTGCATCGCGCCGTCGAGATCGCAGGCCAGGACCATGCGGACGCGCAGGTCCTCGGCAGTCACGGTCGAGCCGTGGACGGGCAGGTGCAGCGAGCGATCCTCGGGAACGGACACCGATTCAGGCATTGATTCAGGCGCCAACGCTTCGATCTGCGCGGGTTCAGGCGGGTTTGGCATTGAGCTGATCCTTCACTTCGTCGAGCGCGGTCTCGAGCTGCGTGAACGAGGGGGCATAGGGAGAAGGCGTCATGCGGCGCGCCAGTTCGATGGCCACTTCGGTCGGCTGACCCTGCGCATGACCGACGATGGCGGTCTTGACGATCAGGTAGGGCTTGAAGTCGGAATCGATGATCTGGTGCAGCTTCTGCGCGATCGGACCGACCAGGCAGTAGGCCAGAAGCACGCCCAGGAAGGTGCCGACCAGAGCACCGCCGATCATCGCCCCGAGGATCTCGGTCGGCTGATCGATCGAGCTCATCGTCTTGATGACGCCGAGAACGGCGGCGACGATGCCCAGTGCGGGCAAGCCGTCCGCCATCATCTGCAGCGCATGCTGCGGCGCCATTTCCTCGGCATGGTGGCGCTCGATATCGCCTTCCATCGCTTCGGCAAGCTGGTGCGGATCCTCGAAGTTCACGGTCATCATGCGCAAGTAGTCGCACGTGAACTCGACCAGGCCCTCGTCTTCCAGCAGGCGCGGGTAGCGGGTGAAGATGGGGCTTTCCTCGGGCGCGTCGAGGTGCTTCTCGATCGAGTTCGCCCCTTCCTTGCGGAACGTGGCGAGCAGCGTGAAAAGCAGCGCCAGCAGGTCGCGAAAATCGACCTCGGTCCAGCGCCCGCCCTTGAAGACGCGGCGGATGCCCGCCCAGGTCTTCTTGACCGTGGTCATCGAGTTGCCGAGGATGAACGCGCCCACCGCCGCACCGGCGATCGCCAGCATTTCGTGCGGCAGGGCGTGAGCGATGACCATTATGTTGCCGCCCGACATCAGGAAGCTGCCGAAGACGCACAGCAGGATGACGACAAGGCCGATGGCGTTGAGCATGAAGAAGATCCGCGATTGATGGCCGCAAAAGGTTACGGGGCCGAAGCCCTGCGTTAGTTATAGGATGCTCGGGCCTGAGGCGGTGCGCCGCGACGGATTTTCAATGACACTCTCGGAACTGCCGGGCTCAAAACAGGCAGGACGCGACCGATCGCCCCGCCATCGTCCTATATAGGGGTGGCGGACGTCCTTGCTGGAGCCATCATGTCACTCAATGCCTATCAACGCGTGCAGCAGATCGCCGCCACGCCTCGCCGGAACGAATACCGGCTGATGAGCCAGATCACCGGCGAGATGATCGCCGCGCGGGATGCGGGCCTGGCCGGCGCGCAACTTGCCCCGGCCCTTCATCGCAATCGAATGGCGTGGTCGACCTTCTCGTCCATGTGCGCCACCCAGGGCAATCAGCTTCCCGACGACTTGCGCGCCAGAATCATTTCGATCGGGATGTGGGTGGACAAGTACACTTCGCAGGTCATTACTGGCCGCGATACGATCGATGACTTGATCGTCGTGAATCGTGCGATAATCGAAGGCCTGGCAAACGAGAACGGTGCCGGCAACTAAGGAAAATCACTTAACGATTGGTGATATTTTTTTAGAAAGTATAATCAACCGCTTATTGCCGCCTCATCCGGCAAGGCCGAATTGTCCTGCGCCGCGTCTATTTACAAAGACGTGTCAGGCCCTATTGGCCCGATCGCCTTGATGCCTTAAGACACAAGGCGCAATAAGCGGGTCGGAATGCAGGAACTGAATCCACCGCCGCAGCGCTTGGGCGGGTCGTTTCCCGTAAGGAAGGCTCCGGTCGTTCCCGCCCTGGTCATCGCGGCGCAACTTGTCTGCGCCGCCGTCTTGTGCGGCTGGGCCTTCGGGATTCCCGGAGGATCGATCGTGGCGGGTAGCGTCGCGGGCGGCAGGATCCTGATGCAGCCTCTCACCGCAGTGGCCGGCCTCGGGGCCGGCGCGGGCATCCTGCTGGTCTATCGTTCCCGGCCGAACCTTGCTCGCCTGGCCTTGGCCATTCCCCTGATCGTGGCCTTTTCGGCGCTGATCCAGGATCTTTCCGGGACCTCCTTCGGCATCGACCGACTGCTTTTCCCGGACAGCGTCGCCCTCCAGCCGCGATACCATCCCGGACGGCCCGGCGTGCTTCCGGCGCTGTCCATGCTGCTCCTGGCCCTGTCGATTCTGGCCTTCCACCCGCACAGCGCCAGCTTTCGGCGCCTGACCGTACCGCTGGCCTGCGTCGCGATCACAGCGGCGGCCATTTCCGGGATGCTCGTTCCGCTTGGCATTTCGCGGGCCGACCCGGCAACCCGCCACGCCCTGATGTCGGTTCCCACGGCCGTGACGATCTGCCTGCTCTCGGTCGGCGTGATCGCGCTGCGACGACAATATGCCTGGCCGCGCAAGTCCGACTTCGGCTTCGGTTCGGCCACGATCCAGACCTGCCTCCTGCTCTGCGTGGTCCTGCCGATCATCTCGGCCCTCGCGCATTTCTGGGCCGAGCAGCGCGCCGTCGCCTCTGCGGAAATGATCGAGATCGTCCAGGCCATTGCCCAGGTCATGCTGTCCTGCGGACTGATCGCATGGGCCTGGTCGCGGATCGCCCGCGAAAGCGGCGCGCGCTCGGCAGTCAACCTCGCGCTCGATGCCGCGCCGGTCTCCATTACCGACCTGGACGGGCGGATCCTGCGCTGGTCGGCAGGCTGCGAAAGGCTCTACGGCTGGACCTCCGAACAGGCGATCGGCCGCTTCCAGCAAGTGCTGACCGGCACGCCGCCGATGTCGGAGGCCGGTGTCGAAACCCTGCTCGGCGGCATTCGCCACGAAAGCGAAACGACCGCCTATCGCAAGGACGGCGCGGCCCTTCGCGTGCTGCACAATCGCCAGGCGGTGCAGTCCCGCAGCGACATTGCGCCGATGATCGTCCATTCGATGACCGACATCACCGCCCGCATCCAGGCCGAACGCGCCATGCTGGTCAGCGATGCGCGGCTTGCGCTGGCGGTGGACCTCCACGAACTCGGCATCTTCGAATGGTCGCTCTCGACCGACCGCTTCGTCTTCCACGGCCATGCCGAACGCCTGTTCGCGCTGGAGCCCGGTGGGTTCGAAGGCGGGCTGGATGACTGGAAGCGGCACCTGCTCGCCACTTTCGGCAGTACCTTCCGCGTGCCCGGCCCGCCCGAGACCTGGCGGCCCGGCCGCCACGGCTTCCGACTTGTCGCGGTGGCACCCGATTCCGGCTCGGGCCTGCCGAAAGTGGTGGAAGGCACCGCCCATATCCATCACGGCCCGGACGACGAGATCTCGCTGATCGGCATCGTCATGGATGCCACCGAACGCGAGCAGCGCGCCGAGATGCTCAAGTCTCGCGAATCCGAACTTCGCTCGATCCTTGATACGGTGCCGGAGGCGATGATCACGATCGACGGGCACGGCCGCATCCGCTCCTTCTCGGTGACGGCGGAGGCCCTGTTCGGCTATTCGGCGGAGGAAGTGCTGGGCAAGGACGTCAGGCTGCTGCTGCCCCGCTACGTGCGCCCCGCCAGCGATCCCGCCCTGCCCGCGACCACCAGCATCACCGCCGGACTCGACCGCCAGGGCAACGAACTGCCGATCGAGATCGCCATCGGCGCGGCCAACATCGGCAGCGAGCGCATTTCCATCGCCTTCATCCGCAACTTGCGCGAGCAGCTTGCCGCCCAGGCCCGCATGGGCGAACTGCGCGAACAGTTCCTCCATGCCTCACGCGTCAGTGCCATGGGCGAGATGGGCGCCGGGCTTGCCCATGAGCTCAACCAGCCGCTTACCGCCACCTCCAACCTGCTGGGCGCCATCGACCTGATGATGGCGCGCGACGGAGACCCGGAACAAGTGCGCTGCATGCTGGAGCTGGCCCGTCAGGAAGTGCTGCGCGCCGGTTCGATCATCCGGCGGATGCGCGCCTTCGTGGCCAAGGGCGAACTGGAGATCCGGGCCGAGCCTCTCGACGAACTGATCGCCGAAACAATTCAGCTCGCACGTTCGCGCAGCCGCATTCCGGGCGTGAGGCTGACCTATCGCCCGAGTGTCGAAGCTGCATGCGTCCTTGCCGATCGCATCCAAATGCAGCAGGTGCTGATCAACCTCATCAACAATGCCTTCGACGCACTCGCGGGCCTCAACGACAGGCAGCCTGAAATCACTTTATCAACCCGCCAGCTGAACGATGCCCACATCATGATCAGTGTCATCGATAACGGGCCGGGCCTGCCCGAAACCATTCTCAATCGCCCCTTCGAGGCCTTTTCCTCCACCAAGGCGAACGGACTGGGCCTCGGCCTGTCGATCTGCCGCCGCATCGTGGAAGCGCATGGCGGGCGCTTCTCCATGCGCAACGTGCCCGATGGCGGCGCGGCGATCGAATTCACCTTCCCCTCCTATTCCGAACTGGAGCTCAAGGCAGGATGACGTCCCGACGCATCTATATCGTCGACGACGATCTCGCCGTGCGCACTTCGCTGGAATATCTGCTGGCGATGATCGGCGACAGCCGCATCACCTGCTTCGATTCCGGGGATGCCTTTCTGGAAGCCGCGCCGCTGCTGGAACCCGGCTGCCTGCTGCTCGACCTGCAGATGCCGGGTGCGTCGGGCCTGCAGGTCCTCAGCACCGTGGGTGGGCGGCCCACCCGCTTCGTGCCGATCGTGCTGACCGGGGAAGGCGACGTTTCCGTGGCGGTACAGGCGATGAAGCTGGGCGCGATCGATTTCATCGAAAAGCCCTGCGACCACCTCAAGCTGATGAGTGCGGTCGAATCCGCTTTCACCCACCAAGCGGCCTCCACGGCCGAGGAACGTCGCAAGGAAAAGGCGATCTCGCTGCTGGAGCAGCTCTCTCCGCGCGAACTGGACGTGCTGAAGGGCCTGATCGACGGGCAATCGAACAAGATCATCGCCCATGCACTCGACATCAGCCCGCGCACGGTCGAGATCTACCGCGCCAAGCTGATGGAGAAGCTCCAGGTCCGCAGCCTCTCCGAAGTGCTGCGCATCGCCTTCGCGGCTGGCCTGGTGCCGATGGATTGAAAGAGTCCTTTTGAAAATCCGCCGCAGGCGGATTTTGGCGGCACCGGCCCTCTCCCCCACCCGACCTCCCACTCAGTGTATCCTAGATGGGAGGTCGGGTGGGGGAGAGGGCCGGTGCAGCAAGCCATTCGCGGATGCGAATGGCTCACTCAACAAAGACGCGGGACACGGAGTACCTCAGAAATCGAAATAGAGGTCGATATAGCCGTACTTGGTGTCGCCGGTCTGGGGCGCATTCGGCGCGTCCTTCAGGAAGCGGCCCTTGGCTAGGTAAGCGACGCCGGTATCCACGCGCAGCACGTCGGGGATCAGCGTGCGGCGATAGCGCGCCTCGAACTGGTTGCCCGCGAAGGCACCGCTAGCGCCCGAGGAGTCCCGCACCCCGGTGTTCGAAAAGCTGTCGGTCTTCGAATCCAGCCAGAGCGCCCGGTACATCATCATCACGTCCGACTTGCCGTCCGGCTTCACTTCGAACCGCGCCCCGCCCGAAATCGTGTTGAAGCGCCCGACCGCGCCATAGAGCCCGGTGGGGCCGAAGTCGAAGCGGCGGGCACCGAACAGGGTGTCGAAACGGTTGTAGGTCTTCGCCTTGGAACGATCGCCGCTGGCGATGTCGAAATCGAAGGACAGGCGCGGCTGCCAGCCACCGGAGAAAGTACGGCCCGCTTCGGCATGGATGAAATAGGCCGAGACGTCGAGATCGGTGAGATCGGTCGGCGCGGTCGTGGCGCGGGTGCGGCCGAACTGGTAGGCACCTTCCACGTCATAGTCCACGCGTCCGGCCTTGGGCGCGCGATAGGCACGCAGGCCCGGCGTGAAGATGTGGCGGTTGCGGGTCGGCCGGTTGGCGCTGTCGCGTTCAGCCAGTCCATAGCCGTAGATCTCCAGGGATCCGCCAAGAACGCCGGCCTTGGTCAGCGAGCCGCCGTAGAATTGCAGGTCGCTGGTTTCCTTGTCGCGCTTCACCGAGTTGTCGTGAATGCCTTCGATATCGTCGGGCAGGCGAAGCTGCGGCATGGCCCAGAGCAAGGTCAGCTGGTCGCCGCCGCGCCCCTTCCACTGGAAATTGACGCCGGTGAAGGCATTGGTCGTATTGCGAAAGGCCTGGCGGGCAACCAGGCGGCGCGAACCCAGGTTCATCGTGAACCGGCCTGCCGTCACTTGTGCCTTCGAGCCGCCGCCCATGCCGAAATCGAGCCCGACATAGGCCTGGACCATCTCCATCGCATCGACTTCGCCGGTCCCTGCCGAGGAATTGGACTTTTCGCCATAGGCGCGGCCGTCCCAGAGTTCGCCGCCGATGCGCCATGGCCCGCCGTCATATTCGACCTGGAGCGTGGTCTTGAGCGAGAACATTGCATCGTCCTGCGCCGCATTGGGGCGGAACTGCCCGTCGATCCCTTCGACGCGCGCGCGCACTTCGCCCTTGATCGTCAGGCCCTCGGGCGCGCCCACGGCCGTTTCCAGCAGTCCATCCGCACGGGCCACCGCCCCCTGCCCTGCCAGGAGCACGCCTCCACCTAATATGCCGAGCAAAACCGGCGCGCGCATCCGGCGCGGAGAGGCGTTCCGATCAAACGGGACCGGGGCGAACAGGCAGGCAGGCATTGGTATCTCCCGAAGTTGCGGTCCATTATAGGATGGTGACCGCAACCCTCGGAGACCGGAACCCGGTTTTTGCCCGCAGTCGCGTCGGAATTTTCCTGATCACTTCAGGGCGCGACATGCAAGCGGTTTGTCCCGCCTGCGAAAGCGGGAAATCGCGGCGCTCCAGCGTGGAGGAGCGCCGCCGCCCGTCAGTGCGCGGCGACCGGCGCCAGCATCGACTGGCGATATTCCGCCATCATCGTGAAGCGGGGATCGGCGCCTGCAAGGTCGCTCATGGTCTTGGCCGCGCGCTTGGCGATCTGCCGGACGCGTTCCTTGGCGACACCGCTGTCGTCGTCGCCGGTGTCGAGAGCGGTCATCTCGAAGAGACGCCCTTCCACCACCCGGCGGTTATGCTCCAGCCGCTCTTCCAGTTCCGCCAGTTCGGCGGGATCGAGCATCGACTTGCCGGTGCGCCAGACCGCGCGGCGGGCACCGGTTTCGGTGCGGGGCGCCTTCTTGGGCTGGGCCTTGCGGCGGATCCGCTCGACGCCGATGTTGCGCAAGTGCTCGACATAGCTGTCGGTCAGCGAGGCCATGGCCTGCCGCGCGAGGTAGTCGGAAGCGCCGGATTCGGTGCGGCCCAGCGCGTCCTCGTCCTCGATCGAGGCGACGATCGACTGACCCTCGCCATCCTCGCCCACGCCCACCGCATCGAGCGACACGGTGACGGCTTCCACTTTCTTGGCGGAAGGGCGCTGATCGGTCATCAGGCGGAAACGCAGGCTCTGAAGCTCGCCGCGGATCTGCCAGTTCACGAACGTCGTGAACTGCGCCTTCTGCGGGTCGTAGGCCTGGATCGCGCGGTGGACGGCGATCGCGCAGACCTGCTCGGCGTCGTCCCAATGGGCGACGAGCCCGTACTGGCGGATGAAATGACGGATGCGCGGCGCGATCAGCTTGATGATCTGCGCGAAGGCGCGATCCACGACGGCGCGCTGGCGTGCCGACTGTGCCTGGCCTTCGGCCGGCATGTTCGCGCTGACGGTCGCGACCGCGGACTCCAGAGCGATGGTGATCTTCGACATGTTGAACCCCCGGTTAGAGAGGAGCTACGGGCGCCCATCGCCGCTGCTCCGCTTCAACGAGACCTGTTGTCTCGTGAATTTCTGAACGCGAGGTTAATCCTATAACCGGATTTCCTATATTTCCTATAAATTTTTTCACTTCGTCGGGAACAAAGTGCATTTCGCCGGAATATCAGCCCGCGAAACGGTCCGGGCGAATGTTGCGGCCGACATAATCGAGCAGCCAGGAGCGGTGCGCGGCGACGGCGCTTCCCGCCATTTCAATCCGGCGATTCGCACTGGCGGCGCCGACCTGAGCATTGAGCAGGGCGCGCGCGCGATCCGGCGAGAGACCGCCTTTCAGGAACCGCACCGCATCACCCAGGCCGAGATGGTGCCCGAGGTATGCTGCCTGCGCCTGTTCGACCACGCCCTCCCCGATCCGCACGCCCGATCCGCGCAGGGACGCGAGATTGGTGCGGGCATAGTCGGCAATCGTCTCGATCGAGGCCTGCGGATCGTAGCGCAGGGCCAGCAAGGCACCCCGGCTCTCGCTCCGCACATGACCACGCTCGTTCAGCCAGCCGCTCTGCTGCGCAAAAGCATGGAGCCAGGTGCCTTCCCGCTCCGCCTGACCTTCCCAGGTCCGGTTGAGGAACTGGCCGATGCCCGCCGCGCTGGAGCGCGGATTACGCGAGTAGGGAAGCCAGCGGCCGTCGGAACCCTTGGCCGCTTCCGCATTGACGATCGTAGCCAGCGCCGCGGCGGGAATGCCGGTACGCGAGGCCGCCGAGCCGAGAATGCCGGCGTAACGGGCATTGGGGCCGTTCTGCATCGAAAGCGCGGCATTGGCGCCGTTTTCGCTTTCGCCTTCTCCGGCCCGTTCACCCTGCTGCCGGGCGAAACGTTCCCATACGCCCCCCTGTGAACCGCAGGCGGCAGCATCGGCAGACGCCTTGGGAAGTGCTTGTTCGGGCGCGGCAGGATGGCCGGATGCCGCCCTTGTTTTCTCGTCGAGCAGGGCCAGAAGGCCGTCCAGCCCCAGCGGATCGGAACGCTTGTCGATCAGGCCTCCGGCCTGTTTCTCGTCATCGCCGCCCAGCGCCGCGCGCCAGAGCCGCCCCGAAAGTTCGCTGCGCGCCTGGGTATAGATCAGCTGCGCCTTCTGCGCCGCCGTCAGTCCCTGAAGACTGCCGGAGTGACTGGCGTTTTGGGCGCCCAGGATCTGGCTGCCGACACCATCGACCATCACGAATCCTCACGGCGCATGGCGCGCCGGGCCTTGATGAACGACATGGCCGCGAAATCGTCGATACCGGCCTGCTCGGCGTTGGCGATCACGCGCGCGGCGTCCTGCCGATAGCCGTCCGCCGCCGTCTCGATGGCGCGGAACGTGCCATAGGCATCGACCGCCTTGTCGCGAAGTTCGTCGAGGCGGGCCTTGAGCAGGACCTCCCGCGCCGTCAGTTGCCGCCGCTCGTGGCGCATGCGCTGGAGATAGGCATGGGAGCAGACGCCCAGATCGCCCGAAGCCAGATCGGCCTCGCGCGTCATGGACTTGGAAACGCGGTCCCGCGCCTTCTCCACTTCGCCCAGCACGCCGGAATGGCTGCTGATCGCCGCGCTCATCTCGTCGATCTCGCGCTGCTGCACGCGCAGCGCGGCATCATACGGCGTCTTCATCCGGGACCTCCATCAGCGCTGCCAGCGCCTCGAAACTCTCCTGCGCGAAGCCGCGATCCTGCTTGCCCTGCTTGAGCAGGTCCTCGATGCGCGGGGCCAATGCCACCGCGCGGTCCACTTCGGCGCTCGACCCGGCGCGGTAGGCGCCGAGACGGACCATTTCCTCCATGTCCTTGTAAGTCGCCATCTCGCGCCGCGCGGCGAGGCGGATGTGGTTTTCCTCCTCGCCAAGGCAGTGCGGCAGGGTTCGCGAGACCGACTTGAGCACGTCGATCGCCGGATAGCGGCCGCGCTCGGCGATCTGGCGGGTGATCACAATGTGCCCGTCCAGAATGCCGCGCACGGCATCCGCCACCGGCTCGTTGTGATCGTCGCCGTCCACCAGCACCGTGAACAGGCCGGTGATCGCGCCCTGTCCGGGCAGCCCCGGCCCTGCCCGTTCCAGCAGGCGCGGCAGTTCGGCAAAGACGGTCGGCGTATAGCCCTTGGTCGCAGGCGGCTCGCCGCTGGCCAGGCCGATTTCGCGCTGAGCCATGGCGAAGCGGGTGACCGAGTCCATCAGACAGAGCACGTTAAGGCCCTGGTCGCGGAAATGCTCGGCCACGGTGAGCGTGGTCCAGGCGGCCTGGCGGCGCATCAGCGCGGGCTCGTCCGAAGTGGCGACGACGACGACGCTGCGGGCAAGGCCCTCCTCGCCGAGATCGTCCTGCACGAATTCCTGCACTTCGCGGCCACGCTCGCCGATCAGGCCGATCACCGCGACATCGCATTCGGTCCAGCGCGCCAGCATCGAGAGCAGCACCGACTTGCCGACACCGGACCCGGCGAAAAGGCCGAGGCGCTGGCCACGGCAGAGCGGCGCGAACAGGTCCAGCGCGCGCACGCCCGTGGAAAGCCGCGCCCCCACGCGCGCCCGCGCCGAGGCGGGCGGCGGCGAGGCCTTGATCTTGCGCAGCATCGCACCCTGTTCGAGCGGCCCCTTGCCGTCGACCGGACGACCGAGCCCGTCGACCATGCGGCCAAGCCAGCCGCTGGAAGGCCGCAAAGCGAACTGGCTGGCGGAAAGGTCTGCGCGCGCCCCGGAAGCGATGCCCTGCGGCTCGCTGAAGGGCATGCAATGCGCGATACCCCGGTCCAGCCCGGTGACTTCCGCCTCGACCTGTCCGGTCGGCGAATTGAGCGTGACGCGCGAGCCGATCTGCGCCGCGCCCGAAAGGCCCTCGACCTCGATCAGGGCGCCGCGAACGGCCACGACCCGGCCATAGCGCTGGTCGGGCGTGAGCAGGCGAAGACCTGCGGCGGCAGCGGCGAGACTGGCCATGAAGCCTTCTCCCGCGTCAGCCCGCGGCCGCGGTTTCGGCGGCGGGCTGCGCAACCGGGGCGGAAATCCCGGCGGGCTGTTCCAGACGGGAAAGCGCGTCGGATTCGTAGCCGATCAGCCAGCGGCAGTCGGCCAGGGCATTATAGAACTGCCCGGTCGCCACTTTCTGCGCGAAACGGATGCAGACCGCCTTGGCCTCCGTCGTCTCCAGCGCGGTCATCAGCCCTTCCAGCCTGGCCAGAAGCACTTGCTGGTGACGCGAAAGATCGGCCGGATCGATATAGGCCATCATGCAGGCGAAATAGAGCTGGCGCGCCGGGGAAGTCGCTTCCTCCGGCTTCATTACGTCGCGCCCGCGCAGGATCGTGGCGTCGTTCTCGACCACCAGGTCGGTACGGCCGACCGCGCGCAGGACCGCACCGTTCACGATCACCGGCTCCCCATTGCGAAGCGAAATGCGAAGAGTCATGTCAATTGCCCCCGTGACATCTGTTTCATTTATAGGATGACAAAGTCACGTCCGTGGCAGTCGTCCATAAATTTTCGCGGCCCTTCGCGCAGGTGGCGCTGCAATTCTTCCTACAATGGCTCTGTTCGGTGGCCGGTACGCCATATTTCCCGGCCGTCACGCACAGGAGAACGAAATGAGCCTCTATTCAGCTCTTTATGCCGGCGTTTCCGGCCTCGGCGCGCAGGCGAGCGCCATGGCCACGGTCGCGGACAACATCACCAACGTCAACACCATCGGTTACAAGGGCGTATCGGCCCAGTTCCAGACGCTCGTCACCGACGGCAAGATGAAGAGCAGCTATTCGGCAGGCGGCGTCACCGCCGCGCCCAAGGCGCTCATCTCCAAGCAGGGCCTGCTTCAGGCTTCCAGCAGCCTGACCGACATCGGCATCGACGGCGCCGGCTTCTTCGTCGTGCGCTCCAGCGCCGACAACAGCGGCCAGATCGCCTATACCCGCGCCGGTTCGTTCACGCCGGATGCCGACGGTTACTTGCGCAACACCGCCGGTTACTACCTGACCGGCTGGCCGCTCGACGCTAGCGGCAACTACGTGAACAACGGCAGCTTCACCTCGCTGGAGCCGATCAAGCCGAACTCGCTGACCGGCGCCGCACTGCCGACCACCAAGATCTCGATGCGCGCCAACCTCGATTCCACGGCGGAACCGATCACCGGCGCCTATGTACCGGGATCGATGGCTTCCGGCGCACTGTCTCCGCAGTTCTCGCGCTCCATGGAAATCTACGATTCCCAGGGCACGCCGCACAGCCTGACCTTCAACTTCGTCAAGACCGCCGCCAATGAGTGGATTGCCGAAATCTCGGGCGATCCCACCCAGATCACCACCTCCAACGGCGCCGCGATCACCGATGGCGTGCTGGCCAGCGGCACGGTGAAGTTCAATGCCGACGGCAGCCTCGATGTCGCCGGATCCGACCCGGACCTCTTCGCCAACCTTGACATCGGCTGGGCCAACGGCGCCGGTTCGACGCCGATCACGCTGGGCCTCGGCACCAACGGCGGGCTTGACGGCCTGACCCAGTTCGGCAGCGATTCCGCCCTGCTTTCCTCCAGCGTCGACGGCGGCGTGCTGGGCACGGTGGCCTCGGTCGAAATCTCGGACAAGGGCATCGTCAGCGCCGTGTTCGACGACGGCACGACCCGCGCGATCTACCAGCTGCCGATCGCCACCTTCCAGAACCCCGACGGCCTTACCCGCACCAGCGGCAATGCCTACGTCGCCTCGGCGATCTCCGGCAACGTCGCGATCAACGAGCCCGGCGCGCTGGGCGGCGGTTCGATCTCGGCCGGTGTGCTCGAAGCCTCGAACGTCGATCTGGCGTCCGAGTTCTCGAACATGATCCTGTTCCAGCGCGCCTACAGCGCATCGTCGAAGATCATCACCACGGTCGACGACATGCTGCAGGAAGTCAGCAACCTGAAGCGCTGATCGAAGCGGCGTTAACGGCCGCTTCCCCAAGACCTTCCCGTTCCCGACGATATTTTCAGGAAGACCAGAAACGTGTCCCTCAACCAGATACTCAATTCCGCCATGTCCGGCCTTGCGGCCTCTCAAGCGGGAATGTCTACGGTTTCCAACAATATCGCCAACGTCAACACGGTGGGCTACGCCCGCCAGAAGACGACGCTCTCCACGGGCGTATCGGGCGGGAAGGTCAACGGGGTCGTGGTCGGCGAACCCTCGCGCGTGGCGGACAAGTTCCTCGAGAACGCGGTGTACCAGCGCGCGGGCAATGCCGGGCGCAGCGAGGCGGTTTCCACCTATCTCGACCGCCTCCAGTCGCTGCTGGGATCCACCGATTCCAAGTCGGGCATCGCCGCCCGGCTGAATGCCCTTTCGACGTCGGTATCGCAGATCGCCAGCCTCCAGGGCTCGGCGCAGTCGATCGCACTGTTCACCGGCAATGTCTCCGACACGATCGACACCCTGAACCAGCTTCAGGGCGACGTGGGCAACCTGCAGGCCGATGTCGAGAGCGAAGTCTCCGACACGGTGGAACGCACCAATGTGCTGCTCAGGAAGATCCACGATCTCAATGCCGAAGTGGCTCGCCTCCAGGGCCTGGGCAAGAGCGTCTCCGGCCCGGCGGACGAGCGCATGTCGGCCCTGGAAGAACTCAGCGGGTTGATGGACGTGAAAGTCCGCGAACAGCCTGACGGCCGCGTCACCATCGACACCGCCTCGGGCCAGGTCCTGCTCGACAAGCGCCTGCGCCAGCTCAGCTACCCCTCGGGCGCTGCGGCTTCGCAGGCGACCTATCCCGCCATCGACATCCGCTTCGCGTCCGACAGCGGCGTGATGGGCGCCTCGACCGGCGAGAAGATCGATTCCACCGCCGTGGGCGGCAAGCTGGGCGGCCTGCTCGACATTCGCGACCGCGCCCTGCCCAATTTCTCCGAACAGCTCGGCCAGCTCTTCACCGGCCTCGCCGAAACGCTGAACAAGGTTTCCAATGAGGGCACCACCCTGCCCCCGCCCAATACGATGACCGGCGAGCCGAACGGGCTTGTCGGCACCGACCGCCTGGGCTTCACCGGCAAGGCGACCTTTGCCGTCGTCGGCAAGGACGGCACGCTGGTCTCCAAGGCCACCATCGATTTCGACGCCCTCGGCCCGACCGCGACCGTCGATGACGTGATCGCCGCGCTCAATGCCGCCTCTCCGAACGGCCTCGCGCCCGACGCCACCGCCAGCTTCACCGACGGCGTGCTGTCGATCAGCGCGGCATCGTCGGCAAACGGCATCGCCATCGCGCAGGACCCGGACACCCCCAGCGACCGCGCGGGCGTGGGCTTCTCGCAGTTCTTCGGGCTCAACAACCTGATCCGGTCGGACACCAGCGCCCTTGCCCCCTCGGGCTTCGTCGCCAGCGATCCCCACGGCTTCGGCACCGGCGAAACCGCGCAGATCGTGCTGCGCGATCCCACCGGCAAGGTCCTGACGGAATATACCCTGACCGGCTCCGCAGGTTCGACCTGGGGCGATCTGGTGACGGAGCTCAACGCCAGCCCGCTTTCGGCTTACGGCAGCTTCGAACTGGACGACAGCGGCCGCGTTCAGTTCAACACCAATACCGCCAGTTCCGGCTCGACGATCTCGATCCCTTCGGACTCGACCAATCGCCTCGGCACCGGACGGTCGTTCTCGTCCCTGTCCGGCCTTACCGGCGCGGCCAGCGGTCTCGGTTCTGCCGAAGTGCCTGCAAACATCCTGGCGGACCCGACCAAGCTGCCGCTGGCCCAGCTCCAGTTGGACGTGCCCGTGGGCGGAAAGGCGATCGGCTCGGGCGACATCCGCAATGTCGCCAGCTTCGTCGATGCTCTGTCCGCCTCCGTGGATTTCGGCAAGGACGGCAGCGCGACCATCGGCACTTTCGCCAACCGCCTGCTCGGCAGTGCCGGTTCGCAGGCCTCATTGGCGCAGACCAACTATTCAGACGCCACCTCGCGGCTCAGCGACGCGCTGGATCGCCGCGATTCCTTCTCCGGCGTGAACGTCGACGAGGAACTCGCCCAGATGGTGGTCCTGCAGAACAGCTATTCGGCCGCGGCACGCGTCATGACCACGGCCTCGGACATGTACGACACCCTGATCGGCATGCTCCGCTAAAAGACAAGGACGAGGACCAGACAATGACCCGCGTAGCGACCATCCCCCTCCAGCGCACCCTTGCCAGCGCCATCACGCGCTCGCAGGAAAACCTCGCCACCAGCCAGCTCCAGCTGACCTCCGGCAAGAAGGCCACCGACTATGCCGGGCTCGGCCTCGATGCGGTGCGCACCCTGTCGGCCCGCTCGATGCTGGCACAGCAGGAATCGTACAAGAGCAACGCCGGGCGCGTATCGACCTCGCTCTCGCTCTACGATGCCAACCTGAGCCAGATCGATTCCTCGCTTTCGGATCTGCGCACCGAACTGATGACCGCCATGGGCACTGGCGATTCTCCCTCGCTTCAGGCCACCATCGAGAGCGCCTTCGGCGACTTGCGCACCTCGCTCAACGCCACCGAGGCAGGCATCCCCCTGTTCGCCGGTTCGCAGACGTCGAGCCAGCCGTTCCTGCCCAAGACCCTTCAGGACACCGTAGGCCTCGACGCCGCCGATGCCTTCGCCAACGACACCGTTCGCCAGTCGACCCGCGTGGGCGACAGCATCGAGCTTGAATACGGCGTCGGCGCCAGCGAGGTCGCCACCAACCTGATTCCCGCCTTCCGCGCCCTGGCCGAGGCCGGTCCCTTCGGCGAAACCCTGACCGATACCCAGAAGCAGGCCATCGGCGATGCGATCGCCCTGCTCGACGTGGGCATCAAGGACGTGCGCACCGTCAACGCCACCAACGGCCGCAACCAGAACAAGGTCGAAGCCCTGTCCGACCGCGCCGACGACCGGATCACGTTGTTCACCGAAGTGATCGGCTCGGTGGAGGATGCCGACCTTGGCCAGGTGGCGATCGACATCACGCAGCGCCAGACCATTCTCGAGGCAAGCTACTCGGTCTTCGCGCAGCTGAACTCGATGTCGCTGGCGCAGTTCCTGAAGTGAACGCCTGACGGCATTGCAACCCCAACAGAAAGGGCGCCGGGATCGAAATCCCGGCGCCCTTTCTGTTTGTCCCGGCTTGCCCCGTCACCCTCTCGGGGCAGTGCTCCCCGGCGCCCGTTCCAGCAGGTCCGCGAATTCGCCCGCCGGGCTGACCGACGGCATCGCCGCCATGGCGCGTGCCAGTTGCGGGCCGCTGGCCTGCGCAGGGCTTCCCGTCAGCATCTCGAACACAGGGGCCGAGGGTAGCCCTTGGAATGCCGCCGCATAGCGCGCGTGAAGGCCCGAGAGCGCTTCCTCGCGGCCCAGCATGGCGAGCGAGATGGCATGGCGCAGGACCACGGCCTGGCCGATCGCATCCAGCCCCCGCCCGGTCGGCAGTCCCGCCGCGGAGGCTTCGGCATAACGTGCCCAGTCGCGCTGCTTCCAGAGGATTTCCGCGCGCAGGGTGTCGGCATCCGGCACGTCCTGGAGCACGGCCATAGCCTCATCGATCCGGCCGATCTGGCTGAGCGCAGCGGCTTCCACCCGCTTGCGCGCGGCGATCATCGGATCGGGGAACGAAGGATCGTCGGACTTGCGAAGGGTCTGTAGCGCCCGGTCCGGCCGTCCGGCCAGAATGAACAGCGTCGCCACCCGCGCCGAAAGCGGGCCGCGCGCCAGATCGCCCGCGCGCACGAAAAGCTGATAGGTCAGCAAGTCGCCCGCACGCTCGTAAAGACCCGCCTGCTGGAGGCGCTCGGCAAGGTGGCTGGCCATGAGGTCGCCCTCGGCCCCGCCCGGCGCGATATCGCGGTAGTCCCAGTAGAGACCGGCGGCCTTGTCCAGCGGCAGCTTGCGCGCGGGATCGAGCGCATCGGTAAGCTTGGTGCGCAACCCCGGAAGGAAGTCCGCACCCTGCCGTCCTACGTCATGATAGCGGAACAGCGCGGCACCTGCGGCGAGGGCGCCGGACAAGTCGCCGCGCGCGTCATAGAGCTTGTAGGTCAGGCGCAGCGCCCGCTCCTCGATGGCATCGCCGCGCCAGGCGTAACGGATCGCGTCGAGCCGCTTGAGTGCCGCTTCCGGTCCGACGGCACGATGCGCCACCTCGGATTCCACTTCGCTCAGCCGCGCGTCCATGCGCTGCTCCATGGTACCCGAACGCTCCACCCGCGCGAAGCGCAGGCGCGCCTGATCGGCATGGCCCAGCGCCAGTTCGGCACGGCCACGATAGAGATTGGCCGCCGGATCCCGGTCGGGAAGCGGCGAAAGCCACTGCATGGCCTTGGCGGGCGCGCCACCTTCGATGGCACCGCGCGCCGCCGCCAGGACGAAAGCCCTGGGACGAGGGATGGCCAGCGCCGGACGCGCGCAATCGAGCTGTTGCAGGGCCTGCTCGCCCAGCGCGCTCTGCGCCAGGGCACGCAGGCGCCAGGCGCAGGCTTCGGGATTGGTTCCCAGCCCCGCTGCGCCGAGCGCGGCAAGCGCGTCGGGATAGCGCCCCAGCAAGGTCAGGGCCGCACCCTGGGCAAGGCGGAAGGTATCGACCATCTCCAGGTCGGGATCGTCCTGCCGCATGACTTCGAGCACGCCGAAAGCCTCGCCGCCGCGCTCCTGTCCGATCAGGCTGCGCGCATAGTTCCAGCGCGCCTGCTGGCGTTCCGGGCGGGGCACCCGCGCCAGCCGGGTCCAGGCCTCGGCCTCGGAGAGCTTCGCCCAGGCTGCCGGGCCGACGATCGCCGGTTGCTGGGCGAGATCGGCAGCGAAGCGCGGCAGGCGCGGAGCAGGCGGCAGGGTCACAGGCTTGACCGCAGCTGCCGCCTGCGGAGTAGCAGGCGATGCGCCCTGGGCCGGAGATTGCAGCGCTGTCGGCGCGGAAACCAGCGCGGCGCCGGGCACGAGCGCGGCAGTCGCAAGCAGACGGGTAAGAATCACAGCAGGGCTCCGGGGAACAGGACCGACATCGTAAACAGCACGCCGCCCAGCGCGCTGCCGATCAGGAACAAAACCGCCGCCAGCATGACCCACAACGCCCCGCCGCTTTTGGCAGCCGGGGTTGCGGCATCAAGGGCGGCGATCTGGGGCGCATCGGTGCGGCGGCGTCCGGGGTTATTCGGTTGGGCCTGGCCCGCCGCGTTTTGCCCGGCCTTGGCGCCAGGAGAATTCCCGTCCGGCGTGCCGGAAGAGAAGACCCTGACTTTCGCCGGGCGCCGATCGTCACTCATCTTAACCTGACTCCTGGGGTTTCGTTCTATTATAGAGGAAGAAGCCGCCGGGCGGTCCGCTCCGTCCGGCCCGATCTGGAGTCTCCGATGCCGTCTTCCGCCCCTTCCCGCAGTGCCTCGCGGCTGGCAGCGCTGCTTGTCGCGACCGTCGCGGCGACGGCAGCGGCAGTGCCGACGCAAGCCGAAACCGGCCAAACCGGAACTGGAAAGACGGAGGCCAAGAAGGCCGACCCGATCCCGCCGCCCGATCCCTCTTTCGTGGTCATGGAGCCGATCGACGCGCCGATCATCGACAGCGGCCGGATCGACGGCGTGCTCCACCTCTCGCTGGCGGTAAAGACGAAGTCCGCAGAGAATGCCGCCGAACTGACCAAGCGCATGCCCGAACTGCGCGCTGCCTCACTGGCAGCCGCCATCGAGTTCGCCCGCCTCCATGCCTCGCCCTATGCGCCCGTGAACGTCGCGCGGCTCTCGGCAATGATGGCCGCGCCCATCAAGCGGCTGGACCGGGGCATCGAGAAAGTGCTGATCGTGAAAGTCTCCGCCGACGAGGGCTGACCCCGTTTCGTCGTCCCGGATCAAGTCCGGGACCGCTGGCGTTCTTGAGGGGAACCCTTGCTTGAGAGCGCCTGGCCGAAAGGTGGGCCGTTCACGGCCAGCGGTCCCGGATCAAGTCCGGGACGACATATATGAAAAAAGCCCCCGTCCAGATCTGGACGGGGGCTTTTTTTCGTTACTGCGCGGGAGGCGCTGCCGGTTGTACCGGCTTGCCGGAGGCCGCAAGCGCCTGCGGCTTGCCGCGCTTTGGCTGGGGCTGGGAAGCCACTGGCGGCGGCGCCTTGATGACCTTGCGGCCCGCCAGCGCCATCGATAGTTCCACCGCCGAACTCGGCGTCATATAGGCCATGATCTGCGCCGTCGCCCGCTCGCGCATGCGGCGCGCGACTTGCGCCTGCACTTCGATGTCGAGCTTCTCGAAGATCGGTGCGGCGCGCTGGGGCTTCATCGTCTGATAGATGCGCGCCAGATTGTCATAAGGCACTTCCGGCTCTGCCTCGCCGTTCTTGCCGGTGGGCGTCGCCGCAGCGGCGGCCTGGTTCTGCTGGGCCTGGCCGGCCAGCCGCGCCTCGCCGGCCTTGACCGCCTGCTCGCGCATTTCCAGCTTGCGCCGCTCGGCCGCCAGAACGCGGTCGCGCTGTGCCCCGGCATCCTGGAGCGAGGCGCCAAGACGGCCGGAGTCGCCCTTGACGGTGCTGACGGGCGGCGCGGCCAGGGCGATGGCATTGGCCACCGCCGCCACTCCGGCCACGCCCAGGATCAGCCGCGAGGGCGTCACCAGGGCGCGGAGCGGAGCCAGCATGCCGCCCACAAGCCCCGAACCGGAAGCCTGGGGCTGCATCATGCAACGGCGCTTTCACGCGAAGCGCGGGCCGTGGCGATATCGCGCACGACGCCGCTGGCATCGTTGATCGCAGCCGGAACGGCAACCTTGCGGCGCGAACGGGTGCGAGCCGGAGCGGCAACCTTTTCGGCTTCGAGAATGCCCGCGACGACCTTCTCGGCATCGCTCGACTTGGCCGCGGGCGCGGCGGTCTTGGGCTTGGTCGTGCGCGGCTTGCGCACGGCGCGCTTCTTCGGCGGCGCCTTTTCTTCCGCCTTGGGAGTCTTGGCGGCCGCTTCCATGATGCGGTCGGCCACGGCATTGCCGATGCCCACCATCAGGGTCAGTTCGTCGCGGATTTCCTCTGCGGCGGCGATGGCAGTGGCCTGGGCCTGGCCGTCGGTCGAGAGCACGCGCTTGAGATCGCCCAGCACCGCGCGGGCCTGGCCGGTCGCCCTTTCGAGCTGGGCAACGCCCTCGGCAAGCTGGGTGTCGCGCAGAGTGCGCAGGCGGCGGCTCATCCGGGCGCTCTGGACGAGCACGGAAACGCAAAGCAGGATCAGCACGACATTGATCGTTGTGGCGAAGGTCATTTCGGATACCCCTTGGAAATGTCAGTGGCCATGCGAATGGCGATATTGCTCGAACGCTGGCCGATATGCGCGCGGCCCAGCGGCACGCCGCCGCACTGGACCTGAAGCGCATCGTTCGGGCTGTGGCTGAGGGCGATCGTCTGCCCCACCTTGAGAGTCATCACGTCGCGCAGGCTCATCAGCTTTTCGCCGAGCACGACGTCCACGGTGACTTCGGTATTGTAGAGTTCGCTGGCCATGTGCGCGGCCCAGATGCGGTCGCGGCCGAGCTTTTCGCCCATGAAGCGTTGCAGCAGCTTGTCGCGGACCGGCTCGATCGTCGCATAAGGCAGCAGCACCGAGAACTTGCCCCCGCGCCCTTCCATGTCGACGCGGAACGTGGCGACGGCGGCGATGTTGCTGGGTCCGGCGATGGCGGCGAAGCGCGGGCTCGATTCCATGCGCTCGACCACCATGGTCACCGGCTCGATCGCCTCGAAGGCACTCGAAAGGTCGTCCAGCGCAAGCTGCACCATCTTGGAAACCAGCATGGTCTCGATCGTGGTGAAGGCGCGCCCCTCGACCCGCATCGGGCGCGAACCCTTGCGGCCGCCCAGCAGGGCATCGACGACAGCATAGATCAGCCCGGAATCGACGGTGACGACGCCGTAGTTCTCCCACTCGGTCACCTGGAACACGCCGAACATCGCGGGCAGCGCCACGCGGTTCATGAACTCGCCGAAGCGGGTGGAGGTGATTTCCTCCAGCGTGACGTCGATCGCATCCGAAGTCAGGTTGCGCATGCTGGTGGCGAAGGACCGCACCATGCGTTCGCAGACCACTTCCAGCATGGGCAGCCGTTCGTGGCTGATCACGTTGGATTCGATCATCGCCTTCAGCCCGCTCTTGGGCGCGGCCGGCATGTCGCTGTCGAACCCGAACAGCGCATCGATGCTGTCCTGGTCGAAAGTGTCGTCGTTGATCGCGCCCATCTTGGGCGGATCGGGGAGGATGAAGTCGTCGAAATCGTCGCTCATTGCTGGACGAGGTCCTGGATCAGCACGTCCTTGACCATGCCCGCGCCAAGCGCCTGGGTCGCACGCGTCATCATCTCTTCCTTGATGCGGAAAACGGCTGCCGATCCGTTGAGGTCGTCGGGCCGCAGTTCGCGTAGGAACGGCTGAAGCGCATCGAGCACCGCGGGCAGCTTGGCCTTGACCTTGTCGGTCTTGCCGTCGGCGGCGACGATGATGAAGCGCAGTTTCAGGAAGCGCGCCTGGCTGTCGCTGCCGCGCAAGTTCACGATCATCGGCGGCACTTCAATATAGGATGAAGCATCACCCTCGCCCGCGGCGCTTTCGGCCGGGGCATGTTCCGCCTCTTCCGATCCGCCGCGCATGAACCACCAGGCTCCGCCGCCGCCCGCAAGCAGCGCCAGGACCGCGGCCCCGCCGATTACCAGCATTTTCTTACCGGACTTCTTGGGCTCCGGCACATCGACCGCCGTAATGTCGATCACGTCGTCGCTGGACACATTCATCCCCTTGGCTCCTGGGATGCGCCCCCTGCACCGAAATGGTGTCCGCGCATCCGCTTTCGCGATTTCGCCTCTATTATAGGAAAGCTGAGCGGCAAAATCTGCCTAGCGCCGAATATCTGGAACTTTTTCGCAAGGTGCCCGAATGGACGTCTCTTCCTTCGTTCTGCTGAGCCATGAGCAGGCCTTGCGCCGCCAGCTCGACATCACTGCCAACAACATGGCGAACACCAGTACCGTGGGGTACAAGCGCGAGCAGGCGCTGTTCCACGAATATGTCGAGACCGTGAAGGACGCGCCGGTCGAGGATGCCCGCAAGACATCCTTCGTGCTGGACTTCGGCGCCGTTCACGACGCCTCGCAGGGCGCCTTCCAGTCGACCGGCAACGCGCTGGACGTGATGATCGACGGCCCCGGCTATCTCAATGTCGAAACGCCCGAAGGCGGCGTCGCCTATACGCGCGCGGGCTTCGTGAAGATCCTCAGCACCGGCGAACTGGCCACGTCCGGCGGCCAGCGCCTGCTGGACGAGAACGGCCAGCCGATCACGGTTCCCACCGATCAGCTGAACCTCGTGACGATCACCGAGGACGGTTCGGTCATGGTCGGCGACGGCCCTGTCGGCCGCCTGGCAGTGACCGATTTCGCGGACGAGAACATGCTGGAGCCGCGCGGCGACGGCATGCTCGCCGGCACCAACGGCCGCATGCTCACCCAGGCGCAGACCAGGCTCAAGACCGGCGGCGTGGAAGGCTCCAATGTCGAGCCGATCACCGAGACCACCCACATGGTCGAGATCCTGCGCTCCTACCAGACCAGCCAGCGCCTCTCGGCCGACCTCAACGACATGCGCAAGCGCGCGATCGACCGCCTGAGCAGGGTCGGCTGACCGCTAGAATCTCTTCTCCACCCACCTGATCCAACGAGGAGCCAACATGCGTTCTCTCTCCATCGCCTCGACCGGGATGCTCGCGCAGCAGACCAACGTCGATGTCATCTCGAACAATATCGCCAACATGAACACCACCGCGTTCAAGCGTCAGCGCGCGGAGTTCCAGGACCTGCTCTACCAGCAGGTATCGCGCCCCGGTTCCAACACCAGCGACACCGGCACCAAGGTCCCCACCGGCATCCAGATCGGTGCGGGCGTGCGCACCGGCGGCGTCTATCGCATCACCGAGCAGGGCGCGCTGACCAATACCGGCAATACCTACGACATGGCGATCGACGGCCCCGGCTATTTCCAGATCACCATGCCCTCCGGCGACATATCCTATACGCGCGCCGGTTCGTTCCAGCTTTCCGACCAGGGCGAACTCGTCACCACCGACGGCTATCTGGTCCAGCCCAACATCACGATCCCGCAGGGCGCGCTCGACGTCACCGTCTCCAAGACCGGCGAAGTCCAGGTGAAGATCGCGGGCCAGGCCGAAATGCAGACCGTGGGCCAGCTCGAACTCGCCACCTTCATCAACGAGGCGGGTCTCGAGGCGATCGGTTCGAACCTGTTCCTGGAAACCGGCGCGTCGGGTCAGCCGACCATCTCCACGCCGGGCCAGCCTTCGTTCGGCACCCTGAGCCAGGGCTTCATCGAAGCCTCGAACGTCAATCCGGTCTCGGAAATCACCTCGCTCATCACCGCGCAGCGCGCCTACGAGATGAACAGCCGCGTGCTCAAGACGGCTGACGAGATGCTCCAGACCTCGACGCAGATAAGCTGAGATCATGCTCACCGCACTCCTCCTCGCGCCCGCGCTGGCCACCGCCCCGGCCATGCCGTCCGGCGAGCCCGCGCCCGTTCTCGCCCGCACCGTCGAACGCGGCGAAGTGCTGTCGGCAGCAGACTTCGTCACCGCGCCGGTCTTTCCGGCGATCGCGCGCAATGCGCTGAGCCCGGCCGAAGCAGCGGGGCAGGAGGCGGTGCGCCGCCTCAATGCCGGTGCTCCGGTACGCTCGACCGACCTCACCGCGCCCCGGCTCGTCCGGCGTGGCGAGGCGGTGACGATCTCGCTGATCTCCGGCGCGCTCAAGATCACCTCGGCCGGGCGCGCGCTCAGCGACGGCGGCAAGGGCGAGCAGGTCCGCGTGCTCAACCTCGCCACCAACCGCACGCTCGATGCCGTAGCCATGGGCTCGGGCGACGTGCGGATCACCGCACAATAGGGAGACCGGCCGTGAACAACCGTTTCGCACCTCTCGTTTCCGTGCTCCTCGCCGCCAGCCTGCTTTCGGGCTGCGGCGCGGTGGGCCGTCTCAAGAACGTCGGCAAGCCGCCGAAGATGTCCGAGGCGGAAGAACCGGTGGCACCGCGCCTGGAACCTTCGCTGGGCAATCACTCGGTGGACGACCGGGCGCTCGTGGCGAACGGCCAGCAGGCGGACGCCGCACGCGGCGCCTCGCTGTTCCGCACCGGCGGCGGCGCTTTCTTCCGCGACCAGCGCGCCTCGCGCGTGGGGGACATCGTGACGATCCGCATCAACATCGCGGACAACGCACAAGTCGCGAACTCCACCACCCGCACCCGCAACGGCAGCGAGAACAGCGGCATCGCCGCGCTGCTGGGGCTGGAAACCGTGATCCCCAAGATCCTGCCGGGCAATCCCGACCCCTCGAACCTCGTCAGCACGGATTCGAAGTCCAGCGCGACGGGCGTGGGCAACACGACCCGCAGCGAGCAGATCAACATGACGGTGGCCGCCACGGTCATCGGCGTGCTGCCCAACGGCAATCTCCAGATCCGCGGCAAGCAAGAAGTGCGCGTCAACTACGAGTTGCGCGAACTCGTCGTCACCGGCGTGATCCGGCCCGAGGACATCGCCCGCGACAACTCGATCAAGCATTCCCAGATCGCCGAAGCCCGCATCAGCTACGGCGGCCGCGGCCAGCTTACCGACGCCCAGCAGGCCCGGTGGGGACAACAGATCTACGACGCCCTCTTCCCGTTCTGATCGGGCGTACTATTGCGACACGAATTGCACCTCTCCGGCAGTAGCCGGAGGGGTTTCGTGCGTAATGCAATAGAGTAACAGCGCCGGATACTGATCGATAAGGGCTAACGACAGCATCCACACCGCCATTCGAAAACTTTTCTTTCCAAATTCCCGGGCGGTTATTTTCCCTTCCTAGAATGAAGAT